>NZ_QTPV01000018.1:0-124600 GCF_003857985.1 Burkholderia sp. Bp9090
GTGAACGCGAGCGACGCGACCATCGCGGCGAGCATCCGCAGCGTGGTGCGCAACGCGTATTCGGGCAGGTTCGACGGATCGAGCGAGATCTTCTGCGTCTGCAGCACGGCGATCGGCGCCATCGTCTGATGAAAGCCAACGATCGCCATTGCGAGTATGCCGATGATCAGCGGAAACGCGACCGCATCCCAGCGGTTGGGGAGCACGCGCCACGCGGACGCGTTGGCGGTGCGATTCGGATCGAAGAAACTGATATCCATCGGTAGCGTCTTGGTCGAATTGAAAATCGATGGGATCGGCCGCGTGACGCGCGGCCGGATGCGCCGTTAGCCGGCGCGGCTCAGAACGGCTTGTGGCGGGCCCGGCACAGGACCGCCGAACGCGCGATCGACGCAGGCAAGACCAGCACCCGCGCGACGGCGGGCAGCATGATCGGCAGGACCGAACCTTCCTTGACCGGACCGGGATCCGCGCTCAGGTGAACGCCGACATAGACGATGCCGCAGGCAACGATCGGCACGAACGGCGCGAAGCCGATGGTGCGCGTGCGATGACCGCCCGCACCGCTGGTTTCCGTTGCCGCGAGATTCGGCATGAGGGGCTCCGGAGAAGTGATTCGGTGTCGCAGGCTATCGGGCGGACATGACGCAAACGTGACGTGTCACTTACAGGACATTGACAGGTCATCCGCCGGTGGTCGGTCATTGCGCCGCAAGCCGCGAGCAACCTCGCAACGCGCGGGAATAAATCCGCCGCCGCAGCGGTATGGCATACGAAGGCGCCGGCTTATTCCAGGACGATCCGGCCGTCCGGTTCCGTCACACGAATGCGAGGCTCACATGTCTTCATCGAATCCCACCCGCCCGTCGCGTCGCAAGGCCCTGCAATGCATGGCGTTCGGCGGCCTCGGCACGCTGTTTACACTGTCGGGCGGCATCCTGACGCCGTTCGACCTCGCGCTCGCGCAAAGCGGCGCCGCACTCCCCGCGGACAAGGGCCGGCCGCTGTTCGTGCAGATCAGCGACACGCACATCGGCTTCAACAAGGACGCGAATCCCGACGTCGCGGCCACGCTGCGGCAGACCATCGAGCTCGTCAACGCGATGCCTGCCACGCCCGCGCTCGCGATCCATACCGGCGACATCACGCACCTGTCCAAGGCAGCGGAGTTCGACCAGGCGTCGCAGCTGCTGTCCGCGCTGCGCGTGCCGGAGCTGCATACGGTGCCCGGCGAACACGACGTGACCGACGGCTCGGGTGCCGAATATTTCAGCCGCTTCGGCAAGGCGTCGGACAACCGCGGCTACTACAGCTTCGATCACGCGGGCGTGCACTTCGTCGCGCTCGTCAACGTGATGCACTTCAAGCCGAACGGGCTCGGCAGCTTCGGCGACGAGCAGCTCGCGTGGCTCGCGCAGGATCTGAAGGGGCAATCGTCGAGCACGCCGATCGTCGTGTTCTCGCACATGCCGATGTGGACCATCTACGAGCCGTGGGGCTGGGGCACCGGCGACGCACCTCAGACGATGGCGCTGCTGCGCCGCTTCGGCTCGGTCACCGTGCTGAACGGGCACATTCACCAGATCGTGTCGAAGGTCGAAGGCAACGTGACGTTCCACACCGCGCGCTCCACCGCGTTCCCGCAGCCGACCGCCGGCAACGGCCCCGGCCCGGTGCCGCTCACCGTGCCGCGCGACCGGCTGCCCGCGATGCTCGGCGTGACGACCGTCGACTTCGCCGGCCATCCCGTGGCGGCGTCGCTGCGCGACACGACGCTGGCCTGATCCCTCGCCCGATTCCGCTACGCAAGGAGACCGACATGACCATCCTCAAGCCCTCGACGCTGCTGGCGGCGCTGACCCTGTGCGCGGCCGCCGCCGGCACGCCGCTCGCCGCATTCGCGCAACCCCCGGCCGGCCCGCTCGTGACGATCCACAACTTCATGTTTTCGCCGATGTCGACCACGATCAAGGCCGGCACGACGGTCACGTGGAAGAACCTCGACGCGGAACCGCATACCGTCGTCAACGACGCGGGCATCTTCCATTCGAATGCACTCGACCAGGACGAGACCTACTCGTTCCGCTTCGACAAGCCGGGGGTCTACAAGGTGTTCTGCGGGATTCATCCGTACATGAAGGAGACCATCACCGTGGAATGATGCGGCGCGGCGCGCCGCGCCACGCGCGCGAAGGTCCGGCACCGCGGAGCGACGCCCGCCGATCGCCTACACTGGTTCCAACCGGCCGGCCCCCGCCGGCCGTCACCGACCACGAGGCAAGCGATGACGGCAAGTCAACCCGCACACCCGAAGCTACCCGGGCAGGTCGTGCTCGTGCTCCAGGGCGGCGGCGCACTGGGCGCATACCAGCTCGGCGTATTCGAGGCGATGGACGCGGCGGGCATCCAGCCCGACTGGGTGATCGGCACGTCGATCGGCGCGATCAACGCGGCGCTGATCGCCGGCAACGCGCCCGCGCACCGCGCGCAGCGAATGGCCGAATTCTGGCGCCACGTCACCGAACGGCCCGCCGTGACCGTGCCGGGCTTCCCGACGACCTGGGACAAGATCGGCTCGGAACTCGCGGTGATCGGCGCGGGCCTCACGGGATTCTTCCGGCCGAATCCCGCCGCGTGGCTCGGGCCGCTCGCGCGGGTCGGCGTCGAGCACGCGTCGTACTACGTGGTCGAACCGCTGCGCGACACGCTCGCGTCGCTGATCGACCTCGATCTGCTGAATGCGTGCCGGCCGCGACTGACCGTCGGCGCGGTCAACGCGTGCACCGGCACGATGCGCTATTTCGATTCGCGCGACCGGCCGCTCGACCTCGACCACGTGATGGGCTCGGGCGCGCTGCCGCCCGCGTTCCCGGCCGTGCGGATCGACGGCGCACCCTACTGGGACGGCGGCATCTATTCGAATACGCCGGTCGAGGTCGTGCTCGACGATGCGCCGCGCCGCAGCTCGATCATCTTCTCGGTGCAGATGTGGAATCCGGTCGGGCCCGAGCCGCAAAGCATCTGGCAGGTGTCGGAGCGGCAGAAGGACATCCAGTACGCGAGCCGCACGGACGGCAACATCGCGCGGCAACAGCAGATTCACCGGCTGCGCCACGTGATCAAGGAACTGGTGATGCGGCTGCCGGAGGCGGAGCGCACGTCGGCCGACGTGCAGGCGCTCGCCGCGTGGGGATGCCAGACGACGATGCACGTGATCAAGCTCGCGGCGCCGCGGCTCGACGGCGACGATCAATGGAAGGACATCGATTTCACGCCGGACGGCATCGCGGCGCGCCGGCAGGCCGGGTTCGACGCGACGATGCAGGCGATCGCCGCGCGGCCGTGGGATCAGCCGATGGACCCGACGGAAGGGCTCAGCGTCTGGAGCCCGGAGGAGAACCGGATCGGCGAACGGCACAACTGAGGCAGCCGGCGCAACGTCCGCGCGCACCGCCCTGTCCGGCACCGGCTTAAAGCGCGCGGACGATGCCGCCGTCGACGCGAATGTTCTGCCCGGTGATGTAGCCGGCGCCTTCCGACAGCAGGAACGTCACGGTCTGCGCGATCTCCTGTGTCTTGCCGAAACGGCCGGCCGGAATGCGGGCCACGATCTCGGGCGTCTCCGGCCAGCTGTCGATGAAGCCGGGCAGCACCGAATTGATGCGGATGTTGTCCTTCGCGTACCGGTCGGCGTACAGGCGCGTGAAGGCACTGAGCGCCGCGCGCAGCGCGGACGACACCGGCATCGCCTGCTCGGGCGCGTCGGCCGCGAAGCTCGAGATGTTGACCACCGCGCCGCCGCCCTGCTTCAGGAAGACCGGCGTCACGCGGCGCAGCACGCGCGCGACGTTGAGCACGATCAGGTCGAGCCCTTCGTGCCATTTGTCGTCGTCGATCGAGAGCAGGTCGCCCTTCGGCGGATGCCCGGTATTGTTGACGACCGCATCGATACGGCCGTACTTCGCGAGCGTCTCGTTCACGAAGCGCGCGATGTCGGCGTCTTCGGTGACCGACCCCGCCACGCCGAACCCGCCGAGTTCCTTCGCCAGTTCGACCGCGCTGCCGGACGGCGACATCAGCGCGACGCGATAACCGTTGCCCGCGAGATCCCGCGCGATCGCGGCGCCCATGCCCTTGCCCGCCGCCGTCACCAAAGCCACTTTCTCTACAGTCATGCTGTTCTCCTGAATGGGTCGGCGCAGCGCCGCGATCATCGTCTATCGCAGCACTGTAGGACTCTATAATCGGCTTGTCGAACCATGATTTCTCCACCCACACTGTAGAATTTCTACTGCATGAAGGCGCTATCGCGTACCCGCCGGTTCCCGCCGCTCAATGCGCTTCGCGCGTTCGAGGCCGCCGCGCGACACCTCAATTTCCGGCTGGCCGCCGACGAACTCGGCGTGACCCAGGGCGCGGTGGCGCAACAGGTCAGGCATCTGGAGGACGTCGTGGAGGTTCAGCTGTTCCGGCGGCTGCCCAGGGGGCTGGCGCTGACGCGCGAAGGGCTCGAGTATTTTTCGTCGGTCCAGCGTGCGCTGCAGATCATCTCCGACGCCACGGACGCGCTCGGGCAGCGCCCGACGGTTCTGGCGGTCAGCACGACGCCGTCGTTCGCGTCGAAGTGGCTGATTCCGCGCCTGTCGGACTTCGGCCGGCTGCATCCCGACATCGAAGTGCGCGTGATCGCCGACGAAAGGCTTGCGTCGTTCCGGGCCGACGGCGTCGACATCGCGATTCGACTGAGCAAGCCGCCGTTCCCGGCCGGCCTGGTCGCCGAGTTGCTGTTTCCGCTCGACATCTTTGCCGTCGCCAGCCCGAAACTGCTCGACAGCGGCTCGCCGATCCGGACGCCCGCGGACCTCGCAAAGCATGTGCTGTTGCACGACGCGCACGATCTGTGGCCCGAGTTCATCGACAAGCTCGGCGGCAAAGGCCGGGCCGATCCGACCAAGGGGCCGCGGTTCAGCCAGTCGCTGCTCGCGATCGACGCCGCGGTCGCCGGCCAGGGCATCGCGCTGACCAGCGAGCCGCTGGTCGAACGCGATATCGCGGATGGCCGACTGCGGCGCGTGTTCGATTTTTCGTTTCCAATGTCGCTCGGGTTTTACGTCGTCTTTCCGCAGGCCAGTGCGCACTCGGAAGCGCTCGATGCGATGCGGCGGTGGCTGTTCGCGCAGTACGGGAACGGGTGACGCGCTGAAGTCCGACCGACCAACAACCCCACTTCCATCAGTGCCTTCACATGTATCGTTATTTTCCGATATATGATTCGCCCATCGACGATACCCGTATGCCCAGAACACCACGCCCTTCCATGCCGACCGAACTCGACATCGACGCGATCCTGAAAGCGCTCTCGAACCCCGTGCGCCGGGAAATCCTCGTCTGGCTGAAAACGCCGGGCGCGCATTTCCCGGAGCAGACGCTGCCGTACGACCACGGCGTCTGCGCCGGGCAGATCGACGCGCGCTGCGGGCTGTCGCAGTCGACGGTTTCCGCGCACCTCGCGACGCTGCAGCGCGCGGGGCTCGTGACGTCGACGCGGATCGGCCAGTGGGCGTTCTTCCAGCGCAACGAGGCCGTCATCGACGCATTTCTCGACGCCCTGCGTCGCGAACTCTGACCCAGGCCATGCGGGCCACCCGTCGCGCACGACGCGACGGCCATCCCGCCTTTCGTGAAGAGGTTATCTCCATGCCTACCCTGTTCGATCCCGTTACCCTCGGCGACCTGACTCTACCGAACCGCGTCGTGATGGCGCCGCTCACCCGTGCCCGCGCCGGCAGCGCGCGCGTGCCCAACGACCTGATGGCCCGCTATTACGCCGAGCGCGCATCGGCCGGCCTGATCATCAGCGAAGCGACTTCGGTCACGCCGCAGGGCGTCGGCTACGCGGACACGCCGGGCATCTGGTCCGACGAGCAGGTGGAAGGCTGGAAGCGCGTGACGCAGGCCGTGCACGCGGCGGGCGGCCGCATCGTGCTGCAGCTCTGGCACGTCGGCCGGATTTCCGATCCGGTGTTCCTGGACGGCGACCTGCCGGTCGCGCCGAGCGCGATCGCCGCGGGCGGTCACGTGAGCCTCGTGCGGCCGCCGCGTCCGTACGTGACGCCGCGCGCGCTCGACATCGATGAAATTCCGGGTATCGTCGCCGCGTACCGCAGGGGCGCGGAAAACGCGAAGAAGGCGGGCTTCGACGGCGTCGAGATCCACGGCGCGAACGGCTACCTGCTCGATCAGTTCCTGCAGGACAGCACCAACCTGCGCACCGACGCGTACGGCGGCCCGATCGAGAACCGCGCGCGCCTGCTGCTCGAAGTGGTCGACGCGGCGATCGACGTGTGGGGCGCGGGCCGTGTCGGCGTGCACCTCGCACCGCGCGGCGACGCGCACACGATGGGCGATTCCGATCCGGCCGCGACGTTCGGCTACGTCGCACGCGAACTCGGCCGCCGCAAGATCGCGTTCATCTTCACGCGTGAATCGTATTCGGGCGACCAGCTGAGCCCGCGTCTGAAGGAGGCGTTCGGCGGCCCGCTGATCGCGAACGAGCAGTTCACGCTCGAATCGGCGCAGGACACGCTCGCAAGCGGCCACGCCGACGCGATCGCGTGGGGCAAGCTGTTCATCGCGAATCCGGACCTGCCGCGTCGACTCGAACTCGGCGCACCGCTGAACAAGCCGGTGCCGGAGACGTTCTACGCCGAAGGCGAGACGGGTTACACCGACTACCCGGCGCTCAGCGACGCGGCCTGACGGCCGGCGGCACGTTCATGCGCGCACGTCCGCGCGCATGAACACGCGCTGCGTCTCGTCGAGCCCGCGTGCGACGTGATGCGCGCGGACCGCATGCAGCGTGTCGTCGAGCGATGCGTCGTCGATGATGTCGAAGCCCAGGCGCGCGTAGTACGGCGCATTCCACGGCGCGTCGCGAAACGTCGACAGCACGACCTGCGCGATGCCGTCTTGCGCGGCGCGCGTCATGATCCGATCGATCAGGCGCGCGCCGATCCGCTGCCCCGCATGCGACGGCGCGACGTCCAGCTCCTCCAGATAAAGCCGCTGCGCATCGAGCAGCCGGTAGAACGCGAAACCCACGCAGGCCCCCGCTTCGTCCGTCGCCACATACGCGCGGCCGTCGTCGATGCGTGCGAGCACGTCGGCCGCATCGGTCGGCTCGCCTTCGGCGATGTCGGACATGCCGATGTCGCGAAAGCGCTGCGCGGCGGCCACTTCCACGGCGGCCATCGCGGCCGCGTCTTCCCGCGTGGCGGGACGAATCCGGATCGATACTGTCATCACGACGAGGTAGGCAGGCAGGAACGGCCGTCACTATAATCGAAACTTCATACCTTTCGAACGCCTTGCCCACGAGGTTCGCCATGACGCTGTCCGCGCTCGCCGTGTTCGCCATCGCCCTGCTCGTCACCGCCGGCACGCCCGGCCCGAGCGTCGCCGCGCTCGTCGCGCGCGTGCTGACGAACGGCGTGCGGGACGTGCTGCCGTTCCTCGCCGCGATGTGGATCGGCGAGGCGCTGTGGCTCACGCTGGCGGTGGCCGGGCTGTCGGCGTTCGCACGCACGTTCGAGACGGGCCTGCTCGTGCTGAAGCTGCTCGGCGTCGCGTACCTGCTGTTCCTCGCGTGGAAGATGTGGACCGCGCCGACCGACACGCAGGCCGGCGACCTGCCGCGCGGGCAGTCGCCGTGGCGCATGTTCGTCGCGGGCACGCTGGTCACGCTCGGCAACCCGAAGATCATGCTGTTCTATCTCGCGCTGCTGCCGACGATCGTCGATCTGACGCATGTCGGTGTGCTCGCGTGGGCCGAGCTGGTCGGCACGATGCTCGCGATCCTGATCCTCGCCGACTGCTTCTGGTCGCTGCTCGCGGTGCGTGCGCGCGCATTTCTGACGTCGGCACGCGCGAAGCGGGTCGCGAACCGCACGAGCGCGACCGCGATGGCGGGTGCGGCGGTGGCGATCGCGACGCGGTAGTCCGTCGATCGCACACCATCCCGTTCTCCGTAGACCTGCAATGCCGCAACTCGAGAAAATTCCCGCGGCACTTGCCGCACTGTCGATTTCTCGTCGCGAGATCGTGCTTCCGCTCGACGCCGCGCTCGAATGCATTGACTATTGCGAGCGTCATCGCATTCCGATCCATGGTTGGGAAGGTTGGGTCCTGACTGTCGGCGAGTTCGCGGTCTTCAATGCGAATGCGCTAACAACCCATTAGCCTGCGCCTGCCACCCACCACGGGCCCATCCTCATTACACTCGACCAGCGCCCGCACCAACGCCCAGTCATCGTCGTCGCAGAAGTCGAGCAGCATCGCACCGCACGGCCCGCGCGCTTCGCGCAACCGCGCCGCGAGCCGCGCCTGAATCCCGACTACCCTGCCGTCGCCGCGCGCGACCACCGACGGATTCGCGCCCATCCCCGTGCCGCTGCAGAAATTGATCGCCCAGCGCCCGCTCTCCGGCGACGGCATGCGGCTCAGCAGCGCATCGATCACACGCCACTTGTAGTGGATCGACCCGGCGACAGGCACACGGTATTCATCCTGGATCACGAACGCCGCATCCGGATGATCGACCGTAAACGTCGCATTGTCGGGCCACGCGGTCAGGTCGATGCCCAGCGGCCGGCTGCTGCGGAACCGCCGCAACAGCACCACCGCGCCGCGCACGTCACCGAGCGCCGGCAGCGCGCGGCCCGCATGCCAGCGCAGCCGCGGATGCCGCGCGCAATGCGCATCGAACGTCGCGTCGAAACTGCGCGTGCACGCATGCGCGGGCCATTCGTCCTTCACCGACATCACGATGCATTCGCGCGGATGCGCATCGAGAAAGCGCGTGCAGTCCGCGAGCACGTCGTCGAACGACAGGCCGAGCGCGATGCCGCCGTGATGGATGTCGAACGTATCGCCCCGGTGCCGGCAGCGAATGTCGAGCAGCCGCACGCCATGCGCGAGCTGCGCATCGAGCGGCGCGCGCTGCGTGCGTACGAGCGGATCGTCGACCGTATACGCACAGGTGTCATGGCTGCCCGGTAGGGTCAGCGTATGCAGCGGCCGCGCGTCGTCGAGCGCCGACATCCAGTCGGCCAGCGGCGTGGAGGCTTCGTGTCGCGAAGGGATCATGAATCGATGACTGACAAGGAAAGAAAGACGTGGGTGACCGCGTCGGATGTCGCCGTGCGGGCCGGCGTGTCGCGCTCCGCGGTGTCGCGCGCGTTCTCGCCGACGGCGAGCATCGCGCCCGAGACGCGAGAACGCGTGATGGCGGCCGCGCGTGCGCTCGGCTACCAGGTCAACCTGATCGCGCGCGACATGATCACGCAGCGCAGCAGCATGATCGGCGTCGTGACGGCCGGTTTCGAGAATCCGTTCCGCGCACGGCTGCTGTCGGACCTGATGGCCGCGCTCGGGCAGCGCGCGTTCACGCCGCTCGTGACCAATGCGGACGATCCGCATCAGGTCCGGCAATCGCTGGAACGGCTGCTCAGCTACCGGATCGCGGGCCTGGTGATGACGTCCGCTTCGCCGCCGCTGTCGGTCGCGCAGCAGTATCTCGACCACCGGATTCCCGTCGTGATGATCAACCGCGAAGCGAACCTGCCGGGCGCGGACGTCGTCGTCAGCGACAACGCGGCGGGCGCCGTCCATGCGGCGCAACGGCTCGTGCGGGCCGGCGCGCGCCGGCTCGCGTTCGTCGGGCCGCGCACCGCGAGCTACAGCGCACGCGCGCGCGCGGATGCGTTCGAGCAGGCGCTGCAATGCGGCGACGCGTACGATGCGGCGCTCGTCCGCGTGATCGATACGGACTCCGACACGCATGCATGCGGCCTCGACGCCGCACGGCAACTGTTCGCGACGGGCGAGCGGCCGGACGGTGTGTTCTGCTCGTCCGACCTGCTCGCGCTCGGCATGATCGACGCCGCGCGCGACGCCTTCGACTTGCGCGTGCCCGACGACCTGCGCGTGATCGGCTTCGACGACATCCCCGCCGCCGCATACGACGCCTACCGGCTCTCGACGCTGCGCCAGGACACGCAAGGCCTCGCGCACGCGGCCGTCGACCTGCTCGCCGACCGGATCCAGACGTTCGACGGCGCCTCGCGCACGCGGGTCGTGCCGGTTACGCACGTGGTGCGGCATAGCTGCGCGTAACGCGTCGCGTCACTTCAGCCCGCCGGCGAAGCCGCGCAGCAGGTAGCGCTGCACGTAGCCGGCCACCGCAAGGGTCGGTAGCGACGCCAGCAGCCCCGCGCTCATCAGGTCGCCCCAGTCGATGCCGTTCTCCGTCACGTAGCCGGCAATCGCGAGCGGCAGCGTGAAGCGGCTCGGCGTCGACACGAACAGCAGCGCGATCAGGAACTCGTTCCATGCGGCGATGAACACGAAGATCGCGGTCGCGATCAGCCCCGGCGCGCACAGCGGCAACACGATCTGCACGAGCCGTCGCGCGAGCCCCGCGCCGTCGATGCACGCGGCCTCCTCGTATTCGACGGGCACGTCGCGCACGAACGCGAGCAGCATCCAGATCGCCATCGGCAGCGCGTAGATCTGGTAAGCAAGCATCAGCCCGAGCGTCGAATCGAGCAGATGCAACCGCTTCGCGAGCGCGAACAGCGGCACCGCGATCGTGATCGGCGGCATCAGCTTCAAGGCCAGCACGAGCATCAGGAACAGCACATCCAGCCGCGCCGGAAACCGCAGCCGCACGAGCGCGTATGCGGCCGGAAACGCGAGCGTCAGCGCGAGCAGCGTCGTGCCGAACCCGACCAGCAGCGAATTGGCGAGCGGCGCGCCGATACCGTTCGACCACACCGACGCGAAATGCTCGAACGTCGGTGCAGCCGGCCAGATCCGTAGCGGATGATCGAGGCGTTCGAGCGTCGGCATGAACGCCGCGCCGGCCATCCACAGGCACGGCAGCAACAACAGCGCGAGCGCAATGATGCGCAGCGCCCACGGCGCGGCATGCGCGAACGCGGCACCCTTTCGCGCGTGCGCGAGGTACGCGGATCGCGCCGTCATGCGCGCCGCTTGCGAACCGTCTGCCATACGTACCCCGAAACGAGCAGCGCGGACGCCGCGAGCATCAGCACCGACGCGGCGCTCGCCGGCCCGACGTTGAAGAAGCGGAAGCCCGTGTCGTAGATGTAGGTCGACAGCGTCTGCGTCGCGTTGCCGGGGCCGCCGCCCGTCAGCGCGTAGACCTTGTCGAACAGCTTGAACGTGTCGATCGAGCGCAGCAGCAGCGCGAGGCCAATCTGCGGCGCCGCGAGCGGCAGCGTGATGTCGCGCAGGCACTGCCATTCGCTCGCGCCGTCGGTGCGCGCGGCTTCGTACAGTTCCTGCGGGATCGATTGCAGCCCGGCCAGCACGATCAGGAACGCCATCGGCGTCCACTGCCACACGTCGACGAGCGCGAGCGACCACAACGCAAGATGCGGATCGGACAGCCAGCGCACGCCTTCGACGCCGAACGCGGCGAGCAGCGCGTTCAGGAAGCCGTCGAAGTTGAGCCAGTTGCGCCAGATCGCCGAGCACACGAGCGTCGACAGCATCATCGGCAGGATCGCGAGCGGCAGCGCAATGCGCCGCCCCGGAAACGCGCGCACGAACAGCAGCGCGAGACCGAAGCCGAGCCCGACCTCGACGAGCGACGCCGCGATCGTGAAGCGCAGCGTGTTGCCGAAACCGGCCGCGAACGCGTCGTCGCCGAGCACCGCGCGATAATTCGCGAGCCCGATGAACGCGCGCCGGCCGGCCGCATAGTCGACCTGGCAGAACGAGTCGATCAGCACCTGCGCGACGGGGTACAGCGCGAGCGCGGCCAGCACCAGCAGCGCGGGCCCGAGCAGCGCGACGAACGGCAGGCTGCGGCCGAGGGCTTTCATGCGCGGTTTCCGGACGATGCGTGGCGGCGTGCCGTCACTTGCCGGCCGCGGCCATCGCCTGCGCGATCTTCTGCTGCGCCTGGCGCAGCGCGGCGTCGGGAGCGGCCTGCCCGGTCAGCGCGAGCTGCAGCTGGTCGCCGAGAATGCTCTCGACCTGCTGCCAGTCCTTCACGCGCGGCCGCGCACGGCCGGCCTCGAGCGCCTTCAGCTGATCGGGGTACCAGCGGTACTGGCGCACCAGCGCCGGATCGGCGAACACGCTGCGGCGCGTCGGCGGAATGCCGATCCCGGCGAGACGCGTTTGCGTGTCGCGCGAGCTCAGGTAGGCCAGAAAATCCTGCGCGAGCTTCGCGTGCGGCGCATCCTTCGGAATGCCCATCTGCCAGATGCCGAGCATCGGCGCCGGGCCGGCCGTCTGCCCGGGCGGCGGCTGCAGCGCGATCTGCCCGACCACGCGCGACTGCTTCGGATCGTCGAGCGCCGGGATCCACGCCGGCCACACCTCGATCGACTGCGCGGCCGTGCCGCGCTGCAGTGCGTCGCGCACCTCGGCGGCGCCGTACACGTCGACGTCCTTCGGCGCGGCGGTCTTCAGCGCAAGGAAAGTCTTGAGCGCGGCCTGCGACTCACGCGAATCGATCGTCACGTTGCCGGCACGGTCGAACACGTCGCCGCCGTAGGCCCACAGGATCGGCAGGAAGCCCGTCACGACCGGGTTGCCCTTGGTGCCGCGGAACACGACGCCCGACACGCTCTTGTCCGCGCCGCCGATGGTCTGCGCGATCTTCAGCACGTCGTCCCAGTTGCGCGGCGGCTGCAGCTGGTACTTCGCGAGCAGATCCTTCCGGTACGCGAACATCTCGACGTTGCCGACGATCGGCAGCGCGTACAGCGCGCCCGCCGCGTTGCGGCCGAGCGCGACCGCGGACGGCACGAGATCGGCGTCGGCGAGCGCTGCCGGCAGCGGCTTCAGCCAGCCGTTGCCGATGAATTCGGGTGCCCACGTATCGTCCATCATCACGAGGTCGTACGTGCCGGTGCCTTCGCGCATCGACAGCTTCAGCTTCTGGTACAGGTTCGCGTTCGGCAGCTTGAGCAACTCGATGTCGGTGCCCGGATGCAGCTTGGTGAAGCCGGCGACGGCGTCGGCCAGCCCCTTGCCGTAGATGTCGTCGCGGCCCGCGATGACGAGGTCCGCCGCGAAGGCGTGCGAGGCGGCAAGGGACAGCGCAACGGCGGCGGACAGCGCGCGCAGGCGGCTCAGCAGGGTCATGTGGTCTCTCTCGATCGGCGTGGTGGCGAGCCGCCGGGCGTTGCACACGTGTGCAACGCGGGCGACGCTTCGGGCGGCCTGAAGCGAACGCCATTGTTCACGTCGATCGTTAAGAATTTGTGGCACGCGGCGAAAGCGGCCGACGGTGCGGCCGCCCGCCCCGCCCACCGCCCGTGCCACCGTGTGCGTGCCGTCAGAAGTTCACGCGAATCCCGGCCATCACCGCGAGTTGCCGGCTCGAATTGCTGTTCGCGAGCACCGGAATCTGCGCGTAGTTCACCGCATTGCCGTTCGCGTCGGTGCCGAGCCCCGTGCCGCTCGCGATCTGGCCGATCGCGACCGCATACAGCGCGGTGCGCTTCGACAGGCTGTAGTTCGTGCCGACGTCGACCTGGTGAAAGCGCGTCGTGCCGCGGCCGTCCGTGTGCGCGGCGTTGAAGATGTACGCGACGCCGCCTTGCAGCGCGGGCGTGAACATGTACGTGACGTTCAATTCGCCGATGTCGAACGTGAACGCCTGCGTGCGCGGCTGCGCGCCGGTCGAGAAATAGCGGCTGTCGCCGAGGCGCGTGTGCGTGTAGGTCAGCGCGAGCGTCGCCGCGCCGAGCGTCACCGAGCCGCCCGCGCCGAACGCGCGCATCGAGCCGGCGTCCTGCAGCAGGCAGTACATCGCGCCCGGGTTGCTGCACGCGAAGTCGCCGATATAGCCGCTCGCGCCGCCGAGCGCCGCGTCGAGCGGCTGGTGCAGGTCGAGATAGCCGACCGAGAACGCGACCGGCGCACGCGTGTAGGTCGCGGCGACCGCATAGCCGCGCTTCGCGGAAAAATCGCCGGCCTGGCCGCCGAAGCTGAACGTGCCGCCGAACGTCAGGCCGTTGAAATCCGCGCTGGTGAACTTCACCGCGTTGTTGAAGTTGAACGCGGCGTTCAGGTTGTCGACGTCGCCGAGGTGCGAGCCGTACGGCGTCGCCCAGTTGTTGCTCGATACATAGGCGCCGAGCATGTCCGTGTACGAGTCGTATTGCCGGCCGAGGCCGAGCGTGCCGATCGCATCCTGGCGCAGCCCGACCCACGCCTGCCGGCTGAACGCGGTGCCGCCCTGCAGCGCCTGCCCGTTCGCGGACAGGAACTGCTGCTCGAGCGAAAACACCGCGTCGAGCCCGCCGCCGAGCGGCTCGGCACCCTGGAATCCGAAGCGGGACGGCACGAGGTTGCCGCCGCCCATCTGCCATGCATGGCCGCCGCCCGTGCTGCCGTCGGCGCGCGTGAACTGCTGGTTCGTCGAATAGATGATGCCGGTGTCCACGGTGCCGTACAGCGTCACGCTGCCGGAGGTCTGCGCGTGCGCGTGCATGCAACCCAGCGTGGCCGCGGCCGCGGCCAGTCTTCGTCTGATCTTCATGTCCCGTCCCTCTGTTGTCATCGATTCGCAGCGCGAACCGACGGTGTTGTCGATATCGGTGACAGGACTCTATCCAGCGAAAATTCGGGACCCCTATCCCAAATCAGCAAATGGTGAAACGAACGGAACGGGCGACACGCGGCGGCGCCCGGCGGCACCGTCGCGATGCGAAGACGTCATTCGGGGCGCAAGGTTTGCGACGGCAGCTCGCCGAACAGGTCGCGATACTCGCGCGCGAAATAGCCGAGATGCGTGAAGCCCCAGCTTGCTGCGGCCTCGCCGACGCCGAGCTGATGCGCGGACGTCGTGCGCAGCAGGCGCCGCACCGCGTTCAGCCGGATCGTGCGCAGATAGCCGACGGGCGTGACGTCGGCGACGCGCTGGAAGCTCGTCTGCAGCGTGCGGCGGCTGCAGCGCAGCGCGCGGCACAGCTCGAGCACGGTGACGGGTTCCTCGGGCCGGTCGCGCAGGTGTTTCTCGCAACGGCTGACGATATCGCTGTAGGTGGCGTGCGTGATGTCGCGGCGCTCGACGCCGATGCCCTGCTCGAGCGCATCGAGGAACATGCCGAGCATCGTGTCGCGGAACATCTTGCGGGTGGCCGCGTATTCGAGGCAGCCGGGGTTGCGCTGCGCGTCATCGATCAGCGACGACAGCCGCGCGCCGAGCGCGACGCCTTGCGCGTCCGACAGCCGCGTGACGTGCCGCAGCTTGCGCGCGCCGGCCGCACCGAATTCGGCCTCACAGAGCTCGTCGACCATGTCCGACGCCGCGCTGATCCCGACCAGTCCCATCCCTTCCGGCGTATGGAATTCGAAATCCTCGCCGGCGCGCAGCGCGAGCAGCGCATAGCCGTCGACCGGCTGGCTCTGGAACGTGCCGGCGAGCGGCACCGACAGCGGCACCGCGAGCGACGTGCGCCCGGCCGGTGCGAGGCCGGTTTGCGCGACACGCCGGTTGGTCGTCTCGCGGAAGAAATGGAAGTCGTCGTACAGCACCTGCGTGACGGTGCCCCTGAAGCGGCCCGGCGTCATCTGGCGGTAGACCTGATGCCAACCCGCGATCGCGAGCCCGTGGTCATGCACGTCTTCGTGTGAGCGTGACTGGAACAGCATCGGCATCTCCGGTAAAACCCTGATTCCACGCTGCGGCCGCACGGCACGCAGCGCCACAGCTTACCCCCGCAAAATTCCGCGTAGTGCAGTTTCGAATGCAAGACAGGCCGCCGACAGCGCGGCGGCCTGCTCGCTGGTCACGCGCACGTAGCGGCGAAACGACGGCATCCGGTTCACGACCTCGCTGCCGCCGAACGGCACGACGGCGAGCGTCCAGCGGCCGTCGCGCGCGGCGATCGTGCAGTCGGTCAGGTGCAACGGGCGCAACGCGTCGGCGAGCGACGGCTGCGCGGCGAGTGCGGCCACCGTCCGCGCGAATCCGGGGTCGCCTCCCGGCTCGGGCGCCGCCGCGATGCCGGTGCGCCGCAGCCAGCCGGTCTGCAGCACGCGTGCAAGGCCCTGCGCGGCCGGGCCGTCCGCGCTGATCGACACCTGCACGCTGACCGTATGCATCAGGAACTGCCGGTCGACGCGCTCTTCGATGCTCACGCGCACGCCGTTCGGCAGCCGGGCCAGCGTTTCGGCAGCGCCGCCGTTCGCGTCGCGCACCGCACCGAGGTCGGCGAGCACGCGCGCGGCGATCGCGCCGGGCCGGTGGCCGGGCGGCGGTGCGTCGGGCGCCGCGCGCCAGCGGGCGAGCGCGGCCCTCACGAGGCGACGTGCTCGTTGCGCAGCACTTCCTCGACCGGCACCGGCCTGAACGGATGCCGGCGCTGCACGACGAGCGTCCAGAACAGCGCGTACAGCGCGGTGAGCCCGAGCATCGCGCCGAACGGCACGTAGATGTCGCGCGCATTCATGCCGGGCGGCGTGATGTACCAGATCGCGAGCACGATGCCGACGCTCGACACGATCTGCGGCAGCGGGAACAGCGGCGAACGGTACGGGCGCGGCAGGTCCGGGCGGCGGATGCGCAGCATCACGACCGACGCGGTGACGAGCAGGTACGCCGTGCCCCATGCGCAGGTCGCGGCGAGCACGAGGTGCAGGATGCTGTCGAGGTTGCCGTTGATCAGCCACGCATGGAAGATCGGCACGATCGCCGACGCGACGATGCCGACCACCGGCGTCTTGAAGCGCGGATGCAGATACGCGAAACAGCGCGGCAGCGCGCCGTCGATCGCCATCCCGTACAGGATGCGCGGCAGCCCGGCCATCAGCGTGTTGATCGTCGCGGCGCCCGCGCACAGGAACGCGATGCCGAACCAGATGCGGCCGAAGGGCCCGAGCACCTGCAGCGCGAACGCGGGGATCGCGCCCGGCGTGTCGAGCAGGTGCGTGAGGCCGTCCGGGCTCACCGGCACATTCGCGACCTGGCGGCGGATCGCCGCACCGTACAGGAACATGCAGATCGCGACGCCGACGAGGCCGAGCGCCATCGCGCGAGGAATCGTGCGGCCCGGCGCCTTCATTTCCGGCGCGAGCGGCGTGACGAACTCGCAGCCGACGAACATGAACATCGCCATCCCGACCAGCGACAGCACGGCCGGCACCGACGTGCCGACTTCCGAGCCGCCGAACCAGCCGTCGAGATGCACGGCCGGCGCGGCCGCGAGGCCGAGGATGCCGAAGATCATCAGCGACAGCCACATGCCGGCCGTCAGCACGATCTCGAGCTTGCTGAACACCTTGATGCCGATGATGTTGGTGATCGCGAACGTGACCACGAGGCCGACGCCGACGAGCCACGAGCTGTTGTGCTTCTCGAGCGCGGCGTTCAGCGATTCGAAGTTCACGAGCGCCATGATGCCGCTCAGGATCGTCTCCGCCGTGCCGGCGAACACGTGCACGAGGAAATACGCGGAAATCGTGCCGGTGATCGCCCAGAAGCGGCCGAGCCCGCATGACAGGTAATCGTAAACCGAGCCGGCCGTCGGCAGCATCGCGGCGGCTTCGGAGAACGTCGTGGCCTGCGCCTGCATCATCACGAACGCGATGATCATCGCGACCGCGAACGCCCAGCCGCCCATCCCGAAGCCCGAGGTCGCGGTGAGAATCACCGGGCTCGCCATGATGAGGCCGACGGCGCTCGCCAGCGCGGTCGGAAACCCGACCGCACCGGCCTTCAGCACCGTGCCGCCGCCCGCTTCAGCCGACGCACCGGCGGGCGTGTCGCCCGCTGCGCCGGTCATTCCAGACCATCCCGACATCTTCGTCTCCTTCCCTTTTCGGGCCGGAACCGGCGCTGCGGCGCCCGCTCCGAGCCATGCTTCGCGATCGGCCCGGGGCGGCGCTCAAGCGCCGGCACCCGGGCCCCTGTCGATCCAAACCTGATCCGATGTCGAAAAAATACGCAGGCAAAATAATCCGGTCATAGCGCAAATCGGCAAACCGGCGGTGGCGAACGGGTTATCCCGCCCTCCACCGCCGGTTCGGCGTCATGCGCTTCCCGTGTCACCGCCTCATGCGAACGGCACGGCCTCGAAGCCCGCCGCGAGCGCGTCGACGATCCGGTCGAGCTGCTCGCGCTGGATCACGAGCGGCGGCGACAGGATGATCTTCGTGCCGACCGGCCGCACCAGCACGCCGTGCTCGCGCGCCACTTCCGCGACCGCGTTCGCATAGCCGGACAGCGGGTCGATCGGCTCGCGGGTCTGCTTGTTCGCGACGAGATCGAGCGCGAGCATCAGCCCCTTGCCGCGCACCTCGCCGACCGCCGCGAAGCGTTCCGGGAACGACTGCAGCGCTTCGAGCAGATACGCGCCCTGCTTCGCCGCGTTCGCCGGCAGGTCTTCCTTCACGACGATGTCGAGGCTCGCGATCGCGGCCGCGCAGGCGACCGGGTGCCCTGCGTACGTGTAGCCGTGCATGATCGCGCCGCCGAAGTCCGCGTTCGCGGCGAACGCGTCCTCGATCCGCGCGTTCACGGCCGTCGCGCCGAGCGGCACGTAGCCGGACGAGATCCCTTTCGCGAGGCACATGATGTCCGGGCGCACGCCCCAGCCGCGGCTGCCGAACAGGCTGCCGCTGCGGCCGAAGCCGGTCACGACTTCGTCGGCGATCAGCAGCACGCCGTAGCGGTCGCACACCTCGCGCACGAGCGGCCAGTAGTTGGCCGGCGGCACGATCACGCCGCCCGCGCCCTGCACCGGCTCGGCAATGAACGCGGCGACCGTGTCGGGGCTCTGGAACTGGATCTCGCGCTCCAGCATTTCCGCGCAGATCCGGCCGAGTTCCTCCGGATCCTGCGTGAACGGGTTGCGGTACAGCCACGGCGTCTCGACGTGGAAACAGCCCGGCAGGTTCGGCTCGTAATTGCGGCGGAACACCGTGTTGCCGTTCACCGACGCGCCGCCGAAGTGCGTGCCGTGATAGCCCTGCTTCAGCGAGATGAACTTGGTGCGGTCGGCCTGGCCGCGAACCTTCCAGTACTGGCGCGCGATCTTCAGCGCGGTCTCGATCGAGTCCGAGCCGCCCGAGCTGTACAGCACGCGGCGCATCCCTTCCGGCTCCATCATGTCGATCAGCTTCTTCGACAACTCTTCCGCGCGCGGATGCGAGATGCCGTCGAACAGCTGGAAGTATTCGAGTTCGTCGAGCTGGCGCACGATCGCATCCTTCACTTCCTGGCGGTTGTGCCCGACGTTCATGTTCCACAGGCCCGCGACGCCGTCGACCAGCTGCTTGCCGGTTTCGTCGAACACGTAGCAGCCGTCGCCGCGCACGATGCGGATCGGCTTGCGCTGTTTCATTTCGTTCGGGTGCAGCATCGGGTGCCAGAATTTCGCTTCGTTGTAGCTCATTGCAATCTCCACTTTCGGATCGTTTGAACCTCGACCGTCCGGGGTCGGGGTTCGAGGTTTTCGGGTTGTTCGCGGGGTTCGTGGTGTTCGGAGCAGGCGCCGCGCGTCAGTGCGCAATGCAGACGGATTTGGTTTCGGTGAAGCCTTCGATCGCGTACTGGCCGAACTCGCGGCCGATGCCCGATTGCTTGTAGCCGCCGAACGGCATCGACGGGTCGAGCGGAATGTGACAGTTCACCCACACGGTGCCGGCCTCGATCTGCGGCACGAGGTTCATCACGCGCTTCAGGTCGTTGCTCCAGATGCTCGCGGCGAGGCCGTACGGCGACGCGTTCGCGAGTCGCACGGCGTCGGCCGCATCGTCGAACGGCACGACGACGATCACCGGGCCGAACACTTCGTCGCGCACGATCGCGCTGTCCGGATGCGGATCGGCGATCACGGCCGGCTTCACGTAGTAGCCGGGCAGGTCGTCGGCGGGCGTGCCACCCGCGAGGAACGTGAGGCCCGCGCGGCGCGCGCCTTCGATGTGCTGGACGACCTTGTCGCGATGGTGCGCGGACACCAGCGGGTTGATCTGCGCGGTGGTATCGAGGCCCGCGCCGAGCTTCATCGACTGCGCGGCGCCCGCGAGGCCGTCCGCCAGCTGCGCGAATTTGCTGCGATGGACGTAAATGCGCGACGCGGCCGCGCACACCTGCCCCTGGTTGAAGAACGCGCCGGCGGCGACGCCGTCGAGCGCCTGCGCGACGTCGACGTCGTCGAGCATCACGATCGGGTTCTTGCCGCCGAGTTCGAGCGAGAAGCGCGTCATGTTCTGCACGGCAGCCGCGCCGACCAGCTTGCCGGTCGCGGTCGAACCCGTGAACGAGATCTTCGCGATCGACGGATGGCTCGACAACGCGGCGCCGCACGTGCGGCCGCCGGTGACGACGTTGAACACGCCGGGCGGCACGCCGGCGTCGAGGGCGAGTTCGGCGAGACGCAGCGCGGTGAGCGGCGTTTCCGGCGACGGCTTCAGCACGATCGTGCAGCCGGCCGCGAGCGCCGGAATCAGCTTCCACACCGCGATCATCAGCGGGAAATTCCACGGCACGATCGCCGCGACCACGCCGACCGGCTCCTTGCGCGTATAGGCCGTATAGCGGGCGCCGGGCGGGAACGGGATCGACACGTCGAGCGTCTGGCCGGTGATCTTGGTCGCCCAGCCGGCCATGTAGCGCACGTATTCGACGCTCGCGCCGACCTCGATCGCGCGCGACACATGGATCGACTTGCCCTGGTTCAGCGTTTCGAGCTGCGCGAGCGTTTCGGCGTCGGCCTCGATCAGGTCGGCGAGCTTCAGCAGGATGCGCTCGCGGTCCGCCGGGCGCAGCCCGCTCCACACGCGGGTGTCGAATGCCCGCTTCGCGCTCGCGACCGCGCGGTCGACGTCGTGCGCGTCGGCATCGGCGACCGTCGCAAGCCGCTCGCCCATCGCCGGGTCGTACACGTCGAGCCGCGCGGGCGAGTGCGCGCGCTGCATGGCGCCGTCGATGAAAAGGCCGAAGTCGCGTGCGACGAAGGTGCGCACGGTGTCGCTGACCGCGACGAAGTTCGTGGTGCTCATGGGCGTCTCGATGATTGTCATGACTGGGCCGCGTGCGCTTCGGCATGCGGGTGTCGAACCACTGTATCGACGCGGGATCGCGCCCGGTGAGCGCAAATTGGCAAGCGCGTGCGGGACCGGAACGCGGGTGACTCGGGAACGTGGGATGGCGGGGTGCGAGCGTCGCGTTATCGTCGGATCGATGGCGCGGTGCGATGCGATCGGTGCGACGTGGATGCGGACGCGGACGTGGGTACGGATGCGGATGCGGATGCGGATGCGGATGCGGATGCGGATGCGGATGCGGATGCGGAAAAGCTACAGGAACAACGCGCCGACCAGCTCGGTGCGGTTCGACACGCCGAGCTTCCGGTACATGCGCATCAGATGTGTCTTGATGGTCGGCTGGCCGAGCGCGAGATCGCGTGCGATTTCCTTGTTCGAGCGGCCGTCGCGTACGAGTCGGGCGATCTGCTCCTCGCGGTAAGTCAACCGCTCCTCGCAGCCGATCCGGTGAATCCCGCGCCGCGCGCGCAGCAGCGGGGCCAGCGCGGCTTCGGCGACCGGCTGCAGCCGTGCCAGCGCGTCGATCTCGCCTGATGCGAACCGGCCCGCCGTGCGGTTGCCGTCCGCGTCGCCCGTCCCGAAGCGCAGCAGCGAAAACGCGCCGACCGTGCGGCCCGCGTCGTCGCGCAGCCAGATCTCGACGACGTCGGCCACATCGTGCCGTCGCAGGAAACGGGTCCAGTACGCGGACGCATCGCGTCTTTCGTCAGGCAATTGGGACGCGAGCGTCACGACCGCACGTTCACCTGCCGCGCAGCGCGACGGGTGCAGCGGGTCGAGCATCCGGTAGCGCGCGATGTAGGTGCGATGCATCGCCTCCGGCATCCCGAACAGCTCGAAATCGGCCGGCTCGCCGCTCAGGTCGAGCCGGTAGAACACGGTCGCGGACGGGCTCGCAAACGCGTCGAACGCATCGACGCACGCGCGTAGCGCGCGCTGCCAGTCGGCGGCTTCGTGGTCGGCGGAAACGGATGAGGTCGGCATGATGGGAGCGGCCGGCGGCCGAACGCGTCGAAGATCGGGCCAGCCTACCCGCGCCGAAATGGGCCGGTGAGCACAAATCGGCAATTCGTCCGTGGGTGACGGATGACGGGGCCGCCGGCCATGTCGCGACAACGGAGCCTGCGACGGGAAGTCTTGCGCCGCGAGCCGTTCGGACGATGATGGCTGTCGAGGGTGACGCGAGTCGTCGCACGCGCCGACGGCGACCCGACGACAGAATCCGCGTCGCGTAGGCATGCGCCGCAAGCCGTGCAGTCGAGAATGGACGTCGAGGGTGGCGCGAGACATCGCGCGCGCCGATCGGGCACGATCGGAATGATCAGCGAAACCTGCGGAGCGGCCGCACGCGCAGCCGCGAAACGGCGGCGCGGCAGCGTGTGCGCCGCATCCTGTCAGTCAGGGTCCGCGTCAGTGCGCGTTCGCGGCGAACGTGTCGCAGGCGCTTACTTCACCCGACTCCATCCCGCGCCGCAGCCAGTACACGCGCTGCTCGCTGGTGCCGTGCGTGAAGCTCTCCGGTACGACATAGCCCTGGCCTTGCTGCTGCAGCCGATCGTCGCCGATCGCAGCCGCCGCCTTCAGCCCCTGTTCGAAATCGCCGGGCTCCATCAGCCGCTGGTTCGCGCGCTGCGCGTTGTTCGCCCACACGCCGGCGAAGCAGTCGGCCTGCAGCTCCATCCGCACCGACAGCGCGTTCGAGCGCGCTTCGCTCGAACGGCGGCGCGCGGCATCGACCTTGTCGGAAATGCCGAGCAGGTTCTGCACGTGATGGCCGACTTCATGCGCGATCACGTAGGCCTGCGCGAAATCGCCGCCCGCGCCGAAGCGCTTGCGCAGTTCGTCGTAGAAGCCGAGATCGATGTACACGTTGCGATCGCCCGGACAGTAGAACGGCCCCATCGCGGTCTGGCCGGTGCCGCACGCGGTCGGCGTCGAGTTCGTGAACATCACGAGCTTCGGCGCCTCGTACTGCCCATGCAACTGGGTGTTGAAGACGCCCGTCCACGTGCGCTCGATATTGCCGAGCACCTTGCGCGTAAATACCGCGCCGGGATCGTTCGCCGGCGCGCCCTGGTGCTGCGTGGGCGCGGGCTGCGCCTGCTGCTGGCGGCCCTGCAGCGCCGATGCGCCTTCGAGCACGACGCGCGGGTCGATCCCGAAGAAATACGATGCGGCCAGCGCGACCACGATCGTGCCGATGCCGATCGTCGCACGCCCGCCGCCGAACCCGCCGCCACCGCGTCGATCCTCGACGTTCACGCTTTCTCTTTCGTCGTCCAGCCTCATTGCCGGCCCCTCCCTTCCTTGTCGTTGTGCTGACCGGACAGCCCCCGGCAGACGATTGATTCCCGTTGCGACGTGCAGCGTCCGGCGCGCCATCGCACGGCGGCACCGCCCGGTCAGTGGCGCGGCACCATGCAGTACCGCGCCGCCCCGCCGTTACACGACGCACGCGGCACCCGGACGACAGGCTGGCGCACGCGCCATTTTGCCGACCTTGGCGTCTTATCGCAAAATAAGGAGCATAGAGCGACCGGACCGGCGACATCGTCATTCTTTGCAAAATGACGGCGCGTGCGGCCCGGGAGGACGAGATGACCGGCGGAAGAACCAGGCTTGCCCGTCTGCCGCCCGGCCAGGCCTGCCGCGACTTACTTCGCGTGACCTCGACGAACGTCGCTCACTGCTTCGAGCAAGCGGTACTTGCGGATCTTTTCATAGAGCGTGCTCTTCGCGATGCCGAGTTGACTCGCTGCCTTCGTCAGATTGCCGGCATGACGCGCAAGCGCGCGACGGATCGATTCCGCCTCGGCCATCTTCAACGAGTCGCCCGCATCCGGCGCGAGCGCGTCGACGGCCCGCGCGGCGCATGCATCGATCGGCGCCCCCGCGCCGATCTCGGCAGGCAACTTGTCGGCCTTTATCACCGGGCTGTCCGACAGCAGCAGCGCCCCCTCGATCGCGTTCCGCAGTTCGCGCACATTGCCGGGCCACGGATAGCGCAACAGGCGTGCATACGCATCGTCGTCGAACGACCTCGGGGAGAGGCCATACGAGTCGCACAGATGCCCGAGCCAATGCGCAATCAGCGCCGGCAGGTCCTCGCCGCGCTCGCGCAAGTTCGGAATCGACACGGTCGTGACCGCGATCCGGTAGTACAGATCCATCCGGAACCGGCCTTTCGCGACGGCGTCCTTCAGATCCCGGTGCGTCGCCGCGACCAGCCGGAAATTCACCCTGCGCGGCGTGTTCTCGCCCAGGCGATAGATTTCGCTCTCCTCCAGCACGCGCAGCAGGTGCGGCTGGATATCGAGCGGCATTTCCCCGATCTCGTCGAGAAACAGCGTGCCGCCATCGGCCGCTTCGATCTTGCCCGCCGCACCGGACTTGCGTGCGCCGGTAAATGCGCCTTCCGCGTAGCCGAACAACTCGCTGGCCAGGAGGTCTCTCGACAACCCGCCGCAGTTGAGCGCAACGAACGGACCGTCGGCGCGATCGCTCGCCTGGTGGATACCCTGCGCGAACAGTTCCTTGCCGACGCCGGTTTCGCCGAGCAGCAGCACCGGCACCCTGGACGGCGCGAGCTGGCGCGCACGATTCACGGCCGCCCGCAATGCGGCGCTGTCGCCGACGATACGCTCGAACCCTCGCGGCTCACCGCCGTGCCGTTCCCGTCCGCGCGCGATCGGAACGGCGCCGCGGGGATTCGTGATGCCCGGCGTCACGATCATGTAGCCGAGCACGTCCGCACCGTCACGCACGGTTTCGATGTGGCTGCGCGACAGCCATGCCGGCGCACTCGCCGACAGGCGGCCGTCGCCCGCGTAGTGCTCGAGTTCGGGCAGCGCGAACGCCGCGTCGCACCGGATATCGAATCCGAGCCGGCGCAACACCGGAACGACCTGCGCGTTGGCCTTGACGAGTCGGCCGCGTTCGTCGACGACGATCACCGCATCGGAGGAAGACGCACCGAAGCGTGACGCGCAGCGGTCGAGCAGGCTCAGACGGCGCGCCATGCCCTCCTTCGCGAGCCGGCTTTCGATGCGGCCCGCAAGCGATACCGCGAGCGCAAGGCTGTATGGGTTGTAGGTCTGCGCGAGCCCCGAAATGTCGATCACGCCCAATACGTGCCCGTCGCGCGGATCCTGGATGACGGTCGCCGAGCAGGTCCAGCGCTTGATGCCCGCGCAGAAGTGCTCCGCGCCATGGATCTGGACCGGCTGCCTGAGCGCGAGCGCGGTGCCGATCGCATTGGTGCCGCAATTCAGCTCGGTCCACTCGCAGCCCGGAATGAGGCCGACCTCGCGCGCAGGCTCGACGATCCGCATGTCGCCCTCCTGCTGGAGGATCATCCCGCTCGGATCGGCCAGCAGCATCACCGTACCCGTCTGCGAAAGAAAATCCCGGGTGTGCTGCATCAGCGGCAGACTGGCATCGACGAGGCGACGGTTCGACGTGCGCCACTGCACGAGCCCGTCTTCATCGAGCGGCGGCGGCGCGCGGTCGACGCCGGGATCGACGCGACTGACGAGACAGCGCTGCCACGAATCGTCGACCACGCCGCGTACGTCGGGCGAACGCCACTCGCTGCCTGTCACCAGATGCTCCCATGCGGCCATGATGCTCGCGTCATGGCGTGGACTGGGAAACCAGTCCATCGGCGTGCCTCTCTGTTGCATGTCTGTCTCCTGGCGGTGTCGTGACGGCACCAACCGCACGGCCGTCTCAGCGGCCATTTTGTCGACTTTGTGGGGCGCCCGACCGCAGCCGGCGGCGAGCGTAGCGACTATCGTACTCCGTCCCGGCGCCTCGACGTCCGTCCGGACACCAATCACTGCAAGCAATGCGCGCGCCAGCAAGCGGTCGCCCGCGCGTCGTCGCGCGGCGCGGCACGCCGTCGAGAACCGGTGGCCGAAAAGAAACCGGCCGTTCGAAAATCGAACGGCCGGAAATCGAACGCTTTCCGCGCATGAAGCCGAGGCGAGGCCGGCGAACGCCGAGCCCGCGGACAGCGTCAAACGTCAGATCATTGCACGCGCTCCGGAACCGGCAGCTTCACCCATTCCGCGTAGAACGCATCGATGTCGGGTTCGAAGTCGTGAATGACCGGGTACCACGGCGTAGGCGCCTCGACGTCGTGCATCGCGCCGCAGGTCGGGCAGTAGTATTCGCGATAGACCTGCCATTGCGTATCGGGCGCCATCAAGCGTGGGTAGACCTCGTCCATCGCCTCTTCGGATTCGCGCACGAAGATGTTCGCGTGCAGTTTCCAGTTGTCGCGGTAATCGCAGAACACATGGCCGCAGTCGCATTGCGTGACCCAGTGCTTCGTCGCCCATTGCTGCACGATGTACAGGTGCGGGCCGAGCGGCAACACGATGCGGTCCTTCCAGCCGAGCTTCTGCTGCAGCGCATCGACGTACATCCGGAAGCGCTCGCCGTCCTTCGGCATCGACAGCATGCGCAACGTGGTGTCCCAGTCGAGCTTGCCGTCGACCATGTTCCTGATCTGTTCCTTGGTGTAGGTAGACATCTCCAGTCCTCCATGTGGGTGATAGTGCGCAGGGTCCGGCTCACTCCTCGACCAGCACCACCGTATTGACGTCGGGCATCTTCGACAGGTCCATGCGGAATTTCGAGCCGTAGGTCGGCACGTCGAGCTCGTCCTCGGTGAGCGTCCACGTGTCCGGCAACTCCCAGAACGCGCGGAACTGCTGCTCGAATTTCGTCGACAGGCCGAAGCTCGTCGCGAACATGTGCCGGACCTGCGTCGATGCATGCTTGAGCAGGATCCGCTCGCGCTCGCCCTTCATCCATTCGCGGGTCGGTTGCGAGCGCGCGAGCCGCGCGTTGCGGATCTCGATGCGCCGCAGCGCGGTCGCTTGCGGATCGACCGTCCAGATGCCGTTGGCATCCCGCGTCGCGACCGCCCCATAGACCTTCTGCGCGTATTCGGGCAGCAGCACCGCGTTGTTGAGATCGCGTTCGATCGCGTCGATCTCGCGGTCGAGCGGATCGCCGAAGCCGGGGCCGCCGCGCAGATAGTTCAGGTAGAGATCGTAGTTGCTGTAGCAGTCCTCCGTGGTCATGCATTGCTGGTCGCGCTTGACGATCGCGCCGGCGTTCAGGTGGTTTTCGTAATCCGGCAGGTCCGGATTCGTATCGCCGCCGAGCGGCAGGCTCTCGCCGAGCGCGATGCGCTCCTCGATGCCCGTGCGATGCGCTTCGAAGCGATAGCCGGTGGCGGGCGGGTAGCCGCCCATCAGGCCCCAGTCGCTGTTCATGTAGCCGTTGCCCATGAAGAACATCGTCCAGTCCTGCGCCTTCCAGACCATGCGCAGCGTCTCGAATCCGCAACCGCCGCGGTACTTGCCGTAGCCGCCCGAATTCGACTTCACGTTGCGGCCGAGGTACAGCAGCGGCTCGGCCATCTCCCAGATCTCGATGTCGCCCATGTCGCCTTCGGGGTTCCAGATCGCGGCCGCGTGATTCAGACCGTCCTTGATCGCGCACGCGCCGGTGCCGCACGACGACGCCTCGAAGCTGTTCACCGCATGGATGTCGCCGTCCTGGTTGATCCCGCCGCCCTGCAGCCAGTTCGACGTGTTGGCGTTCCCCGCGTTGACTTCCTCGAGATAGCCGCGGCTGAAGTACGCCTGCGACAGGGCGCGCCACATCGCGCTCCAGCCCGACACCAGGAAGTGCCACGCGTAAGCGTGTCCGGTGCGGCGGTCGTCCGGGTTCATCCACGCGCCCTTGGGCAGGTGGAATTCGGTGCCGAAATACGCGCCGTCGTTGATGCGCTGCGTCGGCACCAGCGTCTGCGTCATCATCACCCAGATGCCGCTCGTGAACGCGACCTGGTGCGCGTTGTACGAGTGCCAGCCCCAGCGGCTCGCGCCTTCGAAATCGAGACGCCACGAGCCGTCCTTGCGGATCTCCATCTCGACCGGCGAATGCATGATCGAGTCGAGCTTCGCAAACGCCGACGACGTCTGCACGTCCGGATGGTCGTACGGCACGTCGACGAACGCGACCTTGCGATACTTGCCCGGCAGCGTCATCGCCTTGAGGCGCGTCTGCAACCCGCGCCGTCCTTCCTCGATCACCTCGAAGCCGAATTTCTCGTAGGCGTCGAGGCCCTCCTCGTCGATCACTTCCTCGATCAGATCACGGATCATGTGGCAGCCGGCGATGCGCGTGCGCTCGTCGAGAATCCAGTACTTCGGCGTGCGAACCGAGCGCTGGCTCTCGTGCAGCCAGTCGCGCAGCGGCGTGTCGTTCACCCCTGTCTTACGGCACGTAATCATGTAGCCGTCGCCGAAACGCTGCACCTGGCCCGTCGACATCGAGCCCGGCGTCACCGCACCGGTATCGATCACGTGCGTGACGCCGCCAACCCACCCGACCAGCTTGCCGTGCGCGAAAATCGGCACGATCGTTGCGATGTCGCACGGGTGGACGTTGCCGATCGAGCAGTCGTTGTTGGTGAACATGTCGCCGGGCTGAATGCCCGGATTGGCTTCCCAGTTGTTTTCGATCATGTACTTGATCGCCGCGCCCATCGTGCCGACGTGGATGATGATTCCGGTCGACGTGAGCACGCAATCGCCCGCCGCGTTGTAGAGCGTGAAGCACAGCTCCCCTTCCTGCTCGACGATCGGGCTCGCGGCAATCTTCTTGGCCGTTTCGCGCGCATGCACGAGGCCGCCGCGCAGCTTCGAGAAGATCTTCTCGTAGCGGATCGGATCGCGCTCGCGCAGCTCGAGCCGTTCGAGGCCGTTGTAATGGCCGGTTTGCGAGGTGCGCTCGAGAATGCCGTCGCGAAACTGCTTGAGCGTCTGGCCGTTCTTCAGCAGATCGGCGAAGCCGACTTCCTGGCTGGACATCATGTTCATCGCATGTCTCCTTACTTGACTTCGCTGAGATGGAAGAGGCGGTGCTTGTCGAGCGTGGTGGCGAAGCCCTTCGGGACGACGAACGTCGTCGCGTCGGATTCGATGATCGCGGGCCCCGCGATCTCGTTGCCCGGCTTGAGCGACTCCATTCGCCAGATCACCGCGTCATGCCACTGCTTGTGCCGATACAGACGCCGCGTGCCGATACGCGCGTCCGCCGGCGGCGTGGGGCCGGCAATGGCGTCTTCCGGCAATACCGGCTTCTGCGTGACGACCATGCCGCGCATGATCGCGCCCGTGACCGAGAAACCCAGCTCCGGCGAGCGCGCGGAGCTCGCGTACACGCGGCCGTAGGTCTCTTCGAAGGCCGTCACGATCTTGTCCCAGTCGTCCGCACCGGACGCGCCCGCGATCGGCGATTCGATTTCGAGGTCGTTGAGCTGGCCCATGTACTGCATCCGGAAGCCCGGCCGCAATATCACGTCCCGCTCGCCGAAACCGTTGATGCGAAACTCGTCGATCACCTTGGCGGTCAGTTCGGCCCAGGCTTTCTGGATCGTCTGCGCGGCCTGCGCCTTCTCGGCGTCGGACGCGAGCTGCGGCAGCGCGAGATCGACGCTCTTGTCGTAGCGATACTCGAAATCCGCGCACGCGCAGCCGAATGCCGAGAAGCCCGCCGCCCACGCCGGCACGACGACATCCTTGAAGCCGAGGCCCTCGGTGTAGCCATAGGTATGAACCGGCCCCGCGCCGCCATACGAGAAGCACACGAATTCGGTCGGGTTGTACCCTTTCGCGCTGACGTTCGAGCGCAGGTATTCGCGCAGTTGCAGGTCGAGCAGCTCGATCACGCCGGCCGCCGCATCCTCCACGGAGAGTCCGAGCGGCTCGGCGATCTGCACGCGAATGTGCTCGCGGGCGCGATTCACGTCGAGCTTGATCTGGCCGCCGAGGAAGTTGTCCGGGTTCAGGTAGCCGAGCACGACATGGCAATCGGATACGGACACCGTCGTCAGGCCGCTGTCGGGCCAGCACGTGCCGACGCGATAGCCGGCGCTGTCCGGCCCGAGCTTGATGGCCCCGCTGTACGGATCGAGCCGCACGAAGCTGCCGGCGCCCGCGCCGACCGAATCCATCGTGACGAGCGGCAGCGACAGCACCAGGCGTGCCATGTCCGGGTCGGACGCGATCGCGAATTTGCCCTTCGTGATGAGCGCCATGTCGAACGACGTGCCGCCGATGTCCGAGCATGCGATGTTGTCGTAGCCGAGCGCCTCGCCGAGGAGCTTCGAGCCGATCACGCCGCCGATCGGCCCCGACACGATGGTGCGCGCCAGTTCCTTCGCTTTCCAGCTGATCGTGCCGCCGTGCGTCGCCATCACGCGCAGGTCGAATTTCGCGCCGTGCTTGCGGAAGCGGTCGCTGACTTTCCTGAGCGTCTGCCGCGACGGCTCGGCCGCATACGCTTCGAGCACCGTCGTGTTCATCCGGTGGCTTTCCTTGCGCTGCGGGTAGTAGTCGACCGATGCGAACACCGGGAGATCGACGCCGCGCGCAGCCAGCTCGTCGCGCACGATGTCCCGCGCCTGGCGCTCGCTCGCGGCGTTCTTGTGCGACTGAAGAAAACAGATGACGATCGCTTTCGCACCGGCGGCGACGAGCTCCCGCGTAGCCTGCCGCACTTCGTTTTCCCGCAGCGGAATCACGATCTCGCCCTGGACGTCCGTACGCTCGGTGACGCCGCGGGTTCGCGACAACGGCACGAGCGGCTCGTCGTAGCGGTGCGTATTCAGGTGGATGCGCTCTTCGAGCGCGTACCCGAGGTAGCTCTGGATCGCCCGCCCCATCAGGTGCACGTGCTCGAAGCCCTTGTTGACGAGCAACCCGACGTCGAGCCCCTTGCGCTGCACGACGCGGTTGAGCATCGCAGTGCCGGAATACACGCAGGTGACCAGTTCCGGATAGACGTCGTCGACGTCGCGTTGCCAATGCGCGAGCGCGTCCTGCGACGAGTTGAAGATCGCGAGTGATTCATCCTCCGGATTGCTTTGCGCCTTGCCGACGACAAACCGTCCGTCCTCGCGCACGAAGAAGGTGTCGGTCATCGTGCCGCCCGCGTCGATGCCCAAGACCTGGACTTGCGAAAGTCCTTCCATGGTGATGTCTCCAATGATTGAAGTCGTGATGAGCCGCGCTCCGGTTCGAACGGGGTCATCGTTCGATCCCGGGCGTCGGCTCATCTGCAAGGAGGCAACAACCGTGCCATTCGGTGGATCCGGCCGGTCGGCGCGCCCCGGTCAAGCCAGGCGGGGCGCCCATCGGATGAAGCGGGTTGCTTCGGGTAGGCGATTCGCCTTGGGACGTCCGGATTCCGAACTGGTCAGGCGTCCGAATATCAGTCGCCCCCCCGGCGGGCGGATGCACGCTCGCCCCGGATCCGGAACGGCAGAAACGCGGGCGCCTCGCCGTGCGGCGTTACGTCATCGCCGGCCATCGCCCCTCATTCACGTTCATCCTTTCGGCTGATACCGGCGTTCATCCGTGCCGCCTAAAGTGACCGGAACGCCCCCCCTTCCGGAGAACGACATGACGCACCCGCAACCCCGCACGATTGTGATCACCGGCGCCGGCACCGGCATCGGCGCCGCGTGCGCGCGCCGCTTCGCCGCCCGCGGCGATCACGTCGTGCTGATCGGGCGGCGCCGCGCGCCGCTCGACGCGCTCGCCGCCGAGACGGGCGGCCTCGCGCTCGCCGGCGACGCCGCGAGCACGGCCGACTGGGCCCGCTTCGTGCCGGAGATCGCCGAGCGGTTCGGCCCCGTCGATGCGCTCGTCGCGTGCGCGGGCGGCCACGGTCTCGGCCGCGCGGACGAAACCGACGACGCGCAATGGCGCGACGCGCTGCATGCGAACCTCGACACCGCGTTCGTCAGCGCACGCGCGTGCCTGCCCGACCTGATCGCGCAGCGCGGCAGCATCGTGCTGGTCGCGTCGATCGCCGCGCTCGCGGCCGGGCCCGGCGTATGCGGCTATACGGTCGGCAAGCATGCGCTGCTCGGGCTCGCGCGATCGCTGGCACGCGACTACGGGCCGCACGGCGTGCGCGCGAACGCTGTGTGCCCGGGCTGGGTCCGCACGCCGATGGCCGATGCGGAAATGGAACCGCTGATGTCCGCATACGGCGACACGCTCGACGGCGCGTATTCCCGCGTGAGCGCCGACGTGCCGCTGCGGCGCGCGGCCGATCCGGACGAGATCGCGGCCGTGTGCGCATTCCTGGCATCACCGGATGCGTCGTTCGTAACGGGCGCGACGCTCGTCGCCGACGGCGGCGCAACGGTCGTCGACGTGCCGACCCTCGCATTCGACACGCTTTGATGCATGGGGATACGCCGCCCGCACCACGCATCTTCGCTGCACGGGGACGCATCGCCCGCGCGCGCATCGTGACGGGCGGCCGCGCTCGCCCGCCGGCACGCGACCGCCCGTCCCTTCGCCCGGCGCATGCACCACGCCGCGCGCGCTTCCCGCCCCGGAAATCCGCTAACATCGACCGATCCCGCCGCCCCTGCGCGGCCCTGCCTCACCGATCGGAATTCCATGAACATCCGGTTTCTAGAAACCTTCGTCTGGCTCGCGAAGCTGGAGAACTTCCGGCTCACGGCCGAGAAACTGCACACGACGCAGGCGGCCGTGTCGAGCCGCATCGCGTCGCTGGAAGAAGCGTTCGACGTGCGGCTGTTCGACCGCAACACGCGCTCGGCGACGCTCACGCCCGCGGGGCGGCGCATGCTCGCGTACGCGGAACGCATCGTGCGGCTCGACAGCGAGATGCGGCGCGACATCGACGCGGCGAGCGACGCGGGGCTGATCCGGATCGGCGTGATCGAGTCGATCGTCCACAGCTGGTTTCCGGCACTGATGGCGCAATTGCGCGAGCGCTATCCGCGCCTCGACGTCGAGATCACCAGCGACACGACCCTGCACCTGATCCGCCTGCTGAGCACCGACGGCGTCGACCTGATCCTGCAGACCGACCCGGTGCCGGGCCCCGACTTCACGAACCTGCCGCTGTGCGAATTCCCGGTGCGCTGGGCGGCGAGCCCGCGTCTCGGGCTCGGTGGCGAACGGCTCGACGTCGCGCGGCTTGCCGCTTACCCGATCATCAGCTTCTCGCGCCACTCGGGCCCGCACGCGACGATCGAGCGGCTGTTCGCGGCCGTCGAGCGGCCGGCCAGCATCAACTGCATCACGTCGGTCGCCGCGATGATCCGGCTCGTCGCCGACGGTTTCGGCGTGGCCGCGCTGCCGCCTGCGATCATCGGGCGCGAACTGCAGGAAGGCGCGCTCGAACTGCTCGACGTCGAACCCGAATTCCCCGCGCTGCCGCTCGTCGCGTCGTATCGCACGCAGGGGCTGCCGGTCGCCGCGCGCATCGCGGAACTGGCGAGCGAAGTCGCGCGCGCGATGCCGGCGGCTTCCAGTCATGCGAAGCCCGCCGCATCGGCAAAGGCCGAGACCGACATCGTCGACAAGTCCCCCGCCCGCTCGGCGAAAAAAGCCCGACCCGCGTCAGCAAAACGCACGCCCCAATCCGCGTCGCCCGCCCCCCCGGCGAAACGCCGCCCGCGCCGCTCATAAGAAAACCTGTTCACCGCGAATTTGTTTTCTTGTTGGACGGGTGCGGCCCGTCTTCGGGACACTGCGGTTCCTGACACACCCCGTCACAAGGAACCCGCCATGTCCCGCCTTTCCCTTCCGCACGGCCAGCTCTGCGTCTGGACGGACATCGATCCCGCGCACGAAGCCGATTTCAACGCGTGGTACGACCGCGAGCACATGCAGGAGCGTGTCGCGATTCCCGGCTTCACGCATGCGCGGCGGTTTCGCGCGACCGACGGCGGCCCGCGCAAGTACCTCGCGCTGTACGTGACGGACACGCTCGACGTATTCCATAGCGACGCGTACCGGCGCGCGTTCACGCAGCAGACCGCGTGGTCGCTCGCGAACTTCGAACGGATGACGGGCACGCAGCGGCGGGTCGGCGACCTGACGATCGAGGCCGGCGACGGCGAAGGCATGCATCTCGCGCTGTTCGTGCTGCCGCCGGAGCGCGTCGACGTGCCGCACCTGCGCGAGCGCTTCGACGCGGCGCTGCACGAACCCGGCATCCACGCGGCCCGGCTGTTCCGCACCGCGCCGGACCTGTCCGCGCCGATCGGCGCCGATGCGGCCGCGCGTCCGGCCGCCGACGCGCTCGTGCTGATCGAGGGCAGCGATGCCGCGGCCACGCGCCGTGTCGCCGCCGCGATCGCCGGTCACGACGACGTGCGCACCTTCGACCTGCTGTGGCGCGCCGCCGCGCCGCTGCCGGCCGCCAGTCGCGACGCCCAAGCAAAACCAGCCGCCGCCGCGTTGCCGGCCTGAACGCCGACGCCGCCACCGGCCGCGCCGTCCGTGATCCACACGCGGCCCGCGCATCGGTCCCCGCGCGTCACCCCCGTCCTTCTTCACGACATGCCCGACACCATGAGCACTCTCGCCCAGCCCGCCGCCCACGCGCCCCGCCGCGTCCGCAACAGCCGACTCGCGACCGCGAGCATGATCGGCACGTCGCTCGAGTGGTACGACTTCACGATCTACAACACGCTCGCCGCGCTCGTCTTCAACCACCTGTTCTTTCCGTCGGTCGATCCGCTGGCCGGCACGATCCTCGCGTTCTCGACCTATGCGGTCGGCTACGTGTCGCGTCCGCTCGGCGGCTTCGTGTTCGGCAACCTCGGCGACCGCATCGGCCGCCGCGCGGTGCTGATGCTCACGCTCGTGCTGATGGGTGTCACGACCGCGCTGATGGGTGCGCTGCCGACCTATGCGCAGGCCGGCATCCTGAGCCCGATCCTGCTCGTCGCGCTGCGCTTCGTGCAGGGTGTCGCGCTCGGCGGAGAATGGGCCGGCGCGGTGCTGCTGTCGGTCGAGCACGGCGACCAGAAACGGCGCGGACTGTCCGCGTCGTGGACGCAGATCGGCCCGTCGTTCGGCACGCTGCTCGGCACCGGCTGCATCGCGCTCGTGACGCTCTCCACCACGTCCGACGCCTTCCTGTCGTGGGGCTGGCGCGTGCCGTTCGCGGCCAGCGCGCTGCTCGTCGTATTCGGTTTCTGGCTGCGGCGCGGCGTCGACGAAACGCCGCAGTTCGAGCAGCTCGCCGAATCGCACGCGACCGCCGACGTGCCTGTCGCCGAAGTGCTGAAGTGTCACTGGCGGCGCCTGCTGATCGCCGGCGGCTCGCGGATCGGCTCCGACGTGCTGTACGCGCTGATCGTCGTGTTCACGTTGACCTACGTGACGACCGTGCTGCACCTGTCGCGCCCGGTCGCGCTGACGGCCGTGATGATCGGCACGGCCTGCAACGCGCTCGCGGTGCCGTTCTTCGGCGCGCTGTCGGACCGCTTCGGACGCCGTCCGGTATACCTCGCCGGCGCGATCGCCGGGATCGTGTGGGCGTTCGTGTTCTTCGCGATGCTCGATTCGGCGCGGCCGGGCGCGATCGTCGCGGCGGTCGCGATCGGCCTCGTGATCCATGCGGTGATGTACGGCCCGCAAGGCGCGTTCGTCACCGAACAGTTCCCGACCCGCGTGCGTTATGCGGGCTCGTCGCTGGCCTACACGCTCGCCGGCATCGCCGGCGGCGGCTTCGCACCGCTCGTGATCGCCACGCTGTTCCGCCAGACGGGCACGACGACGGCCGTATCGCTGTACGTCACCGCGGCGCTCGTCGTCACGTCGATCGCGCTGCTGGCCGCGCGCGAGACCGCGCACCGGCCGCTCGCGGATTGAACATCCCCGCCGGTCGTTTCACTCATTCGCACTTCGAACGGATACCCGCATGCAAGCCCTGTCGTTCAACGTGATGTCCCTGCAAGGCGCGCCCGCCCAGGTCGACGTCGAGATCGAACGTGTCGTGATCGCCGGCTGGGCCGGCCGCGATCCGGCTGCGATCCGCGCGCACATCGACGAACTCGCGGCGCTCGGTGTCGCGCCGCCGTCGGCCACGCCGTGTTTCTATCGCGTGTCGTCCGCGCTGCTCACGCAGGCGCCGTCGATCGGCGTGCTCGGCGCACGCTCGGGCGGCGAGATCGAGTGCGTGCTGATCGACAGCCCGGTCGGCACGCTGGTGACGGTCGGCTCCGATCATACGGATCGGGAAGTCGAGGCCTACGGCGTCGCGGTGTCGAAACAGGTGTGCGCGAAACCACTCGGCCGCGAGGCGTGGCGTCATGCGGACGTCGCCGATCATTGGGATGCGATCGAGATGCGTTCGTGGTGGATCAAACCCGGCGGCAGCCGCATCGCGTATCAGCACGGCGCGGTCAGCGGGCTGCTTGCGCCCGCCGCGCTGTGGCATCGCTTCGACGACCGGCGCACGATGCCCGCGCGCTGCGCGATGTTCGGCGGCACGGTCGCCGTACACGGCGCGATCGCGGCGATGGGCGACGGTGACGCGTTCGAGATGGAACTCCACGATCCGGTGCTCGGGCGCAGCCTGCGGCACCGGTACGAGGTCGAGGTATTGCCGGTTGTCGCGTAAAGGACGGTGGCGGGTGCGCAGGCAATAAAGAACATGACCCGCACGCGGCCCCGTCACCCGCCTTGAGCGCTCGCCGTCATCGCAAGCAGCCCAGCGCGGCCAGCGTCGCCTCCACCGCCGTATCGAGCGGCGTCACCGGCTCGCGGCCCAGCACCGCCGTCACCCGCGCGTTGTCCATCCGGAGCGGCTCGCGCCACAGATAGCGCATCTCGAGCATCTCGCGCATCGTCGTGACGAACGGCGCCGCGACCCACACGAGCCACCACGGGAAACGCCGCACCGTCGGGCGCATCCCGTGCCGCTGCGCGACGCGGCGTACGGCCTGCGCCATCTGCGTGCCGTCCGCGTCCCAGTGACCGCCGAAGTGGAAGCGCGCGAACGGCGCCAGCGTGTCGCGCCGCTCGAGCAGCTCGACCATCGTGCGCGCGACGTCCGGCAGGTACGCCCATTGATGGCCGACGCCCGGCCGGCCCGGCACGCTGATGGCCGCGACGGGCCGCCCGGCCTTGACGAGCGCCTGCCCGAACCAGTTGTTGCCCGCGTGCGCCCCGAAGAAATCGCCGGCCCGCACGATGATCGTCCGGACGCCCTGCGCGGTCGCCGCCTGCAACCGCCGCTCCATCTCGACGCGGATCGCGCCCTTGCGCGTCACCGGATGCTGCGGCGCTTCTTCGCGCAGCACCGGAAACGCGTCGGGGCCATAGTTGTAGACCGTCCCCGGCAGCACGACGGTCGCCTGCGCCAGCGTCGCCGCCGCGATCGTGTTGTCGAGCATCGGCAGCACCTGCGTCGACCAGTTCCGGTAGCCGGGCGGATTCACCGCATGCACGATCACGCTGCAGCCGCGCGCCGCGCGAACCACCGCCTCGCGGTCGAGCGCGTCGCCGCGCAGCCACGCGATCCCGTCGCGCTCCACCGTCTCGGCGTCGAGCCCGCGCTTGAGCGCGCGCACCTGCCAGCCGGCATCGCGCAACTGACGCGCGACCTCGCCGCCGATACCTCCGCTCGCGCCGAGCACGAGTGCCTGTCGTTGCGTCCCGCCTGCGTTCGCCGTCATTGCCGTTCTCCGTGAATGAACCGTTGTCAGCACCCATTCTGGCGCGAGGCAGCCTAACAAGGAATTGCCTAACCCGATGCATCGGCTATACATTTATGCATGGCCATCGATCTGAACTGGGAACGCTACCGCACCTTCCTCGCCGTGCTGACGGAAGGCTCGCTGTCGGGCGCGGCGCGCGCGCTCGGCATCACGCAGCCGACGGCCGGCCGCCACGTCGCGGCGCTCGAAGCCGCGTTCGGCCAGACGCTATTCACGCGCTCGCCGTCGGGGCTGCTGCCGACCGAGGCGGCCCTGGCGCTGCGCGGCCATGCCGAGGCGCTGCGCAGCGCGGCGGCCGCGTTCGAGCGCGCGGCCGCGAGCCACGGCGCGGGCGTGCGCGGCACCGTGCGGATCTCGGCCAGCGACGTGATCGCGGTGGAGGTGCTGCCGCCGATGCTCGCGCAGTTGCGGCGCGACCATCCGGGGCTCGTGATCGAACTGGTGCCGACCGACCGCATCCAGGACGTCCTGAATCGCGAGGCCGACATCGCGGTGCGGATGGCGCCGCCCGCGCAGGAGGCGCTCGTCGCGCGGCGCATCGGCGCGCTGGAAGTCGGGCTGCATGCGCGCGACGACTACCTGGCGCGCAACGGTACGCCGTCATCGACGGACGAACTCGCCCATCACGCGCTGATCGGCTTCGATACGGTCACGCCGTTCATCCGCGCGGCGGGGCGCGGGATGCCGCTGTGGAACCGCGATGCGTTCGCGCTGCGCACCGACAGCAATCTCGCGCAGCTCGCGATGATTCGCGCGGGCTACGGGATCGGCTTCTGCCAGAACCGGCTCGCGCAGCGCGATGCGCGGCTCGTGCGCGTGCTGCCGGACGGGCCCGCGACGAAACTGGAAACCTGGATGGTCATGCACGAGGATCTGCGGACGAGCCCGCGTTGCCGGGCCGTGTTCGATGCGCTGGCGAACGGGCTGCGTGCGTATGCCGAAGGGACGGCCGACTAGGCCGTTCCCGCCCGCCGCACGCGCGAATCGCCGCGGCGCGCGCTATTCGTGGATCTTGCCGGCGAACAGGATGTCGGCCATGCGCCGCCACGGGTTGTCGGGCAGGTCGTAGCAGCGCAGCCCCTCCTCGGACGCCTCGGCCCAGTCGACCATCGCCTCCAGGTACTCGCCGATCGAGCGGTTTTCCCAGCCGAGCGCGGCGGCCGCATACGGCGCCGGCGGCAAGTCGGCCTCGAGCTGGCGCTCCTTGTGCCAGTCATGGCCGAGCACGCGCAGGAAACGGATCAGCGAGCGCTCGTCGATCACCCGCTCGAGCGCGTGCGCCAATCGCGCGGCCATCTCGCTTTTCAGTTCGTCGTTCATGCGTATCGCCCCCTGCTACGCAACGTTCAGAACGCTTCCAGCTCGCACCAGCCGGGATACGTTTGCTCGACGATGAAGAAATCGTCGAAGTAGACCAGCCCGCGCCGTTCGAGCGACCTCATGCACGCATCGACGGCGTCGCCGCCGAAGAACGGGCCGAGCGACACCAGCCGGTCCGACTCGTCGAAACAGTCGGCGAAATTGAATTCGCGCATGAGCGCGGACAGGTCGACGTCTTTCTCGACCAGCGCCGCGCGTCGAACGACGATCCCGAAATCTCTCGATATTTTCATCGGTACCGACTCCCGTCGAATACGTGCCGCTGCGCCGACGCGCATGCGTGCTTCACGCTTTACATCAGCAACTGCCGCGACAGCACCTCGCGCGCCTGCGTGACCGTCTCGCGCTCGCCCGGCATCGGCGGCGTCAGCGAGAACACCGCGTCGGGCAGCGTCGGCAGCCGGTATTTCGCGCCGAGCCGCACGAGGCCCTCGCCGATCGCCGACGCGCACAGGCAGCCGACGCCGAGCCCCGCCGCCAGCATCGACTGCAGCCCCGCGACGCCCGACGCGCTGTGCACGAGCACGTACGGCGCGTGCTGCTCGTCGAGCGAGCGCACCGCGATCTGATGCATCATGCAGTCGTCCGGCAGCAGCACGAGCGGCAACGGCTCGGGCAACTGCTCGGCGAGCGCGGGCGACGTGACCCACGACAGCGGCTCGCGCCGCAGCATCCAGCGCGTATCGGCCGACGCGGGCCGGAACGGGCCGCTCGACAGGTTCATCACGACGCCAAGATCGATCTGCCCGCGCGCATGGGCAGCTTCGATCTCCGCGCTCTTCATCGCGCTCACGTGCAGGCTCAGTTGCGGGTAGCACTCCCGCAACCGCGCGAGCAGGCCCGCGACTTCATGCGTCCGGTAGTAGTCGGTGATCGCGACGCGCAATTCGCCCTTGATCGCCTGTCCGCGCACTTCGTCGAACGCGGCCTCGTTCAGCGCGACGATGCGCCGCGCATGCTGCAGCAGGCGCGCGCCGGCCGGCGTCGGCTCGACGCCGCGCTTGCTGCGCACGAACAGCGGCACGCCGGCGCGCGACTCGAGCTTGCGCACCTGCTCGCTGACCGTCGACTGTGACAGATGCAGCAGCGGCGCGGCCGCCGTAAGGCTGCCCGCATCCGCCACCGCCGCGAACGTGCGTAACTGATCCAGATCGAAACCGCGCATCGCACCCCTCCATCCATCGAATAACCCGATGGATGCTACCACCAATTCCCGCTTTTCCGATTCATCGGCGGTCCGCAGAATATCGGTTCAACGGCCCGCCGAACCCGTTTCCACGGGATTCGGCATGCGTTGCGGCCACCATTCTTCCGGATTTCCTTTCATGACCGACAACACCCTCGCCCGTTGCGCGCCGGCCGGCGCGGCTGCCGCGACACCGCCGCGCAGCCATCACGGCTGGGCGCTCGTGGTCCTGCTGGTCGGCGCCATTCTGCCGCCGCTCGACTACTTCATCGTGAATCTCGCGCTGCCGGCCATCCGCGACGGCATCGGCGCGCGGCCGGCCGAGCTGCAGCTCGTCGTGTCGGCCTACGCGTGCGCGAACGCGGTCGTGCAGATCACCGGCGGGCGTCTCGGCGACCTGTACGGCCGCAAGCGGATGTTCATGATCGGGATGGCCGGGTTCGTCGTCGCGTCGGCGCTGTGCGGGCTCGCCGGCAGCGGCGCGGTGCTGGTCGGCGGCCGCGTGCTGCAGGGCCTGTTCGCCGCGATCCTCGCGCCGCAGGTGCTCGCGACGATCCGCAGCGTGTTCAGCCCGCAGGAGCAGGTGCGCGTGATGGGCTTCTACGGTTTCGTGTTCGGCCTCGCGGCCGTGATCGGCCAGCTCGGCGGCGGCGCGCTGATCGACCTGCATCCGTTCGGGCTCGGCTGGCGCGCGATCTTCCTGGTCAACGTGCCGATCGGCATCCTCGCGCTGCTCGGCAGCTGGCGCTTCATCCCGGAAAGCCGGCCGCCGCGCGGCCAGCGCATCGACGTGCCCGGCACGGTGCTGCTGTCGCTGTTCCTGCTGATGCTCGTCTATCCGCTCACGCACGGACGCGAGGCGGGCTGGCCGCTGTGGATGATCGCGTGCGTCGTCGGTGCGCTGCCGATGCTCGGCGCGCTGCTGGCGGTCGAAGCGCGCCGGCTCGCCGGCGGCCGCGACCCGCTGCTCGACGTGCGCCTGCTGCGCAATCCGGTCGTCGCGCTCGGGCTCACGCTCGCATTCCTGTTCTACATGCTGAGCGCGTTCTTCCTGAGCTACGGCATCTATCTGCAGGGCTGCCTGAACTGGTCGCCGCTCGCGTCGGGGCTCGCGATCCTGCCGCTCGGCATCGGCTTCCTCGCGAGCCCGCTGCTGATGCCGCGTCTCGTCGCGCGGTTCGGCGGCTATCGCGTGCTCACGCTCGGCTTCGCGATGCTCGCGGCCGGTGTCGCGACCGCCGCCGCGCTGGCCGGCGATCATGCGCCCGGCCCGGGCTTTTACGCAGGCATCGCGGCGATCGGCATCGGGCAAGGCCTCGTGCTGCCGTCGGTCGTGCGGATCGTGCTCGCGGAAGTCGACGCGGCGCGCGCCGGGGTCGCATCCGGCATGGTCACCGCGATGCTGCAGATCGGCGCGGCCGTCGGCGCCGCGACGCTGGGCGGGCTGTTCTTCGCGCGGCTCGGCGTGCAGCCGCGTGCGCTCGACTACGTGCAGGGGTTCAGGACGGCGATGTGGGCGCTGGCGGCCGTGCTGCTGGCGTGCGTCGCGTTGTCGGCCGCATTGGGGCCGCTGCATCGGCGGGGGCGCACCATCGCGTGACGACGCCGGCCAGGGAAGCCCGCCCCGGCAGCAAATCGCAGCATGCGCGCCCGCTTGCCGGCGGCGGGCTCACTGGTGATGCTTGAATTGCGCGTGCCGTGCTTCCCATTCGGCCAGCTCGACGCGATAGCGCGCCAGTGCTTCGTCGTACAGGTCGAACACGCACGGCGAGCAGCCGCTGTTGCAGCAGTCTTCCAGTTCGGGTTGTTCGGGCGGGGTCGGACGCGGATCGTCGGCGGGCGCATCCGCGGAGGCAGGCTTGGTCACGGCTTCAGTCATATGGTGCGGAGCGCCCAGTATACGGTGATGGTCAGCGGCATGCAGGCACGCACCGGGCGCAGCCGCGCATCCACCCCGCGGACAGGAGTCGCGCCACGGCCGAAGCCGTGAATCCGCCGGAACGCCGGGCGCCATTCGGCGCCTTCTCGATGGCCGCGATCCAGGGGCGACGGCGAGATCCGATCGAAATCGCGGCGATCGCGGAAATCCCGCGTGCGCGATTTCGCATGCCCTGACGTCGCACTCGAGTGCGATCACCCGCTCCCTGCTACGCCACGCGACCGCTCACCGGAATCGATGCGCCGGTGATCGCCTGCGCGTCGGTCGACAGCAGGAATCCGATCGTCGCCGCCAGCTGTTCGGGCCGGACCCAGCGCGTGAAATCCGCATCCGGCATGTCCGCACGGTTCGGCGGCGTGTCGATGATGCTCGGCAGCAGCGCGTTCACGGTCACGCCGCGATCGAGCAGTTCCGCCGCCAGCGCCTCGGTGAGCCGCGCGACGCCCGCCTTCGCGGCCGCATATGCACCCATCCCGGCGCCCGCCTTGAACGCCGCGCCCGCGCCGATGTTGACGATGCGGCCGGCCGGGCTCGTCACCAGATACGGCAGCGCGGCCTTCGACGCGTTCAATGCCGTCTTCACGTTCAGTTCGTACATGCGGTCCCACGTGGCCGCGTCGCCGTCGGCGATCGTCTGCCAAACGAACGCGCCCGCGATGTTCAGCAGCGCGTCGACCCGGCCGAATTCGCGATTCACCGCTTCAAGGGCGCGCGCAGCCGCCTGCGGATCGACGAGGTCGATGCCGCCGATGCGCAGCGCATCGGCCGGCACGCCGGCCAGCGCCTGCGCGTCCGGCGCCGCGCCGCGGCCGATCAGCGCGACGCGCGCGCCGCGCTGGCCGAGCCAGGCGGCCGTGGCGACGCCGAGATGGCCGAATCCGCCGGTGATCGCGACTGCCTTGCCTTTCAGGTCGTGTTCCATCGATATGCTCTCCTGGGTCGAGGGGGTTGGATGATACGTGGTTCGGGGCGATGCCGGTACCGACACGGACGCGCGTGGCCACCGTTTCGACAGCGTAGCGCCGTTCATGCCGCGTGCGCACGGCGATAAATGCGTCACCGCCAACGCAGCCGCTCGGTTGATCCGCAGCCGTGAAGGCGCGCACCGCGCATGACGGTGGACGGCAGGAGGTAGGCGTTAGGCGGTGGACGGTGGGCAGTGGGCAGTGGGCAGTGAGCAGTGAGCAGTGGGCGGTGGGCGGTGGGCGGTGGGCGGTGGGCGGCGGACAGCGGACAGCGGACAGCGGACAGCCGACGGCCGGGCATAATGCGCGAACACGGTGCGCCGCGCGGTGCCCCGTGATCGCGCCGGGTCCTTGAACGGCCCGCGCCGTTTCCGTAACGAAACCCGAACCTCAACCCGTCTATCCCATGCAAGTACTCGTCGTTGGCACCGGCAAGCTGGCAACCGAACTGCTCGGCTCGCACCGGCTCGACCCCGCAACCTGTCGCGTGACGGCCTGGTCGGACCCCGCACGCACCGAGACGCGTTCGATCGTCGTGCACGCCGGATCCGGCCGCGAGCTACCTGCCGCGATCGAATTCTGCCGCGCAACGGGCTCGCTGCTCGTCGAGCTGTCCACCGGCTCCGAGCTCGAAACCGGATCGCACGACTTTCCCGTCGTGCTTTGTCCGAATACGAACATCCTGATGCTGAAGTTCATGAGCATGCTGGAAACCAGCGGTCATCTGTTTCGCGACTGCCGCATCAGCGTGACGGAGTCGCACCAGGCCAGCAAGACGTCCGTGCCGGGCACCGCGGTCGGCATCGGTCAGTCGCTCGGCGTGCCGGCGCAGGACATCCGCTCCGTGCGCGACCCCGACGAACAGCGCGACGCCCTGCAGATTCCCGACGATCAGCTCGGCCGCCATGCGTTCCACCGGATCCGCATCGAGGATGGCGCATGCAGCCTGCAGTTCGAATCGCGCGTGTACGGCGCGTCGCCTTACGCGGACGGCGTGTCGCGGATCGTCGAGACCGTCCGGCAGCACGAACTCGAACCCCGCCGATACTCGATCGTGGAGTTCATCCGCAACGGCTGGCTGTAGGCGCGACGGTGCGCGGCTTGGCCGACGACACCGCGGCCGGCACATTCGACGGCCGCGATCGCACGATCGCGCACGCTCCGCTTACCCGTCGCCCAGCACGGCCCCGCTCTCCGGCAGCGTCGCGCCGCCGTCGACGACGATCGTCTGCCCGGTGATGTACGCCGCATCGGCCGACGCGAGAAACAGCATCGCGTTCGCGATGTCCTCCGGCTCGCCCATCCGCGCGAGCGGAATGTCGCGCGCGATCTGCGCGGCGACCGACGCGTCGCCGAGATTGCCGGCGGCCGGCGTGCGGATCATCCCCGGCTCGACGCCGTTGACCGTCACGTTGCGACGCGCGAGTTCGAGCGCCGCCGCGCGGATGAAGCCGTTCACGCCGGCCTTCGACGCCGCGTAGTGCGCGAGCCCCGGATAGACGACGCGCGGCCCGGTCACCGACGACGTGACGAGCAGCCGCCCCGCTCCCGCACGCTCGAACGCCGGCAGCGCGGCCTGCGCGAGCCAGAACAGCGCCGACAGGTTGACCGACAGCGTGCGCTCGAGCATCGGCTCGTCGATCTGCGCAAACGGGGTCAGCGGGAAGTACGCGGCGTTGTGAACGACGACGTCGAGCCGGCCGCCGTCGCGCTCGACCGCCGCGACGAGCGCGACGAGTTCGTCGCGGCTCGCGGCGTCGACGCGATACGCGCGCGCGTCGCCGCCCGCACTGGCGAGCGCGTCCGCCTGCGCGGCAGCGGCATCGCCGTTGAGATCGGCGAGCGCGACGAATGCATCGGATTCCGCGAAACGGCGCGCGATTGCCGCGCCGATCCCCTGCGCGGCGCCCGTGACCAGCACGACGCGTCCGCTGAAATCCGCACGCAGGCGGGCGCTGCCCGGCACGGCGCTCATCATTGCGCCTCGCCGCCGAGCGGATGCACGGTTTCGTTCAGCACCTGCGCATGCGCACCGATCGGGAAGTTCGACAACGTGCCGAAGTCGCCGCCCTGATAGCCGAAGATCTTGCCGTCCGTCTTGCGTTGCGCGAGATCGATCAGCACGACGCCGAGCGTCGGCACCACTTTTTCGCGCCACACGAACAGATACAGTTCATCTGCAATCCTGAAGTAATGGCAGCGATCCACGTCCGCCAGCCCGCCTTCGACGCCCTGCAGGCACTGCCATGCGTAGAAGTTCTCGTTCAGGTAGATGTGCTCGTAGCATTCGGTCGGGCTGTAGCGATACATCGTCCGCTTGCCGATCAGTTCGCGCGTGGGCCCATGCAGCGGGCCCGGCTGCGCATGGCCGCCGAGCGTGCCGTGCCGGAATGCCGCGTCGACGCCAGTCAGCGGCAACCCGCGCGAAACGCGCGTGAACGCGTCGACATGCGTGTCGGCCTCGGTCGGCAGCGTGCCGATCACCGACGTCCACGCGCCGATGCCGATGTCGATCACGAGGCTGACCGACGTCGCGCGCGCCACCGGATCGATGTAGTCGACGAAGTACAGGTCGTCGCGCAGCCGCGTGACGCGGCACGGCGCGCGGCCACCCGTGTCGGTCGCCGCATCGCGCCATTGCAGCGCACCCGCCTCGAACGTATAGACGCGCCATGCGCCCGTTGCGTCGCCAAGGGCCAGGGACCGCCCGACGAGCGCGTTCACGGGCGTGAGGATGTTCGCGTCCGGCGCAAAGCCGTCCGCGAGCGCGCCAACCTGAATGAATACCGGATCCTGTCGTTCCACCTGCCGTCTCCCGCGCAGCTTCAGGCCCGGCGGGCCGTGTACGCTGCTCATGTGCACATGGTGCGGGCTGCACGCGCCGAACGGTATCGGCCAAAAGGATGAAGGGCGCGCGCCGCCGGAACGCGCTACAGTGCACGTGATCCGCGCCGCTGCCGGCGCGAGGAGCCCCCATGCACCGTGTCACCCACTACCGACGGACCGATGAAGGCATCGAGGCGATCAGCCTCGAGTCCGACCGCACGTTTCCGCGGCACGCGCACGACGAATTCGGGGTCGGCGTGATCGTCAGCGGCGCGCACCGGTCCTGGAGCGGCCGCGGGCAGGTCGATGCGCTGGCCGGCGACGCGATCATGGTCAATCCGGGCGAGATGCACGACGGCATGCCGATCGGGACGGGCACGGGCCGGCGCTGGCGGATGCTGTACCTCGCGCCGGCGCTGGTCGCGGGCGTCGCGGCGGAAGAAGGCGTCGGCGGCGTCGAGCTCGCGCATCCGGCCGTGCGCGACGCGCGGCTCGCGGCCGCGTTCGGCCGGTTGCATGCTCGAATCGTCGCAGGAGATACCATGCCGCTCGCCCGCGACGAGGCGCTCGTGACACTGGTCGCCGGGCTGCTTGCGCGGCATTCGAACCGGGCGCTGCCGGCCGCCGGCGTCGCGCCGGCGATCCGCGTGGCCCGCGAGCGGCTCGATGCGGCGCCCGCCGCACCCGTCTCGCTGGCCGAACTCGCCGGCCTGAGCGGCGTGAGCCGCTTCCAGTTGCTGCGCGGGTTCGCGCGCGAACTCGGCATCACGCCGCACGCGTATCTGGTGCAGGCGCGCACGCGGCTGGCGCGGGCACTGCTCGCGAGCGGCCGGCCGATCGCGGATGCCGCGGCCGAAGCCGGTTTTGCCGACCAGAGCCACCTGACGCGCGCGTTCGCACGCCAGTTCGGGATCACGCCGGGACGATTCACGCAGGCCGGCTGACGGACGTCACGGTCCCGGCACGGCCGCCGCCGTAGCGCGACGTCGCCGATCGCCGCCGTTCCGCACCAGCAATGGCGCTTGATGGCAGCCCCACCGGTCATCCGGAGACACCGAGCGCAATACCCTTCCCCTCACCCGCTCCGCTCGCCGGCGCCGCTGCAATTTCGTTCAAGACGCCCGCGCCGCCGCACGCGACCATGCGGCACATGAAAACACGACTGATCGGCTATCTCTATCTCGCCACCGCCATGGCGGGCGTCGGCAGCACCGTCATCGCGAGCCGCCTCGCGGCCGGCGGCCTGCCGCCGTTCGCCGCTACCGCGCTGCGCTTCCTGATCGCAACCCCGTTGCTGTTCGCGCTGATGCGGGCGCAGCGGCTGCGATGGCCACGGCTCTCCGCACGCGACGCCGTGCTGCTGGTCGTGCAGGCTGCGGCGGGCGGGGTCGGCTATACGGTGCTGCTGATCAGCGGCACGAAGCTGTCGTCGCCGGTCGATGCGGGCGTGATGCTCGGCACGCTGCCGGCGATGTCGACGCTGATCGCGGCGGTGGTGCTGCGCGAGCGGCAGACGCGGCGCGACTGGAGCGCGGCCGCGCTCGCCACCGCCGGCGTGGTGTTGGTCACGTTCGCGCCCGGCCAGGCCATGCCGTCGCTCCGGACGCTCGCCGGCGACGCGCTGGTGCTGGCCGCCGTCGCATGCGAGGCCGTGTTCATCCTGCTCAACCGGCGGCTGTCGGCGCCGTTGCCGCCGCTCACGCTGTCGACGGCGATGTCGGGCCTCGGCTTCGTGCTCGCACTGGTGCCGGCCGCGTTCGAATGGCACGCGCTGGCGACGAACTGGAACGTCGGCGCGGTGTCGGCGATCGTGTACTACGCGCTGGTGCCGACCGTGCTCGGCTATCTGTGCTGGTATGCGGGTTCGGCGCGCACGAGCGGCACCGAAGCCGCGCTGTTCACGGCGGTTGCGCCGGTCTCGGCCGTGCTGTTCGCGGTCGCGCTGTTCGGCGAGACCCTGGGCGGCACGCGACTCCTCGGCATCGCGCTCGTCGTCGCGGGAATGCTGGTGGGCGCGACGCGGCGGCGCGAGCCGCCGGCACGCGCAACGGACTCACGGTCGAGGTCGCCAGCGCGCCCAGCGGCATCCACGTCGACTGCTACCGATTGATCCGCGTGCGCGGCGACTGTAGGAATGTGTCCGCCCGCGGCAAAATCGTTGCGCACCGTCGCACAAGATGCAATATTCGCGTGGCCGGGCCATTTGACAACCACCGAACAATAATTCGCATCATCATGAACAAGAAGGAAGCCAAGACAAGAATCGCGGCGCTGCTGTCCGCGGGTGCGAGGAAAGCCGACGTGCTGGCCGAGCTGGCCGGACAGGGCCTCAAGGATCGCGTGCTCGCGCGCCTGATCGCGTCGCGCCCCGACCCCGAGCTGTGCAGGAAGAACAAGGTGCATACGCGGGTCCTGATCGGGCTCGGCATCGCGCAGTTGGTGATCAGCGTCGCACTCGCCTATCTCATCCTGGTGGACACACTCAGCGTCGGCGCCGCGGTGCTGTTCCTCGCACTGACGGTGCCGCTGTCGCTGCTGTTCATCTGGGGCTTCGCGACCCATCGCGTCGGCGCATATCACGCGTTCATCATTCTGTCGCTGCTGCAGGTACCGAAGACCATCGCCGACCTCGGCCGCGATCCGTCGACCGCGCTGCCTACCCTCGGGGTGACGGTCATCCTGGTCGGCTACGTCTGGTTCGTCCGCAACCGGCTGTTCCCCGACTTCGGCTGGTTCACGCCGCGCAAGGTCGAGGGCCGTTACGCGTTCGTGGAAACCGCCTGATACCGCACACCACGCACCACGCACCGTGAAAAAGGCGCCGGGCCGCCCCGCAATCGCGGGACGGCCCGGCGCCTTCTGCATTCCGGAACCCGGCAGCTTATTTGGCCTTCTCAGCCGTATCGCTGATTGCCTGGCCACCCTTCGAAATGTCCTGCCCCATGCCTGCAACGGTATTGCAACCGGCGAGCGCGGCGGTCACCACCAGCAGCACTGCAGCAATCGTACGCGTCATGCTCATTCTCCTTCGAGTCAACATGCCCGACCGGGCGAATCGTATGCGGCGTGGTGCCCTGCGGCGTGCAGGACACGGGGCCTGACCTGATTATACGGAGACGGCCGCCGTGCGCCAGTGCCGACCGCGCCAGTGCCCGAGCACGACACGGCCGGTCGCACAGATTTTCCTTGACTTCGTCGGCGCGCGAACTAATATACGCACCGCGTATATTTCTCATCAGGTGCCGCCGATGACCGTTCCCCAGCAAGCCTTCCTGCGCGACGCGATGCGCCGCCTCAACATGACCCGCGAAGCGTTCGCGAACCGCATCGGCGTGAGCCGCCGCGCGCTCGACACGTGGCTGTTGCCCGACGACTCGCAGGAATCGCGCGGGATGCCCGAGATCGTCGAACGCTTCGTGTCAGAAATCGTCGAGCGCTCGGCACCGGACGGCGGAGACTATACGCAAAGCGTAGACAAACAGGAGCTCGCAAAGCAGTTCCTGTTCGAAGGCAAGCCGCAACTGATCTCGGTGGACCAGTTCTCGCGCGACTCGGTCGAGGCGCTGTTCCGCGTCGCCGACGTGATGCAGCCGATCGCGCGCCGCCACAAGATCTCGCGCGTGCTCGAGGGCGCGGTGCTCGGCAACCTGTTCTTCGAAGCCAGCACGCGCACGCGCGTGTCGTTCGGCGCGGCCTTCTGCCGGCTCGGCGGCTCGGTGTGCGACACGACCGGCTTCACGTTCTCGTCGATGGCCAAGGGCGAATCGATCTACGACACGAGCCGCGTGATGGCCGGCTACGTCGACGCACTCGTGATCCGCCACCCGGAGAAAGGCTCGGTTGCCGAATTCGCGCGCGCGACCAACCTGCCGGTGATCAACGGCGGCGACGGCCCGGGCGAGCACCCGAGCCAGGCACTCCTCGATCTCTATACGATCCAGCGCGAGTTCTCGCGGCTCGGCAAGATCGTCGACGGCGCGCATATCGCGCTCGTCGGCGACCTGAAATACGGCCGTACCGTGCATTCGCTCGTCAAGCTGCTCGCGCTGTACCGCGGGCTGAAGTTCACGCTCGTGTCGCCGCCGACGCTCGAAATGCCCGCGTACATCATCGACCAGATTGCGACGAACGGCCACGTGATCGAGCAGACGAACGACCTCGCGGGCGGGCTGCGCGGCGCGGACGTCGTCTATGCGACGCGGATCCAGAAGGAGCGCTTCACCGACGAGTCGTTCGAGGGCTATACGCCGGATTTCCAGATCAACCAGGCGCTCGTCGACTCCGTCTGCAAGCCCGACACGCTGATCATGCACCCGCTGCCGCGCGACAGCCGGCCCGGCGCGAACGACCTGTCGGTCGACTTGAACCGCGATCCGCGACTCGCGATCTTCCGGCAGACCGACAACGGCATTCCGGTGCGGATGGCGATCTTCGCGGTGCTGCTCGGCGTCGAGAATCTCGTCCAGCATTCGATGCGCGATGCGACGTGGCGCCCGCCGGCGTACCTCGGGCCGGAGGATGCGGTGTTTCACGGAATCGATTGACCCGCATCCAGTGTCGCGCGGCCAGACTCGAGATTGCTGAAGATCGAGCGCCGCGCGCCGAAGCAACGCACGACGCGCCGCCTTGCACGGCGCGTTTTCATTTTCGGTGCGGGTGATATCGAGGCGACCGGCCGGAAGTTAGCGAGCCCACGGATCGATCACGCGCAGGCCCGCTGCTTCGAACGGTGCGACGTCGCGCGTAGCCACGATCAACCCGTTGGCTGCGGCGGTTGCAGCGATGAAGCCATCGGCAGGCGCCATCGTGTGCCCCAGGGCGCGCGCCTTCGCGCGTAGGCTCGCATATGCGTCACTGGCCGCATCGTCGAACGGCAGAATCCGCCCGCGAAACAACGGCACGACGCGTTGCTCGATGTTTTGGTGCAGCCAGTCTCGCCTGCGCCCCTCCGGCAACGCGGCCACGCCGAATCGCATCTCGGCCAGACTGATCGCGGCAAGAAACAGCGTCTCGACGTTTTGCGCGTCGAGCCATTCGATCACGGCCGCGCTCGGTTCGCGTCGCAGCGGCTCCGAAATGACGTTGGTATCGACCAGAATCATTCGAAGCTCATCGGATCGGCTGGCGATTGATCGCGCTGAACCTCGAAATCGATGCCGCCGGCCTCTCTCCCGATCTCCGCCAGCAGCGTTCCCAGCCTGGGACGTCCGCCGGGCCGAACGGCCTGCTCGAGGATATCGCGCACCTCGGCCTCGGTACTGCGGCCATGTTGTGCAGCACGGATTCGAAGCGCGCGATGCACCTCGTCGGGCAGGTTTCTAACAGTGATCACAGGCATGATGTGCCTCACTACATTTGCTTTCAATGCAGTCATATTATCACCTTGCTGTCATTTTGGACGAGTGAAGACCCGATCACTGTAAATCGCCCGACACGCCTTTCCCACTCGGCCATTCGGCCATTCGGCCATCGCCGCGGCCCCACGCGCCCGGCAGCCCTCCGCCACATTCGTCAACATTCTCCTCACAAATGAGAACAAGAACGCTTCTCATTTAAAAAGAAATTACATAGAATGCCGCCTGAAAACAAATCGTAATAATTCCGGGCGGCATGCACATTTCCGTAGCGCGTCGTTCCCGGGGCCATACTGCGAGGTCGAAACGCACCATGAAGTCCCGTCCTGACGAGCAGAAGCTCGGCAAATTCACCACCCTGTGCAGCGTACTCGCCGCGAGCCCGGCGTTCGCCGACGGCACGCCGCCATCCGCCCCGGTCGGCACCGAAGGCCATCTCGCGCCGATCGAGGTCCAGGGCAAGGCCGAGCACAGCTACAAGGCCGACTTTTCCGCATCCGCGAAATTCACCGCGCCGCTCGTCGACACGCCGAAGTCGGTGACGGTGATCCCGCAGGAACTGATCCGGAACAGCGGCGCGGCGACGCTGACCGAAGCGCTGCGCACCGTGCCCGGCATCACGTTCGGCGCCGGCGAAGGCGGCAACCCGCTCGGCGACCGCCCGTTCATCCGCGGCTACGACACGCAGGGCAGCATGTTCGTCGACGGGATGCGCGACACGGGCGCGATCACGCGCGAGATCTTCAACACGGAACGCGTCGAGATCACCAAGGGCTCCGACGGCGCGTACGGCGGCCGCGGCGGCGCAGGCGGCAGCATCAACCTGATCACGAAGGCGCCGCATCTCGGCACGACGGCCGCCGCGAGCGCGGGCCTCGGCACCGACCGCTACCGCCGCTTCACCGCCGACGGCAACTGGCAGTTCGCCGATCACGCCGCGTTCCGCCTGAACCTGATGAGCCACAACAACGACGTCGCCGGCCGCGACGCCGTCAACAACGAGCGCTGGGGCGTCGCGCCGTCGATCGCGTTCGGCCTCGGCACGCCGACGCGCGTGACCGCGAGCTACTACCATCTGTCGACCGACGACATGCCCGACGGCGGCATCCCGTACTTCTACACGACGTCGAACAAGCCCGCGAACGTCGACACGATCTATCCGGCGCCGGTCGACCGTCACAACTTCTACGGCCTGATCGACCGCGACTTCCGCAAGACCACCTCGGACATCAGCACGATCAAGATCGAGCACGACATCACGTCGAATCTGACGGTGCGCAACACCACGCGCTACACGGAATCGACGCAGGACTACATCTGGACGCAGCCCGACGACAGCCAGGGCAACGTGGTCAACGGCCGTGTCTGGCGCCGCAACAACAATCGCGACAGCTCGATCAACAGCCTCGCGAACCTGACCGAACTGTTCGGCGAATTCCGCACCGGCCCGTTCAAGCACAGCTTCACGACCGGCATCGAGCTGACGCGCGAATGGGGCAAGCGCGATTCGTACACGGTCGCGACCGACAAGGGCACCATCTGCCAGAAAGGCATCGGCGCGCCGTCCGGCTACAACTGCACGAGCCTGTGGTCGCCTGATCCGAACGATCCGTGGGCCGGCTCCGTCACGCGCAACAACGACTACGCGCATGCACGCACCACGACCAAGTCGATCTACGGCTTCGACACGATCGAGCTCACGCCGCGCTGGCAGGTGAACGCCGGCGTGCGCGTCGACGATTACTCGACCCGCTTCACCGACACCAAGGCCAACGGCAGCAAGACCTACACGCGCGACGACACGCTCTTCAACTGGCAGGCCGGCCTCGTGTTCAAGCCCGCGCAGAACGGCAGCATCTACGCGTCGTATGCGACGTCGTCGACGCCGGCCGGCATGCTGCTCGGCGAAGGCAGCGAAACGCAGTCGCTCACGCCGGGCCGCGGCGGCGTCGGCCCGAACGCCGATCAGATGGCCCCCGAGAAGAACCGCAGCATCGAACTCGGCACCAAGTGGAACGTGCTGAACGACAAGCTGTCGCTGACCGCCGCGCTGTTCCAGATCGACACGACGAATGCGCGCGTGACGCTGCCGAACAACCAGTACGCGATGGTCGGCAACAAGCGCGTGCAGGGTCTCGAACTCGGCGTCGCCGGGCAGATCACGAAGCAGTGGCAGGTGTTCGGCGGCTATACGTACATGAAGAGCGAGCTGCGCGACAACGGCAAGGATGCAGCGAACGACGGCAACCGCTTCCCGAATACGCCGAAGCACAGCCTGACGATGTGGTCGAACTACGACGTGACGCCGAAGTTCACTGTCGGCGGCGGCGCGTTCTACATGTCGGAAGTGTTCGGCGATCCCGCGAACCTGCGTGCGGTGCCGTCGTACTGGCGCTTCGACGCGATGGCGCAATACCGGATCAACAAGAAGCTCGACCTGCAGCTGAACGTGAACAACTTGTTCAATCGCACGTACTTCGATCAGGCGTATCCGGCGCACTATGCGTCGATCGCGCCGGGCCGCTCGGCGTTCGTCACGCTGAACGCGCGCTACTGATCGATGGAAACCGTCTCGCTGAAGGCGCTCGCGTCAGTGTCGCCGCGCGCGTTCGCCGACATTCTGGCCGGGCCGCCCGAGCGCGCCGCCGCGTGGGTCGCGGCGGCCGCCGATAACGGGATCGTCGACGCGCAGGCCGTCTACGGCCAGTACCTGCTCGACGGGCACGGCGTCGCGCGCGATCCGGCCGCCGCATGCGGCTGGTTCCGGCACGCGGCGCGGGCCGGTCACCCGATGGCGATGAACATGCTCGGCCGCTGTTACGAGTTCGGCTGGGGGACGGCGGCATGCGCGCCGGTGGCCGTGTACTGGTATCGGCTCGCCGCGCAGGCCGGGCTCGACTGGGGCATGTACAACTACGCGACGGCGCTCGCGCTCGGCAACGGCATCGACGAGGATCGCGCCGCCGCGCTCGACTGGTTTCGCCGCGCGGCCGCGCTCGGCCATGCGAAATCGATCAACCTGATCGGCGGCTTCTACGAGGACGGCTGGGTCGTGACCGCCGATGCCGACGCCGCGTTCGACCACTATCGGCGCGCCGCCGAGGCCGGCGACTTTCGCGGCCAGTTCAACCATGCGCGACTGCTCGCCGAGCGCGGGCGCGTCGACGAAGCCCTCGTCTGGCTCGCGCGCGTGCCGGCCACCGCTACCCCCGCGTTCGTCGCGAAGATGCGCGCCTATCTCGCGTCGTCGCCGCTCGATGCGTTGCGCGCGGCGGCGATGCAGTTGCCGTCTCACGGCATGGAATCCGAATCATGATGCTTCATATCCCCGGCGTGTTGACCAAGGCCCAGGTCGCGCGATGCCGCGAGATGCTCGATGCCGCCGACTGGGTCGACGGCAACGCGACATCCGGCGCGCAGTCGGCGCTCGCGAAACGCAACCGGCAGTTGCCGGAAGGTTCGCCGGTCGCGCGCGCGGCGGGCGATGCGATCCAGGATGCGCTGGCCCGGCATGCGCTGTTCTTTTCGGCGGCGCTGCCGCTGAAGGTGTTTCCGCCGCTGTTCAATCGCTATGAAGGCGGCGAGACGTTCGGCACGCACGTCGACAACGCGATCCGGCTGCTGCGCGGCACGGATTTCCGCGTGCGGAGCGATCTGTCGGCGACGCTGTTTCTGGAGGAACCGGACGCGTACGACGGCGGCGAGCTGTGCGTGGAAGATACGTACGGCGTGCATCGCGCGAAGCTGCCGGGCGGCGATCTCGTGCTGTATCCGGCGTCGAGCCTGCATCACGTCACGCCGGTCACGCGCGGCGAGCGCGTCGCGTCGTTCTTCTGGATCCAGAGCATGGTGCGCGACGATGGCGACCGCACGCTGCTGTTTCAGCTCGATACGCAGATTCAGGCGCTTTCCGCGGAAAAAGGCGCGAAGGATCCGATGGTCATTTCCCTGACGGGGATTTATCACAACCTGTTGAGGAAATGGGCGGATGCGTAGGGCGGCAACTCGCCCAGCGCCGCCCACTCGGCCAGGAAGGCCGACTACGCTACTTGCACCACTTCATCTCGACAACTAAAATGACCATCGTCAAATGACCATGCTCATATCATGATGCCGCACGCTCCCGTATCGAAATCCGAATTCAAGGCTCGCGCACTCGAATACTTCCGGCTCGTCGAGGCGTCGGGCGAAAGCCTGATCGTCACCGACCACGGCAAGCCAACGCTCGAAATCCGGCCGTATCACGCACGCGAGGCTCAGCCGTTGGACATATTGCGCGGCTCGGTCATGCGCTACGACAATCCTCTCGATCCGATTGCGGAAGATGACTGGGAGGCGTCGCGGTGATCGTGCTGGATACGCATGCATTGGTGTGGTGGGTGGCGGGCGATCCGTCGCTCAGCAAGAAGGCGCGAAGCGCGATCGATCGCGCGCGCGGCGAGGGCGCACTCGCTGCGTCCGCGATCTCCGCATGGGAAATCGCGATGCTGGTGCGCAACGAGCGCCTCGCATTGACGATGGACGTCGATGCGTGGCTCGCGACGGTCGCGCAAATCGACGGCATGCGCTTCGTGCCGGTCGACGCCGACATCGCCGCGAGGTCCACCGCGCTGCCCGGCACTTTTCACAAGGATCCAGCCGACCGCATGATCGTCGCGACTGCGCGCCGGCTCGGTGCGCCGCTCGTCACCCGTGACGAAAAGATCCGTGCATACGCGCACGTCAAGACACTTTGGTGACGGTCATGGGCACGTCGGCCGAATCGCAACACCGACACATCCGCATGCCACTCGACAGACGATTCGTCTGACGGAACCGATGACGGCGATCACGCGAAGCCGTCCATGACCGATCGAGGTTTTACCTCGCACCCGCTTCACGTATTACCCGTCGGACTAGCGGCATTGGCCGTTCAGCGACCGCGATTGAACCGTGATGTAACGAGAATCGCACTCCATAAACGGCCCCGTCGAGGAAACCATGCTCGACGAACGCGCCCGCCGACATTCTTTCCGACGACAACGCCCCCGCGTCGGTAACATCCGCACTTGCCGATCCCCGCCCGCTCCCGCACAATCGGGCCACCTGCCTTCCCTCCCCCCGCGCCGATGTCCTATGCGTCACTCGCCACCGGCGTCCTGCTCGCCGGCGGTCTCGGTCAACGCTTCGACCCAAGCGGTCTGCACAGCAAGCTGCTCGCGCGGCTTCCCGACGGCACGCCGGTTGCGGTCGCCGCCGCCCGTCATCTGGCGGCGGCCACGGCCGAGGTGATCGCCGTCGTGCGCCCCGGCGCCGAAAAACTCGCGATTTTGCTGAACGACGCCGGCTGCCAGGTCGTCTATGCGCCCGACGCGATGCGCGGCATGGGCGCGAGCCTGGCAGCCGGTGTTCGCACCTCGCCGGACGCGCCCGGCTGGCTGGTCGCGCTCGGCGACATGCCGTGGATCGCTGCGTCCACCTACGAAGCGGTCACACGCGCCCTCGACGCCGACGACGCATCGATCGTCGCCCCCGTGCACCGCGGCGTGCGCGGCCATCCGGTCGGCTTTGCCGCGCACCACTACGAGGCGCTCGCCGCGCTGGACGGCGATACGGGCGCCCGCGCGCTGTTCGCCAGCGCGCCGGTGAACCTGCTCGAGGTCGACGATCCCGGCATCCTCCGCGACGTCGATACGCCCGCCGATCTGCGCTGACCTCGGCGCGCGCCGGCCGCACCCGCATCGTGGCGCTGTTTGCGCGCGATCCGGCGCGATACCTGCAGCGGCTCGCCTGTCGCCGGCAATCCGCATGCCGCCGCGAGAATCCCCCGGCAAACAGCCGTCCGATTGCCTATAACGGAGACGAGACGCGCCCGCCGCGCCACCGCCGTCACGCCTTGCGCGAGTTCCCCATGGACCACACGACCCCGATGCCCGAGCCCCCGGCCGACCCGAACCGCGATCCGGAAGACGATCCGCTGTCACCGCCGCCACCGGGGCATCCTCACGACAATCCGCAGCAACCCAACGGACCGCCAAGCAAGGATCCTGTCTAGCCGGCATCCGCCCGCGCCATCAGGCCTGCTCCGGCACTCGCCCTGACAAACGACACGGCCGCTGCCGCGGCTACGCCGCCGCGCCTTCCCGCGCTACGCGCACCTCGTACGTCTTGAGGTGGTTGTACGCGATCCGCAGCAGCGACAGCGCATCCGCCGCCTGCGGGTCGCGGCGCGCGAGCAGGTCGCCGATCACGTGATCGGCTTCGACCCGCGCGCGATTTTCGACGTCGCGCAGCATCGACGCGGTCAGCGGCGACGGCGTCAGCACCATCCGTTGCATCCGCTCGACCGCGGCGGAATCGGGCCGGTAACCGTTGTGCGCGGCGATCGCGCTGCATTCGTCGAGCATCGTCTCGAGCAGGCGGCGGCCGTCCGGCGCGGCCAGAATGTCGCCGATCGAACCGCGAAACAGCGACGTGCTCGCCGCGAGCGTCGCGAGGAACACCCACTTGTCCCACATCCGCGCGGCGATGTCGTCGCTGAGCGTCGCATCGAAGCCCGCGCCGCCGAGCTCGTCGGCCACCGCACGCACGCGCGCCGATTCGCCGCCGGCGAGTTCGCCGAACGACAGCCCTGCCGTGTCGTTCAGGTGCACGACCCGCTGTTCGCGATCGAGCGTCGCCGCGATCACGCACAGGCCGCCGAGCACCTGCGCGGCACCGAACCGTTCGCGCAGCACGTCGAGGTGGCGCATCCCGTTGAGCATCGGCAGGATCAGCGTCGACGGCCCGACGAATGGCGCGAACGATGCAATCGCATCGTCGAGGCTGTAGGCCTTGCAGCTCAGCAGCACCAGGTCGAACGGCCCGGCCGTGTCGCTCGCGCGCACCGTCTGCACGTTCGCGAGCGTCAGGTCGCCGCGCGGGCTGCGAATCAGGAGCCCGTCGCGCGCGAGCGCGGCCGCGCGGCCGTCGCGCACCAGGAACGTCACGTCGCGCCCCGCCGCCGCGAGCCGGCCGCCGAAGTATCCGCCGACCGCGCCGGCCCCAACCACCAGAATTCGCATCGTTGCCTCCTTTCAGGTTCGTTCGCCGCCGTGCGCCCGACCGTCGGGCACGGCGCGCCATCGCCCGACAGTATAGCGACGCCGAATATGTATATGCATAGATGCCCGCACCGCGCTCACCGGTATCGGGCCGCTGCCGTTTCTAAGGGATTTCCCGCCTACGGCCACGTTCGTTGCATGCCGTCAACGAGTTATCCCGTCACGCCGTTCCGGCGCGCCTGTTCGACCGACCGACCTCACTACCCATGCGCACCCTTTCCCTGAATCAGAAACTCGCCTCGATGATCGTCATTCTGTGGCTCGGTCTGCTCGTGATCGCCGGCATCGGCGCGTGGCAGACGCGCGCGTCGATGATCACGGACCGCCGCGATCAGCTTGCGTCGCTGGTCGCGCAGGCGACGAACGTCGCCGACCACTACTACAAGCTGTCGCAACAGAATGCATTGCCGGAGGCCGACGCGAAGCAGAAGGCGCTCGAGGCGATCGCCGCGATGCGCTACGGCACCGACGGCTACATCTCGATCAACGATTCGAAGCCGGTGATCGTGATGCATCCGATCAAGAGCGAGCTCAACGGCAAGGACGTGTCGAATTTCGCGGATCCGAGCGGCAAGCATCTGTTCGTCGAGATCGTGAAGGCCGGCAACATGGAAGGCGGCAAGGGTTTCGTCGAGTATCTGTGGCCGAAGCCGGGTGCCGACAAGCCGCAGGACAAGACCAGCGCGGTGCAGCGCTTCGCGCCGTGGGACTGGTATCTCGTGACGGGCATGTACATGGACGACGTGCGGTCGGCCGTGCTTGCGAGCGTCGGCCGCTGGCTCGCGATGACGGCCGTGCTCGGCGCGATCGCGACCGCCGTGATGGTGCTCGTGCTGAAAAGCGTGCGCGCGAACCTCGGCGGCGAACTCGAAGTGGCGCTCGACGCCGCGCGGCGCATCGCGCAGGGCGACCTGACCGCGCGCGTGAACGTCAAGCATGACGACCGCGGCAGCCTGCTGCATGCGCTGCACACGATGCAGAGCGGACTGATCGACATGGTGTCGCGCGTGCGGATGGGCACGGAGAACATCAACGTCGGCGCGAGCGAGATCGCGTCGGGCAACACCGACCTGTCGCAGCGCACCGAAGAACAGGCGGCCGCGCTCGTGCAGACCGCGTCGAGCATGGATCAGATGACCGCGAACGTGAAGCAGAACGCGGACAGCGCCGCGCAGGCCGCCACGCTCGCCGGTCAGGCCGCGCAAGTCGCGACGCGCGGCAGCGAGGTGGTCGACGATGTCGTGCGCACGATGAACGAGATCACCGACCGCTCGCACAAGATCGGCGACATCATCGGCGTGATCGACGGAATCGCGTTCCAGACCAACATCCTCGCGCTGAACGCGGCCGTCGAAGCGGCGCGCGCGGGCGAACAGGGCCGCGGCTTCGCGGTGGTCGCGGCCGAGGTGCGCTCGCTCGCGCAACGCTCGGCCACGGCAGCGAAGGAGATCAAGTCGCTCATCGAGTCATCGAACGAAACCGTCGAGCACGGCGCGACGCTCGTCACGAACGCGGGCGAGACGATGGCCGAGATCGTGCAGTCGGTGCGGCGCGTGAACGAGATCCTCGACGAGATCAGTCATGCATCGCGCGAGCAGAGCGCGGGCATCGAGCAGGTCAACCGTGCGGTAGGCGAGATGGATCAGGTCACGCAGCAGAACGCGGCACTCGTCGAGGAAGCCGCGGCGGCCGCGCATTCGCTGCGCGACCAGGCCGAAGCGCTGCGCGACGCCGTTACGCGGTTCGCATTGCCGGCTTGACGGCCGGGGTCCTGCCCCGCCCTTCCGCGCGTGTCGCGCCGGAGGGCGGGAATGGCGTGTACCTCAACACGGCCAACCGCTGAATCCGCTTCCGTTCGGCGTCGCGGTTGGCGGCATCTCGAAGCCAGACCCGTTGGAACTGTCGACCGGTCATGTGTCCAGTCGATCGCGTTCCGACACGTCGCGAATCCGCAAGCAAAGCAATCACGCCACAGCGCTGCCTTACGTCACCACGAATAGCCTTGCATGCCGTAATCGGTGTCGTGTCGACGCCCCCACCAAGGGAGGTACGCGTTGTTTCCACCGCGTGCGCGGAACCAGTCTTGGTCCGGATCGATCGGAGTGAGCTCCGACGGTGGTCTGACGACGACGGCGACGGGGTGCTCGGGGTCGGTCGTGCCGGCGACCAAGGCGTTGCCGCCGAAGTGGTTGATCCGGCCGATTGCGAGTGCGACATCGGTCAATGCGCTGCCGGTTCCCATGTCGCCGAGCAGGGCGGCCGTGTTGAAGGTCTGATTCGTGTGGTCGTATTCAGGGAGGGTTTCGGTCAAGGTCTGCGCGAGCGAGACAACGCGTAACGACGCTGCGTCGCTGGGTACACCTGCGTCGTGGACGATGTAATTCAGGTCCGTGACCGCGACACCGGCATTGCGTGCTGCTTCATCGATCGTGGCTTTCCACGCCTGCACGGCGCGTGTCGTGCCGACCTTCCGTGAAAAATCGTGCGTGTTGCCGGTTGCGGCCTTGCCGATCCAGGCGAGCGGCTCGCGCTCGGTGTTGAAGTTCGGGCCGGCGAGGAACAGCACGACGAGGTTCTCGTTGATCTGCGCATCCGTGGGCGGGAAGTTCGGGGCGTCCCAGTTCATTGCCCATACGGTCTTGTCGGGGTTCGCCTGCAAGTAGTCCAGCGCGTTGTTCAGCGACGTGAAGCCGGCGTTTGCGCCGCCTTGGGTGATTTGCACGTCGGGAGGCGTGTCGCGGCTCCAAAGCGTCTTGGGTGATGGCGGGCCAATTTCGAAGCATTCGACGAACTCATTGGTCAAGTACGTCTTCGCTTCGATCGGATCGAGCCTTGGAGGTAACGCGAACTCGATATGTGTTCCGGCAAGCTCGCGCCAATCTTTGGTGTTTTCGGATTTTACGGTGTAGAAATATTTTGCATTCGCAAAATAGCGAGAGCGCGGCAACAAGAGAAATTTTCTGACGTACTTGTGATAGAAGCCCTTGAACGTCTCCGTTCCGCGGTTGCCGTAGACGAGTGCACCGATCGATCGGAGGGACGAGAACTTTTCGGGCTTCGTGCGCACCATGTCATCATCCTTGTTCGGTGCGGCAAGTCCTTGCGTCCACAACAATTGCCATTCGGTCGGATAGTCCATGCGTTGCAGCGGATTCAACCAGATTAGGCCGACGACTTGCGCAACGAATGGCTTGACCTGCTCTTCTGCCACTGGTGCTGTCTTCACGGCAGGCTCTTTAACCGAGGCGGCTTGTGCCGGGCGCGTCATAGCCGTGGTGAAGAGAAACACCATGATCGCAGCCAGGCCAGGTACAACAATGAAGCGTTTCATCCAATCTCCTGTTTCCAGATGTGCCGGATCGGGTTGCTCTACGTAAGCCATCAGCATGGCCATGAGCACGACGGTAATCAGCCATGCCGAAACGGCAATAGCGACGCGTCGCGGCCATGTAGCAATCAGCGTCTTCATACGACACCCCCGACCTTCAGATAGAACTCACCTTCACGTTCGTCCGTGATCGCATCAGGAATCTTGCCTTCACTGTTATTGGCATGTACCCATTCGTGCATCGGCATTCGATCAAGATTTCCGGAGTCAAAGTACTTGCCGTACTTTTTGTTCGGGTTAGTATCGGGAATCCCATCTCCCATCCTCCAATCCGCCTCGATGCGCAAGTCGTAGAGTTGTTCGGGCGTGATGTAGCACAGGCCCACCGCAACGTCATACGCAAGCGCCTTTTCGGCATGCTCGGGGTTCGTCATCGTCGTTGAGTGATTCGTCGGGCTGTTGGTCGTGCCGCGATCGAGCCAATCGACGATCTGCTGGTCGCGCCATTCCTTGTAGCCTTCGGGCATCGCGCTTTTGCCGTCCTCGCCGATCACGTGGCCGTCGCCGTCGAGCCATTCGGTGTTTAGCGTCCGACGCGCTTCCATTCGCATCAGCGCGCGGTCCTCGTAACGTTGTCCGGCTTCCGTTGCGGCCGTACCTCGGGCGACGCTGTCCTCGTTCTTTGCCTTGTACTGGTCGTACGGATCGTCATCGCGCTTGTCTGCATCGCTCTTGTTCGCGTCGCGCCAAGCAGCGGGCGGATCGTTGCCTTCGTTGAAGTCGCTGATCGCGTCGCCGTCCTTGGTCTCGACTGACTTGCCGAATCGCAAGGCCTTCGGCGGGAATGGCTCGTCAAGCGCCGGGGCATCCGCAACTACCGTCCAGCCCTTCGGCGGATCGGCGTTCACGCGGAGCATGTTCAATGCCGAACTGATGCCGGTCACGACGAACATAAGTGGCGCGGTCACGAGCGTCGCCGCCATGCCCAGAACCGATTCATTTCCTTTGATCGCGCCGACGAGATTGAATTTGGCCGGCGGCGACGGCGGATACCAGAACCCCGGCTTCGTTCCTTGTTTGCCATGCCGCCAATCGTCTTCCCAGTATCGGTACGGTTTCTGCACGCCGACCGGAAAACCGGAAGCAAAGACCCGTTGCGTCAGGATGCCGGCTGCCCCGATATCGTCGAGTTCGTGCTTGCTGATGCCGCGCCAGCCGATCCCTTGCACCGTCACCGCCGAAATCACCTGATCGTGCGGACAGCAATATGCGGTGACGCGGCCATACGTCGATTCATTCAGCCCGTGCCTCGCGCGATCCTCTTGCGCCGCATAAGACCGCTTGCTGGTCGGCGAGACCCGCTTGTTTTCCATGTCCTCATCGATTTTTTCGGCAGGCTGTTCGTAAGCTTTTCGAGCACCGATGATCGAAAGGAATGTGCCGAACGTCTTCGTGCGCGCGGCGTAGGTTTGTCGTCCACGCCGGCCGCTGCCGTCCTTTGTCGCGCGTTGCGACCATGTATCCATGAATGTGTCGGACTTGTTCGGGCCGTCAGCATTGGCGAGACTGTACGGTGCGTTCGCCAGCACGTAGGCGTCCGCCACGCAGTGGCCCGTGCGCCCCCACGGATCTTCGACATCGGGGAATGCGTCGCCGAAGAACGCCGCAGTGAGGCCCACGATATTTCCTTGGCTGTGGCATACGACGGTAATCGGGACATCGGCCTGCATGCTTCGGATCGACTCGATCAGTCTGGCCAAGCGCAGCGCCGCGAGTACGCCATACGCTCGAGGCGGCGCGCGGTACAGCGGCCGGTTGGTCGGGTTGATGCCTTGCACGGTCATCCAGCCCATCGTTCGATCATCCAGCCCGCCGTGCCAAAGATCGGGCAGACTGGCGCAGCCATTGGTGAACGGCCCGCCGGCCCAATAGTCCTTCTCGTTCAGGAAGATCTTGTCGCCGTACTCCTTCAATTCCGCAGCGGTCGCGCGATAGCCCCAGCGGAAATGAATGACGGGTGAGAACGACGGATCGGGCTTGATGTAATTGTCTGCCAGCAAATCAGGGTTCAAGAACCCATCCGGCGTCACACTCTCCGTGTACTTCGCGGGCGTCAGCTGTCCGGCATCGATGCCGTGATACATCATCTGATCGTCCAGACGCCCGAGCCTGCGGTTCAGGCCTTTGCACAGCCCTTCCTCCGACGCCTCGAACCATTCGCCTTCGGAATTCACCCCATGCACGAAGATCACGATACCGGGCAATGGCATCTGCTTGAGACAGATGAGCGGCGTGTTCTTCGCAAACATCGTCACGCCTTCGACGCGGCCGACGACGATCGGCGGCGGTTCGGGTCGCGGCGCCGGCCCGTCTCGGGCTATGGCTTCAGCGCCGCGCTCCCCCGTTCGGGAGGCCACTACCGGCCGAGCATCGTGAAATGAATCACTCATCTGCATTCCTTCATATATCTTGACCATTCTTCTTGATGAACCTCGTCGCCAGTCTCCCGAACCGGTCTGCGTCGGCCGCCGATCGCTTTCATTTACGCGCAACCCCATGCCGCACATAGCGCCGGAGCGGTATCGGCGCGCGCTTCCTTTCGCCCCGACCGACGATCGTGGAAGGCATGCAAGTCGGCGCCCCGTCAATTCCCTGCATCGGTCCTTCGCAGACGTCAGCAAGACGAAGCGCCGACGCGCTGGCCAATCACGCGTCGCACCTGTCCAATATGAAGGACGACCAAACGCTTATTCCAGTCGACGCGGCCCTAAGAAAGATTCCGGAATGTCACTGCTACCGAGATAGCGCTCGTGATTCCTGTTCTCGGCTCCCCGCCTGCTCCGCGCCGTCCAGGCAGCCCGCAACCTTGCCGCCGTCGAGCCCCAGCGCGGCCGCTCGCTGAACCAGCTCGATGTCGTTGCTCGCGCCGAGTTTCTTCATCGCGCTGATCTTCTGCGCGCTGACCGTTTGCTTGCCCTTGTTCAGCCGCTGCGCGATCGCCTTGATCGGCATGCCGGCCAGATAAAGGCGAATCACCTCGATCTCGCGCGTCGAAAGCTTCACCGGCGGCGTATCGTGTCCGGCCAACGCATCGAGCGCGCGGCGCACAAGCGGCGACAGATAGTGACCGCCGCTATAGCTCGAGTGAATCGCAGTGACGATATGGCCCACCTCGTCGAACTTGCTCACGAGGCTCGCGCCGACTTGCGAGAGAATCGAGCGGAAGATCACCGGGTTCTCGTTCCCGACCAACGCAACGATCCCGACGTTCGGACGCATGCGTCGCAGCCACTCGCACAGTGCGAAGCCGTTCATCTGCGCATCGCCGCGGACCGAATAATCGACCAGCGCGATGTCGCAATCGAGCGTGTCGAGGGTCGCGACGAGTTCGTCCGGCGTCCGGCAGACACCGACGAGATCGATTGCGCACACGTCGCCGGCAATGTGCTCCATGCCGGCGAGCGTCAACGGCCAGTCGTATGCAAAGATGGTGCGAATATTGAATTTCCCCATGCGCGGTTCCAGAAGGTTCACCGGGCGCGCGGCGCGGAATGCGCGTACGACCGGCGTGGCGTTGAATTTACGAGCGAGATATTTTTATCCCGATCGTTATTCTATGAGGCGACGCTTGGACGGGATATCGGACGGTGAATAGAGCGGCCTGCGGGGACGTAGTACAAGTTTGATTTTTGGCGCCGGCCCGACCGTTTGGCCGGCGTCGCCCTCGTCCTGACAGCCAACGTGACGGGTCGCACGGGCCGCACCGACGGCCCGCGGGGTAAAATTGCGGCCTTTGCATGCCATTCCGGGCGACCGGCCAGGGCAGCGCGCCGTTGCCGGCCGCGCGCCCCGCCCGTTCGCCGGCGGCCCGTACTCCCCGCTTCCTCCATGACCGAATCCGATCTGCAATCCGACGACACCACCATCCACGAAGACGGCCTCTGGCGCGACAACGGCTGGACGGCCCGCATCATCAAGAACGAAGACGACGACGGCTGGGCCGTCGAGATGATCAAGGACGGCGAAGCCGAGCCCGCGCTCGTCGGCCCGTGGACCATGGGTCGCGACAAGAAGAACCCGAAGCCGATGGACGCGAACGCGTTCCGCACGCTGGTGAAGACCGCGACCGAGGTGCTGATGCGTCACGAGCAGCAGCGCCGCGCGATGCTGCACAAGGAAGTGACGGTGCAGGACGGCGACGGGCAGGATGTGTCGGTCACGCTCGACATCGTGCCGGACGAATTCGAGCCGTATGCGCAACTGAAGGCGTTCGACCCGTACGGCGAACTGCTGGCCGACGCGAAGGTGTCCGCCGGGTTCAAGCTCAACAAGGCCAGCGCCGCACGCTGGGTCGAATCGGGCTTCGAACGGCCGGCCTGACGCCGCGGGCCGCGGGCCGCGGGCCGCGCGACGTCGGGCCGCGTGCCGCGCGGCCGCAACCGGCGTCAGCCGTGCAGGCCGAGCGCGGTCATCAGCCGGTACAACGTCGCGCGCGAGATGCCGAGTTCCGCCGCGACGTCGGCATGCTGGTGCCGATGCCGGACCAGCGTTTCCTCGATCGTGCGCCGCTCGGCCTGACGGCGCGATTCCGCGAGCGTCGGCGGCCGGTGCGACGTGTACTGGTTCAGTTCGAGATCGGCGGCCGAGATCAGCGGGCCGTTCGTCATCACGACCGCGAAACGGATCCGGTTGATCAGCTCGCGCACGTTGCCGGGCCACGCATAGTTGTGGATCGCCTCGATCGCGCACGGCATGAAGCCGCGAATCCGGTGCGAACTTTCGCCGCGATAGCGCCGCAACACATGATCGGCGAGCAGCATGATGTCGCGGCCGCGCGCGCGCAGCGGCGGCTCGTCGATGCGCAGCACGCACAGCCGGTAGTACAGGTCCGGGCGGAACCGCCCCGCCTGCATCGCGGACTCCAGATCGACGTGAGTCGCGGACACGATCCGCACGTCGACCGGAATCGACGCGCGCCCGCCGAGCCGCTCGATCTTGCCCTCCTGCAGGAACCGCAGCAGGCTCGCCTGGCTCTCGAACGGCATGTCGCCGATTTCGTCGAGAAACAGCGTGCCGCCGTGCGCGGCCTCGATGCGGCCGATATTGCGCTGATGCGCGCCGGTGAAGGCGCCCCGCTCATGACCGAACAGTTCGGCCTGCAGCAGCGTCGACGGAATCGCCGCGCAATTCACGGCGACGAACGGCGCGTCGGCGCGCGACGAATGCTGGTGGATCGCCGCTGCGGTCAACTCCTTGCCGGTGCCGGATTCGCCGGCGATGAACACGGTGGCCTCGGTGTTCGCGACCTTGCGGATCGTCGCGAACAGGCGGCGCATCTCGGCGCACGCGCCGATCATCGCGCCGCCGGGCGGCACGGCATCGTCGGCCGGATCGCTTTCCGCCAGTTTCAGCATCCCGTATGCATGGCCGACGAGATAACCGATCGTCGTGTAGGCCGTCACATTGCGCACGTAGTCGAAGCAGCACTGGCGGATCAGGCGCGCGATGGTGGCATCGCGCAGCCGCTCGCCGTCGGCGAGCGCGACCCAGCCGATCCGCGGATCGCGCAGCAGCGTCTCGAACGACGCGACGTCGGGCGACGCGAATCCGTCGAAATCGACGATGCCCGCATGCAGGCGGTTCGCCTTCACGAGATTGAATGCGTCCGCAACGGATTTCGCACGCCACACCTCCCAGCCGCGCGACGCGAGACAGTCGACGAGCCCCGCATCGGGACGCCGCGACAGATAGACGAGCGGGCGCGACGGCACGGTTAGGTGACGCCGGGCCGCGACGAACGGCGGCGCGTATGCGGCCCGTTCGTCCTCGTGCGGGCCTGACAGTCTGATCTGGCAGCAATGGTTCATGATGGCCTCGCCGCATAGGGTTGTCTGACGGAGCGGGCGGCGCGAAGCGGTACGCGGCGAGCCTCCCTGCTCGCACGCGGCGCTACCGGCATGTCCGCTCCGGAAAGTTTCGTCATCGGCAGAACACGACACGCTGCGTGTAGATCTGCGGTTCGACGACGGGCCGCGCGGCCTGGTTGAGTTCCTCGCGATACGTGCGGTAGGTCTTGCCGTTCACCGTCACTTGCGTCGCGGGCGCCGTCTCGATCGTGTTCAATCCTTTGCGCTGCCAGTCGCTGACCCGCGCCGACGCGGACAGGTTCGACTCGCCGGCGATCTTCTGCGTGATCGCACTGCTGTCGCTCCACGGCTGTGTCTGCATGTCCTCCGCGTGCTGCATCGCGCCGATCGTCTTCCCGGTCGCGGTCGGCCCGTTCTGCGCTTCGAACGGCGCGCCGCGGCCGTACACCGGCGATTGCCACGACGGGGCGTGTCCCTCCTCCGGCATCATGTAGACCATCTGCGGATCGCCGACCATCATCATCGGCACGCATGCCGTGTTGTCCGCGCGGCCGAGCGTCGTCAGCGCCTGCTGGACGCTCGCGGCGTTCGCGAGGGTCTGCTCGCTCAGGATGACAAAGACCGCGGGGTTCTGGAAAACCGACTGTGCGGCGGCTTGTGTGTCGGCCAGCAGCAGCGCGACCAAAAAGATCCTCATGATTGAGGCCTCCTCGTACCCTCGTCAGGCAAAAAGAGGTGTTGACCTCGGGGAGGGATCAACACCCGTCCAACTTGCACCGTGCGTCGCACAGCGGATCCCGGCGTTCCCGTGCGGCCCGGCTTGCCGGTCGCGCGGAAGCGTCGCCCGCGTGCTTACGACGATGTGCTCGTCGAGATGACGGTCGGAGCCGGCATCGCCGGCGCGGCCGGGGCGACCTGCTGGTCGGCCGCGGCCGGGGCTGGATCCGGCGCGGCCGGCATGTCGGCGGATTCGACCAAGCCGGTCGCCTTTGCGTCGACGGCTGGCGTGTCGGCAGCGGCTGCCGCCGTGGCGCGCGACGCGGCCTCCGGTGCGGGCGCTTCGGCTGCCGCCTGCGCTGCCGGCTCGGCAGCCTTCGCATCGACCGCGGCCTCGGGCGCTGCAGCGTAGGCCGGGGCCGATGCGGCTTGCGTGGTGTCCGGCACCTTCGCGTCGACGGCAAGCGCTGCCGGGGCTTGCGCTGCGGTGTCGGTTGCAACCGGTGCCGGTTCCGGTGCCTTGTCGGCGACCGTCGACGCGGGTTCCGGCGCCTTGTCGGCAACCGCCGGCGCGGGTTCCGGCGCCATGTCAGCGGCCGCCAGCGCGGGTACCGGCGCCTTGTCCGCAACCGCTGGCGCAGATTCCGGCGCCTTGTCCGCGAAGCCCCCCGCGGCAACGATGGCGGCACCCGGCACCGCGCTCATCGCAGCCGGCGCGCCTGCGGGCGCGGCACTCACCGCGGCCGGGGCAACTGCCGGCACCACGCTCATCGCAGCCGGTGCAACGGCAGGCGCAGCACTCACCGCCGGTGCTGCCGCGGCAACCGGCGCGGTGACGACGGCAGGCACGACGGCAGCCGCTTGCGATGCCTTCACGGCGGCCGCCTGCGTCGCGGCAGGCACCGCGCTGACCGCCGGCGCGACCATCGACGGCGCGGGCACCGGAACCGGAATCGGCGCCGCCTGGACCGCGGTCGTCGCCACCGGGCGCGTCAGCACGGGCGCGGCGGCATCGAGCGGCGGCAGGCCCATGCGATTGCGCACGAGCGGATCGCGATACTTCACGTCGTCGGCGACGGTCGCTTCGGCGGACGGCGCCACATTCGAGCGCGCGAGCGGCGTAGTCGTGCCCGGGCACAGATGCCCGGTCGCTTCCACCGCGCGCCGGTTCGCATCGCTCTGGCAGAGCAGCGCGAGCGCGACGTCGGTCAGCCCCATCGCGCGGAATTCCCGCGCATCGAGACGACGCACGCACGCCTGGTCGACCAGGGTCGTGCCGCCCGTCGCGCCGAAGCCCGGGAACGACACGCCGACGCTCACCGAGCCCATGCAGGTATCGGACAGCGTGGTCGTGAGCCCGGGCGCCTGGATCGACGGGTTCGTCTTGATCGTCTGGGTACCCGAATAGTTGACGTTTTCCGACGTCTGGGTGTTGTAGGGATTGGTGCCGGGCGAGCCGGCCGACTGGAGCGAGCTCACGCTCTGCGGCGTCACGTTCGAGCCGCCGCTCGTGCCGGATGGCATCGTAACGTTCACGTTCACGCTCGAATTGCCGCTGCCGCGCACGCCGCTCGTGCTGGCACTGCTGGCGTTGCCGCCGCGCGAACTGGTGACATTCGTGTTCATGCTCGAGCCGCCGCCCTGGCTGATCGCCGTCGACGACGTCGAGGACTGCGAACTTGAAGTCGAGTCGGCAGTCTGCGCCTGGGCACCGATTGCGGCCATCGCGAACATTGCGGCACATGCCGCCCTGATCTTGTTGCTGTTCATTTCACTCTCCGGACGAGGTTTGACCTCCGACCCAGGCAACCGCACTAATTCCCCCGAATGCCTTCAGCTTTGCCCGCTTCCCCGAACTGCTTCCAGCCGCTACCCAGCTGGGACCACGAACCGCCCGACATTCCCGGCCACGCCAGGGAATCCGGTGCGCCGATGGCACTGCCCGACGAAAGCGTGTGTTGTTCTGACGGATTGGTTGCAGGGTTCGACGTCTGCAAATTTGATTGCACGTCCTGGGCAGCGCGGTCAGCGCAATATGCCGTCAGAGACGCGAGCATCAGAGCGGCGGCAATCAGGTTCTGCTTCATGCCAACTCCTTACTTGAACAACAGTGCGGAAAAGAGACCAGCGTCGCTGGGAAACTGGTCCCCCGCACCCGACTAGTGACTGCTCCCGGTCGCGCTCGAACTCCCCTGGCTTCCGCCCGATGCAGACGGCGAACCGGCCGGACCGGTACTCCACACGGTCGACGCGTTGTAGTGATTCGAACCCGCGATCGCGCCCGACCCACCGCTGCCCGTCAACCCGGCAGCACCCGCGTTGGCGATACCCTGGTCGTTCCCGCCGCTGGCCGTGTAGTGGTTCGCGCCGAGGACGATCGTGGCGGTCACCCCTCCCGACAGCGCATTCGCGTTCTCGTTCGTGCTGCTGTTTCCACCGTACGAACCTGCGGCACCGATACCGCCGCCTGCCGCGAACGCGCCCCCGTTCGAGCCCCAGCCGCTGGCCGTCGAAGTCGAGTTGTGGAAGGCCGATGCCGTGCCGGTGGAACCAGCGGGTGTCACGGTACTTCCTGCGCTTGCGCCCGCGACCGAATTCGAATTGCTCGTATAGCTGCCTGAGCCGACCAGCACCGAACCGGACACACCCGCTGCAACGGATTGCGTCTGGTTGGTCGTGGACGGACCGGCGGCCAATACGGCCGACGAAAGGACGGTGAGCGCTGTCGCTAAAATGACTTTGGCTTTCATAGCAATTCCTTGCCGTGAGAAAGTTTGGTGGCGAGGTCGCCGGGCTCGCCCTCGCGAAACGAAACCCGGCGTCCGTGCCACCAGCCAATGACGAACGCTGCGCGCCGCGGCTCAGTGGTGATACGTCCAGCCGATCGAGCCGGCATTCGCACCGCTGTTGCCGCCCGCTTGCGCGCCGCCGAAGCCGAAGCCGCCCACCGTCGACGTTTGGACGTGGCTCGTGTACGAGATCGAACCGCTGCTGCCGCCGCCAGCCGTGGCACCGGCTGCGCCGAGTGCGGCACCCGAATCGGTCGCGGTGAAATGGCCGAATCCGGCAACCCCGGCAATCGTCGAGCCGCCGCTCGACGAATTGCTGGTCGATACCGTGCCGCTGCCGGCGAATGCTGCACCCGAAACCGCCAGAACTGCGACTGCAATCAGAAGCTTCTTCATGGTCGACTCCATAACGGCGTGGACGGAACAAGCGAGGAAAGCTGCACGCCTTCAACTTTCCAGCCCTGAGCAATCCCCATAACATAAGGATCACTATCTAATTACAAAGAATTTATTCATCTCGAATCCGATGGCCGCGCAATTTTTCGGCGATCCGAATCCTGGTTTCGTATTTTTTTAGTTTTCCGAAATTTTATATTTATTCTCGATATGAGTTATCGATCATTTATCAATCGGAAAACGAATCGACGCACGCACCCGGAAACAGGCATTCGCCATTCGGGATCAGTCGTTTTCGAAATTTGCTTACACGGCATACCGGCACATGGCATCCGCTTCAGCGATCGAAAATGCGTGAGTACAGTTATCTACCGTGAATGCAGTGCCATCGAAAACATGCGCGTTATCGCGGCGATAACGGGCCTGCATTACAGTCAGGCGGCATCGCTTCTCCCTGGGCTACCGATCAAAGATCTTCCGGGCAATCCGGCCGACGGGTATGCGAGCTAGTCCAGCCACCGCAGGCATCGACCCGGCGCAGCGGATACGGCTCGGCACGAGCGGAAACGATTCGGCGTCGAGCCGTCCGGCACGGACAGCATGGCCCATCCGGACGAGCTGAATGAAGGGGAGCACGGCTGTCGGCCGGTTGTCGTGAGAAACGACAGGCGGTCCAGCACGCGCAACGCGCGGATACCGGGAAACCGGCAACGAACCCGCGAAGCTGGCACTGCATCGCGAGTCCTGTTCCGAGCTGTCCGACTACCCCACGGGTGCGCAAGGAATGCGCGCATCAAGTTGTTGCTTCTGGTCTTCATCGCTATTTCCCCGACTGCTTATTGACGAACGGGCCGCCCCCCATCTTTGTTGCATCAGGTCGACCGCTCGCCGGTGCGTCCAATATCGCAAACGGCATGCCATGCGTGATTCCACCGATGGTTGCGCGTCGCGTATCGTTCGCGGCGCCCGCAATATCGCCGGGAATCGAATTTTTTGTTTCAGGAATGTATCGCGATAACGCTCGGCAGCACGCGCCGATCATCGAATGGCGCGAAGCAATGCCGGAAAAGGCGGACGAACGCGGCCCGCGGGGCCGCGCGCAAGGCGGTGTCGAACGGATGTTTCATACTTGAGAACTGCACCGTCGCATATCCCGGCCGATGTACATTTCGGCCCCGGCAAACCCCCTGCCGCAGCCCGTTCGGCAGCCTTCCCGTACGCGAAAAAATCGTGAATCGAAGCGCGCGACAACCGGTTCTGCGGGACCCGCGCGGCCGACATCGCTATCGTTCCGGACGTGCGCACCCGCCGCCGCGAAACGCAATTGATTCATCCGTGAAAATACCGACGATATCGAGCATCGGCCGGCGATGCGAACGCGCGGCAAAAACCGGTAAATACGACGCTGGTCGACATGGCTTTCACACCGCATATCGGAAAAAACGACGGCACGTGCGCCATGCGGCCTTGAACGCACTTTATCGATTTTTACTGTTTTCCTTCAATTCACCGACATCCAGTACCGGCAACCATCATGCTCCAACGGCTGGGATGAGAACACGCGCTGCGCGCGAGAAACATTTTCGAATCGATACCGGCTGCGAATCTCATCGCGCGAAACATGGTCGTGAAATGCGCGATCCATGCAGAATGTGCGGGGCGGAGCGGCGTTATTGCGCGTTTCGGTCCGTCGGTTCGCATCCTGCCGGCATTTTCCGTATCGGTTCGCCCGTTCCCGGGATGCATGCTTGAAACAGAAGTTCGTGCGCGGCGCGGCGGCACGCTCCGCTGTCCCGTTGCGCCTGCGTGCGGCGGCCATGGCACATCGATTGCGTGTCATCCCGTTCCGGCGAGCCGCGCATCGCGCGACGAAGCCAGGCCGGATGCGGTCGACACGACCGGCACCGCCGTCAGGTGCCGAGCAATTCCTTCTTGCGCAGATGCACGACATCGCGCATCGGCGGCGCGCCGAACAGCCGGCTGTATTCGCGGCTGAACTGCGACGCGCTTTCATAGCCGACGGTCGCCGCCACCGACCCGACGTCGCCGCCCTGCCGCAACAGCAAACGCCGCGCCTCGTGCAGCCGCAGCTGCTTCTGGTACTGCAGCGGACTCAGCGTGGTCACGTGCTTGAAGTGATGGTGCAGCGACGACACGCTCATGTTGACCGCCTGTGCGAGCGTGTCGACGCGCATCGGCTCCGCGTAGTGATCGCGGATCCATTCGATCGCACGCGCGATCCGGTGCGTCTGGCTGCTCGCGACGGCCATGTGCCGCAGCCGCGTGCCCTGCCCGCTCGTCATCAGCCGGTACAGCAGTTCCTTTTCGATCAGCGGCGCGATCACCGGAATGTCGGCCGGCGTATCGAGCAGCCGCAACAGCCGCAGCGCGGCATCGAGCAGCGGCGGCGTCAACTCGGCGAGCGCGATGCCCTCGCCTTCCGGGCCCGCATCGGGCTCGGGCAGCCGCATCTCGGCCGCGAGTTCGACGATGCGCTGCAGATCGAGCGTGAGCGACAGGCACAGGTAAGGCGCGTCGGGCGACGCCTGCGTGACGCGCGAGAGGATCGGCAAGTCGATCGACGTAATCAGGCAATTGCGCGTGTCGTATTCGTAGGCCTGGCCGGCCACGATCACGCGCTTCGCGCCCTGCGCGGCGATCACGAGCGCGGCACGCGACACGCCGCAGCCGAGATCGACCGGATGCGCATGCCGATGCAGCATCAGCGCCGGCACGGCCGTGGAGTGGGAGCCGTCCGTCGGCGCGAAACGGCCGATCAGCGACGCCAGTTCGCGCCGCCCGGATTCGCGCGACGCCGCGATATCGGTCATGTCCATGACGGATTCCTCGCCTCATTTCCCTGAATCGCGGGAGCATAGCGAATCGCTCGCCGCCGCGCCGGGGATTTGCAGGATTGTTCAATAAATTTGCAGGATTGGGTAGACGTAAAAATCGGCCGTTCGCGCACACTGCCACCTGATCCGGCGCATGCCGGGTTTTCCCCACGGAGACAAAAAATGCCCACCACGTTTGTCCTGAACGGCAAGAGTGTCACGCTCGACGCCGATCCGTCGATGCCCGTCCTCTGGGCAATCCGCGAGCACGCGGGGCTGACCGGCACGAAGTTCGGCTGCGGCATGGCGCAGTGCGGCGCGTGCACCGTCCATCTCGAAGGCCAGGCCGTGCGCTCGTGCGTGCTGCCGCTCGCCGGCATCGCGGGCAAGCACATCACGACGATCGAAGGCCTCGAGAGCAAACCCGCGCAGGCCGTGCAGGCCGCCTGGGTGAAGCTGCAGGTGCCGCAGTGCGGCTATTGCCAGTCCGGCCAGATCATGTCGGCAACCGCCCTGCTCGAACAGAACCCGAAGCCGACCGACGCGGACATCGACGCCGCGATGAACGGCAACATCTGCCGCTGTGCGACCTACGCCCGGATCCGGGCCGCGATCCACGACGCGGCCGCGACGCTGGGAGCCTGACCATGACGATCGAACTCGACAACGCCGGCTCGGTGCGACCGTCGCGCCGCACGTTCCTGAAGGCCGCGGGTGCCGCGGCCGCCGTCAGCCTGACGATCGGCTTCGAATGGGCCGGCCTCGGCCGCCGCGCGCTCGCCGCGACGGCGGCCGCCGCCGACTTCGCGCCGAATGCATTCCTGCGCATCACGCCCGACGGCAAGGTCACGGTCATCGCAAAACATGTCGAAATGGGCCAGGGCGCGTACACGGGCATCGCGACGATCGTCGCCGAGGAACTCGACGCGGACTGGTCGAGCGTGCGCGTCGAAAGCGCACCGGCCGATGCGAAGCGCTATGCGAACCTCGCGTTCGGCACGATGCAGGGCACGGGCGGCAGCTCGGCCATGTCGAACTCGTGGCAGCAATTGCGCGAAGCGGGCGGCAAGGCCCGCGCGATGCTCGTGTCGGCCGCGGCGGCGCGCTGGAAGGTGCCGGCCGGCGAACTGACCACCGCCAACGGCGTCGTCACGCATGCGAAGAGCGGCAAGACGGCCGCCTACGGCACGCTCGTCGCCGACGCGTCGAAACTGCCGGTGCCCGACAAGGTCACGCTGAAGCAGCCGGCCGACTTCAAGCTGATCGGCCATCGCATTGCGCGCGTCGACGGGTCGGCCAAGTCGAACGGCACCGCGCATTTCACGCTCGACACGACCTTCCCCGGCATGCGCGTCGCGCTGCTGCAGCGCCCGCCGCGCTTCGGCGCGACGGTCAAGTCGTTCGACGCGACGGCCGCGAAGGCCGTGCCGGGCGTGGTGTCGGTCGTGCAGGTGCCGGGCGGCGTCGCGGTCGTCGCGAACGGTTTCTGGGCCGCGAAGCAGGGCCGCGACGCGCTGAAGGTCGACTGGGACGAAACCAACGCCGAAAAGCGCAGCTCGGACCAGCTCATGCGCGAGTACCGGCAGCTCGCCGCGCAGCCCGGCGCGTCGGCCCGCAAGGACGGCAATGCCGACGCGGCGATCGCGGGCGCCGCGCGCAAGGTCAGCGCGACCTACGAATTTCCGTATCTCGCGCACGCGCCGATGGAGCCGCTCGACGCGGTCGTCAAGCTGAGCGCGAACAGCTGCGAGATCTGGGCCGGCGACCAGTTCCAGACGGTCGACCAGGGCAACGCCGCCAGGGTCGCGGGCCTGAAGCCCGAGCAGGTGCAGATCCACACGCTGTACGCGGGCGGCAGCTTCGGCCGGCGCGCGAACGCGTGGTCGGACTACGTGGTCGAGGCCGTGTCGATCGCGAAGGCGCTCGGCGCGGACGGCAAGCCGGTCAAGCTGCAGTGGACGCGCGAGGACGACATCCAGGGCGGCTTCTATCGCCCGATGTACTTCCACAAGCTCGACGCGGGGCTGACCGCGGACGGCCGGCTGGTCGGCTGGCGCCACCGGATCGTCGGCCAGTCGATCCTCGCCGGCACGCCGTTCGAGGCGTTCATGGTCAAGGACGGAATCGACGCGACGTCGGTCGAGGGTGCGGCGAACCTGCCGTACGCGGTGCCGAACGTGTCGGTCGAACTGACCACCACCAAGGTCGGCCTGCCCGTGCTGTGGTGGCGCGTGGTCGGCAGCTCGCACACGGCCTACGCGGTCGAGGCGTTCATCGACGAAGCCGCGCACGCGGCGGGCAAGGATCCGTACCTGTTCCGCCGCGACCTGCTCGCGAAGGAGCCGCGGATGCGCGCGGTGCTCGAGCTGGCCGCGCAGAAGGCCGGCTGGGATCCGGCGAAACCGCTGCCGAAGGGCCGCGGGCGCGGGATCGCGGTGGCCGAGGCGTTCAAGAGCTACGTCGCGCAGGTCGCGGAAGTGTCGGTCGACGCCGACGGCAAGGTGAAGGTCGAGCGCGTGGTGTGCGCGGTCGACTGCGGGATCGCGATCAATCCCGACATCGTCGCCGCGCAGATGGAAGGCGGCATCGGCTTCGGGCTCGGCGCGGCGCTGCACAGCGCGATCACGCTGAAGGACGGCCATGTCGAGCAGCGCAACTTCGACGGCTATCACGTGCTGCGGATGGCGGAGATGCCGAAGGTCGAGGTGCATATCGTGCCGTCGGCGGAAGCGCCGACCGGCGTGGGTGAGCCGGGTGTCGCTCCGGTCGGGCCGGCGGTCGCCAACGCGATCTTCGCGGCGACCGGCAAGCGGCATTACGTGCTGCCGTTCGATTCGGGCGATACGGCGAAGACTTGACGGGCAGAACGAAGAGACGCCGGGCCGGCCGCGTGACGGGAACGTTGCGCGGCCGGTTTTTTATTGCCGAGCCTGCGGCTTCCAATGTAGGGTTCCAAGTCGGCAAAAATCTTCTGCAAACCATTGATTCACTTATAAAAACGGCTAACCCGGATAGGGTTCGATGTAGGGTTCGTCATCCGCCCGAAACCCGTTCGCGCTGGGCGAACCGCGCGTTCCGCACGTTACGCCGCCCGTAACGTCCGTAACGCCCGTAACGCCCGTAACGTTCCCGCCGGATGCTACGTAACAATCCTTCAATGTTGCTCCGACCCTTCCGAAGCACACCACACGCCCCACGTTAAAAATTCTTTTAGATTCAAGGCTGGCGCGCCGCCCACCCCGCCCCGACCACCCGTCGATTCCTGTCAGCCCGTCCCTGGCCCGGAAGTTGCGGTACATGACTCGCAAACACTCCTTTACGGACATGCGAGGGCCAACATGGATTGCAAATACCTGTACATCGACAACATAAAAATCAACTTCGTGCGCCGCACGATCGAAATCGACAACAAAGTCGTCGACGTCACGCCGCGTGAATTCGATGTCGTCGAATTCCTGCTCGACAACATGAACAAGATCGTGCCGCGGCAAGCGATCCAGGAAGCGGTCTGGGGCCGCGAGCTCGGCGTGTCGTCGCGCACGCTCGACACCCATATCTCGCGCATCCGTTCGAAGCTGCAGCTCGATCACGACAAGAACCTGCGGATCATCCCGATCTATGCGGTCGGCTATCGGCTGGTGCTGTTCGGCGCGGCCATGACGCACGTCGAACGCCACGATGTGGCGCCGATCCTGCGCGCCGCACCGCAGCAGGCGCTGGCCGCCGACTACGCGTAACGCGTAGCGGCTCACCTGCGCGCCGCCGCAGCGCGGCGCGCCGACAAGGCTCCTCCACGGCGCTGCACGCGCGACCCGGAGCGTCTCGTGGCCGGGCACGCCTTCCCCGCCGCGACACGACCGCCGCCATCGGGCGGCGGCCGCGTTTGCGGCAGTCGCATGCAAGCGCGCGTGCCGTCGATTAGCGGCTGCGCTATCGCACGCCACGCCGCCGCGACACCGCGCCGACCCACCACCGCCCCGCCACGCCCCCCGACAAAAGGCTTCGTAGCTCGCCGCCACCCGCGCGGCCCCGCGCTGGACACGACTACGGATTCCGGCGCGGCACGCGGCCGGCGGCGTCCCTACAATCGACGCAGCAGCCGCGCGCCCCCTGCGCCGCCGGCCACAACAACCCGTCGAACCAACGCCGAATCCGCCCTGATCCCGCCGTGCCTGCGCTGTCCCTGACGAATGCCGACGCCGGCGACGCCGCGAATCGGGCTCCGCCCGCCGCCGCCACCCCGGCCGCCGCCGCGCCCGCCACCCCGCCCCCGCCGGCCGCGGTCGCGCTCGACGCGTCGCCCTGGCTACCGCGCCTGTCCGCCGCCGCCGCGCGCGGGCTGTCGCATGCGTACGGCGCGACGGCCGCGGTCCCGGTCACGCTCGGCGAACACGCGTACGAGGTGCGCTGGCGCGTCGATGCCGAACCGGCCGCCGACGCGCATGCCTACCGCTTCGTCATCGGCCCGGCCGCCGGCACGCTGTGGATCGATCCGGTCGCGGAAAGCGCATGGCTCGGCGACGCGGCCGACCCGGCCGTGCCGGCCGTGATCCGCGCGGCGCTGCTCGCCGACCTCGCCGCGCCGCTCTCGGCCGTGTTGCAGGCCGCGACGCGGCAGCGCGTGGAATTGCTGCCGCCGCCGGCGAGCGTGCCCGCGTGGCGCACCGCGCCGGCCGCGCTGCGCTTCGAGCTGCGTCGCGCCGACGGCGCCTGGCGCTGCCACGGCGCGCTGCTGTTCGATGCGCCGGACGCGCTCGCGGTGTTCTTCGCAGCACCGACGCCGGCGGCCGCGCGGCCCGACACCCGCGCCGCGTATGCGGGCCTGCCGGTGCCGCTGGTATTCGAGATCGGCCGGACGGAGCTGACGATGGCCGAGCTGGCCGACGTCGTCGGCGGCGACATCATCGCGATCGAGCGCTGGCGCGCGCACGAGCAGAACCTGCTGTGCGTCGCGCGGGTGCCGGCCGCGCCGGCGTGGGAGATTACCGGACGGCCGTCGGGCAACCGGCTGACCGTCGAACGAATCAGGGAGATGCCTTTGGAACCGACCCGCACCGACACCCCGCCCGCAAGCGCGCACGATGCGCCGCCCGACGATGCGCCGCGCTCGCTCGGCGGCCTCGCGGTCGACCTGCGTTTCGAATTGCCGCCCACATCGATCCCGCTCGGCGAACTCGGCGCACTGCAGCCGGGCGCGGTGATCGAGCTGCAGCAAGGCATCAACCAGAGCGTGATCCATCTCGTCGCGAACGGGATGCTGATCGGCACCGGCCACCTGATCGCGGTCGGCCAGAAGCTCGGCGTGCGCGTCGTCACGCTGACGCAGCCCGCGCCGCGCGAGCGCTGAACGATGGGCAGCCTGCCGAATCCGGTCGCGCTGATCGCGGTGATCGCCGCGCTCGGCATCGCGCCGTTCGCCGCGCTGATGGTGACGAGCTATACGAAGCTCGTGGTCGTGCTCGGCCTGCTGCGCTCCGCGCTCGGAATCCAGCAGGTGCCGCCGAACCTCGTGCTGAACGGCATCGCGCTGATCCTGTCGCTGTTCATCATGGCGCCGGTCGGGATGTCGATCCGCGACGCGCTGCAGGCACGCCACTTCGACGCGTCGGGGCAGCTGTCGACCGCCGATATCGGCGCGCTCGCCGATGCCGCGCTGCCGCCGGTCAAGGATTTCCTGGTGTCGCACACGCGGCAGCGCGATCGCGAATTCTTCGTGCGCACGGCAACCTCGGTCTGGCCGAAGAACCGCGCGGACGGCATCAAGGACGACGACCTGCTCGTGCTGGTGCCGAGCTTCACGCTCGCCGAGCTGACCAAGGCGTTCCAGATCGGCTTCGTGATCTACATCGTGTTCATCGTCGTCGACCTGCTGGTCGCGAACATCCTGCTCGCGCTCGGGATGCAGATGATCTCGCCGACGACGATCTCGGTGCCGTTCAAGCTGCTGCTGTTCGTCGCGCTCGACGGCTGGTCGCTGCTCGTGCACGGGCTCGTGCTGTCGTATCGCGTGGCGGGGGCGGGATGAACGCGCGCGCGTTGCGCAGCGTCGTGCCGAACCTGCGCGCAGTGATCGCGCCGGCCGTGCTAATCGCGCTGGCGTTGCTGCTCGCCTGCGCGGGCCTGCAGCCGCGCAGCGCGCACGCGGCCGGCAGCGCCGCCGGCTTCGCGCAGCTCGCGCGCGCGTGCGCGCCGAACGTCGATCCCGACACGCTCGCCGCGCTGGTGCGCACCGAATCCGGTTTCAACCCGTATGCGATCGGCGTGGTCGGCGGCCACCTGACGCGCCAGCCCGCGTCGCTCGACGAAGCGCGCGCGACCACGAGCGAGCTGGCCGCGCGCGGCTTCAGCTACAGTGTCGGCCTAGCTCAGGTAAACGAACGAAACTTCGCGAAATACGGCCTCGACGACACGACGATGTTCGAACCGTGCCGCAACCTGCGGGCGGGCGGCGCGATCCTGACCGAATGCTTCGCGCGCTCGTCGAACACCGGCCGTCCCGCGCAGGCCGCGTTGCGCGCGGCGCTGTCGTGCTACTACAGCGGCAACTTCACGACCGGGTTCTCGAGCGGCTACGTGAGCCGCGTCGTCGCGAGCGCGCAACGCAATGCGCGCGAAGGCGGCGTCGAGCCGATTCCGGTGGTGAGCGATACGCCGCCGCCCGCGCGACAACGGCGCATGGACGCGGCCGCGACCACGCCGCCCGAACGCGCGCGCAGGCTCGCGTCGCCCGCGGCCTCCGCCGACGCGCCGTCGTGCCATGCGCGCCCGGTCGTGATGATGTGCCGCGGCTTGCCGGCGAGCCAGGCGAAGCGGCTGTGCGTGCGCTGTCTCGATCAGTGAGCGTCGACGCGACGCCGGCATGACGTGCATCGGATGACGCGGCGTGCCGCATCGCCCCGCTTCATGCGGCGCGCCGTGCCTCCAGCCATGCCTGGCACATCCGAACCGCGCCGCGTCATCCCGCTTCATGCAGCGCGCTGTGCCTCCAAGCGTGCGCGAAACTTCGGCACCGCCCCGCTTCACGCAGCGCGCTGCGCCTCCAGCCACGCCTGGAACATCAGCACCGTCCACAGCTGGTGCTGCCAGTTCATCCGGCCCGACTGGTGCTGGCGCCACAGCCGGTCGACCGCCGCCGCGTCGAAGAAGCCCTCGTCACGCAGCCGCGACGGCTGCAGCAACGCGTCGGCCCAGTCGCGCAGCGCGCCGCGCAGCCAGTGATCGACGGGCGCGCAGAAGCCCTGCTTCGGCCGGTCGATCAGCGCCGACGGCACGTACCGGTCCAGCAGCCGGCGCAGCAGCGCCTTCGACTGCCCTTCCGGCAAACGCACCGACGCGGGCACGCGCCATGCGAATTCGACGACGTGATGATCGAGGAACGGCATGCGCGTCTCGAGGCTCACCGCCATCGCCGCGCGGTCGACCTTCGCGAGGATGTCGGTCGGCAGGTACGTGAGCGTGTCGATCGCCATCGCCTGCTCGGCGAAGCTCAGGTTCGCGGGCCATGCGGACACCGTATCGAGCGGGGTCGGCGGTTCCTTTCCGGCCAGCGCGATGCGCTCCGGATGATGCACTGACGACATCAGCAGCCGGTACAGCGCGATGCGGCTCTCGGCCGTCATCACGTGGCCGAGCTTGTGCAGCCGGTCGCCGATGCGGGTCGCCGAGTCGCGCGCTTCCACGCCGCTCCATGCGCCCTGCGCGACCGCCGCGAGCTGGTCTGCATGATCGGGACGCAGCGCATGCAGCGCGGCGGCGATCCGCGCGCGCACCGCCGCCGGCACGCGATGCAGCTTGCGCCACAGGCGCGGCGTCAGGAAGTAGCGCGTATAGCCGCCGAACAGCTCGTCGCCGCCGTCGCCGGACAGGCTCACCTTCACGTGCCGGCGCGTCAGCTCCGACACGAGGAAGGTCGGAATCTGCGACGCATCGGAGAACGGCTCGTCATAGATCGTCGGCAGTTTCGGCACGACGCCGAGCGCATGGTCGGCCGTCACGTAGAGCTCGGTATGCCGCGTGCCGAGGTGGCGCGCGACCGCCTTCGCATAGCCGGCCTCGTCGTAGCCGGCCTCGTGAAAGCCGATCGTGAACGTGTCGACCGGCTTCGCCGACTGCGCCTGCATCAGCGCGACGATCGCCGACGAATCGATGCCGCCCGACAGGAACGCGCCGAGCGGTACGTCGGCTTCCATCTGCCGCGCGACGGCCTGGCGCAGGATCGTGTCGAGCTGATCGACGGCCTCGTCGGCGCTGCCCTCGAATGGCTGCTCGCGGCCGGCTTCGATCGCCTGCTCGAGCGTCCAGTACGCGCGCAGGCGCGGCGTGTCGCGCGCATGCTCGAACTGGATGAAGGTGCCCGGCGGCAGCTTGCTGATGCCGCGATAGATCGTATGCGGCGCGGGCACGCTCGACTGGCGCAGGTACAGGCACAACGCGTCGCGATCGATCGTGCCGTCGAAGCCCGGGTAGCCGCGCAGCGCCTTCAGCTCCGACGCGAACACCAGTGCGTCGCCGATCCGGCCGTAGTAGAGCGGCTTCTCGCCGATCCGGTCGCGCGCGAGCGTCAGCACCCGCGACGCACGATTCCACAGCGCGAACGCGAACATGCCGGTCGCGCGCCGCAGCGCCGCCTCGACGCCCCACGCGGCGATCGCCGCGATCAGCACCTCGCTGTCGGAGTGGCCGCGCCACGCCGGTGCGCGACCCGCGCGCCCGAGCTCCGCGCGCAACTCGCGATGGTTATAGATTTCGCCGTTGAAGACCATGACGTAGCGGCCGCACGCGGATGCCATCGGCTGCCGGCCGTGGACCGACAGATCGACGATCGCAAGCCGCCGGTGGCCGAGCGCGATACCGGCTTCCGGGTCGACCCAGAGGCCCTGCCCGTCGGGGCCGCGATGCGCGAGGCTCGCCGTCATTCGCGCGAGCGTGCCGCGCGCTGTCTCCTCATCGAAGGCGACGCTATTCAGAAAGCCGTCGATTCCGCACATTGATTTGTCTGCCTCTGTTGACCTGTTCCGTCAGCGGCGGCGCAACCTCGCAGCCCGCCGTCCGGCTGACGGTCGAGCCATATTACGAAGAAATAAATCAGCAATAATTCATGGGTGAATCTCGGACGACCCCGGAAAAAAACCGGCGTCAAGCACTGCGTGCGACCGGCCCGGTGAAGCGGAAACGGTTCCGCATCACGACGCATCGCTGAACCGCGCGCCTTTCGATGTTCCGGCCCCGACAGTTCGAGCACGTCAGGCCGCGCCGGTCGCCCACTTCAGCAACTGCGCGACTTCGCGGAAATGCCGTTGCTGGATCGTGCCCTTTTCTGGCGTGCTCTCGTACAGCGCCTGCGCGAGGCCGGCGTTCGCAAGCGTCGGACGCAGCGCGTCGCGCGCGAGCCGTACGATCCGCTCGGCCGCCTCGCCCTCGCCGCGCGCGAGCACCCATGGCAGCGTGCCGACGCCACCGTAATAAAGCGCGACTGCGACGCTCGACGAATAGACGACCACCGACGCGAAGCCGATTCGGTCGGGCAGCGACGAGAACTGCGCTTCGCGCGCGAGCTGCCGGCGCTTCGCCTCGATGTGCGGGTCGCCTTCGTCTTCCTTGTGCTCGCGCCGCACTTCCTCGATCGACATCTTCATCTTCTGATTGAACTTGCGCCGCTGGTGCACGATGTCGATCAGCGCCATCACGATATAGATCAGCGCGGCCCAGCCGAACAGCAGCATCAGCAGCTTCACGATCAGCGCGAGAATCGACATCGGCCGCGTGAAGCCGGACTGCACCGCCGGGTCGAGCGACTCGACGATCAGCCAGCCGAGCGTCGCGACCAGCAGCACGGTCTTCAGCAGCATCTTCGCGAGGTTCACGAGGTTGCGCATCGACACCATGTTCTTCAGCCCCTCGGCGGGATTGAGCCGCGACAGCTGCGGCACGAGCCGGCTCCACGCCATCACGCCGCCCACCTGCACGAAGCCGGCCAGCAGGCCGGCCAGCAGCCCGGCCGCGACGATCTGCGCGGACAGCAGCGCCCAGTCGCGCGCGGCGCCGTCGATCAGCACCGCGAGCCGCGCGGAAGGATCGCTGGCGCCCGCCGCATCGAACACGAGCCGGAACAGCGCCTGCAGCCGCGCGAACAACGTGCCGAGCCCGACCGCGAGCGCGACGCACACGCCGACGAAGAACGCGGACGAGATCGTCTCCGCGCTCTTCGGCACGTCGCCTTTCTGCCGCGCCTCGCGCAGGCGCTTCGCGGTCGGCTGCTGGTTCTTTTCGGCCATCGTCGCTCCGGTTCCGGCGGGGCCGTCACGCGCCGCCGTGCGCGGCGAACAGCGCGCGCAGCAGCGCCATCAGCCCGCTGTCGGGGCTCAGCAGCGCGTGCAGCGACGCGTATACCACCGGCAGGAACAGCACCATCATCAGCACCGCGAGCGCGCTCTTCAGCGGCTGCGCGAACACGAAGACGTTCAGCTGCGGCACCGCGCGCCCGACGAGGCCGATGCCGAGCTCGACCAGCACCAGCACGATGATCACCGGCGCGGCGAGCTTCACCATCCATTCGAAGATCGTGTCGGTCTGCCGCACGACGAAGGTCTGCAGCATCGACGAGAAGTCGGGGCCGAGCGAGCCGATCGGCCACCACGCGTACGACTGTGCGAACAGCTGCACGAGCACCTGCAGGCCGCCCGCGGTGACGAACAGCGCGATCGCGACGAAATTCAGGAACCCTGACGTCGGGCCGCCCTCGTGCCCGCCCATCGGATCGAAGAACGCGGCGCTGCCGCTGCCGGTCTGGAAATCGATCAGGTAGCCGACGCCCTGGATCGCGAACAGCACCGCGCTGAACGCGCCCGCGAGCAGCATGCCGATCACCGCCTCCTTCGCGACGAGCAGGCACCACATCAGGAACGGCAGCGCGGCGACCTGTGCCGGGTCGATCACCGGCGCGACGAACGCGGCGATCACGACCGCGATGCCGTTGCGCACGAGGCCCGTGACGATCTGCTCGTTGAACACCGGCACGACGAACATGATCGGCAGCAGGCGCGGCATCACGTAGAGCAGCGGACGCAGCGTGCCGGCGATGTCGTTGAAGTTCGCGGCGTGGTCTAGCATCGGCGCTCCGCGGCGGCGGGCGGCGCCGGATCGGCGATGGTGGCGGCCGGGACAGTTGCGCCGCCCGGCGCGGCGTTGCCGGCCGCCGCGCGCGTGTTTGCCGTGTTTGCCGTGTTTGCCGTGTTTGCCGTGTTTGCCGTGTTTGCCGTGTTTGCCGTGTTTGCCGTGTCCGTCGCGTCCATCGCGTCTGCCCCCGCCGGTCGCGACACCATTTCCGCATCGAACGCGGCCGCAATGTCATGCTGCCCCGATGCATGCCCCTGCGCGTCGCCCGCCCACACGCCGGCCGTCGCGAAGCGCCGCACCGCATGCGCATCCGCGACTTCGTCGGCGTCGCGCTCGACCCGCGCGGCGCGCGCCTGCAGGGCCTTCTCGCCGGCCTTGTCGAGCTTGTCCTCGGCGGCCTTCGCCTTGCGCGCGGCGCGCTGCAGGTCGGCGAGCGTGGCCTCGTGACCGCGGTGCAGGTGCGCGGCCTCGCTGACCGACGCGTGCGCGACACCGATATGGCGGTCGAACGTGCGCGTATCGGCCGCCGCGTTCTGCAACGCGCGCGCCTCGCGCACGTCATCGGCGAGGCGCGTCTGGATCGCGGCCTTCGCCGCGACCTGCTGCGCAAGCTGCGCGTGCGCGGCGTCGAGCGCGCGCCGGCTCTGCGCGGCGATGCCCTGCTGGCGCGCGGCCGCCACGCGCGCGATCTGGCTGCGCATCTCGCGCACGCGCTTCAGGCGGGCGAGCGTCGCGAGCACGAGACGGTCGTCGGCTTCAGACATGGTCGTTCGCGAGTTTCGTCAGCTTCGCGAGCAGCGCGTCGAAACGCACGTCCTCGTGCGACGCCTGCGCGCAGAACGCGCCGATCGCATCGCGCGCACGCAGCGCGAGATCGCCGAGCCGGTCGCTGCCTTCGCGGTACTCGCCGATCTGCACGAGCAGCTCGATTTCCTGGTACTTCGCGATCAGCTCGCGCACGCGCGCGGCCGCTTGCTGATGCGCGCGGCTCGCGACGAGCGGCATCACGCGCGACAGGCTCGCGAGCACGTCGATCGCCGGATAGCGGTTCGCGAGCGCGATCTTGCGCGACAGCACGATGTGACCGTCGAGGATCGAGCGCACTTCCTCGGCGATCGGATCGGATTCCTCATCGCCTTCAACTAGCACCGTGTACAGCGCGGTGATCGAGCCGGTCGCGCCCTGCCCCGCGCGTTCGAGCAGGCGCGGCAGCACGGCGAACGTCGAGGGCGGGAAGCTGCGCCGCGTCGGCGGCTCGCCGCTCGCGAGGCCGACCTCGCGCTGCGCGCGAGCGAAACGCGTCAGCGAATCGACCAGCAGCAGCACGCGCTTGCCCGCATCGCGGAAGTGCTCGGCGATCGCGGTCGCGACCAGCGCGGATTTCACGCGCTCCATCGCCGGACGATCGGACGTCGACACGACGACGATCGAGCGCGCGCGCACCTCGGGCGACAGGCTGTGCTCGATGAACTCGCGCACTTCGCGGCCGCGTTCGCCGACCAGCGCGATCACGTTCACGTCGGCCTGCGCGCCGCGCGCGATCATCCCGAGCAGCGTGCTCTTGCCGACGCCGGACGGCGCGAAGATGCCGACGCGCTGGCCGATGCCGAGCGTCATCAGGCCGTCGATCACGCGCACGCCGGTCGGAAACGGCGTGTCGATCAGCTTGCGCGCGAGCGGGTTCGGCGGGTCCTGCTGCGTCGACACCCACGCGGCGCCCGTCACCGGCCCGCGATCGTCGAGCGGCCGGCCGAGCCCGTCGAGCACGCGGCCGAACAGCGCTTCGCCGACCGGAAACACATGCTCGCGCCCGGACGGCACGACGCTCGTCTCCGGCGACAGCCCGGCCACGTCGCCGAGCGGCGTAAGCAGCGTGGTCTGCCGCGAGAAGCCGACCACTTCGGCGAGCAGCGTCGGCTGGTTCGGCGTGCGCAGCTCGCAGATCTCGCCGAGCCGCGCGCGAATGCCCGTCGCATTGAGGATCTGCCCGACCGCGTGATTGACGCGGCCCTGCACCGACACCGGCGAGAAGAACGCGAGCCCCGCGTCGAGATCGCCGACGAGGCGACCGCGATCGAACGGCGCGGCATCGTCGTCGCTCTCGCGGCCGTTCGGTTGCGGATCGTCGAGCGGCGCGTTCATCGCGGCGAGCCCTTCAGCGCATCGCGGCGGATCGCCTGGCGCAGCGCGTCGATCTGCAGGTCGAGGCTCGCATCGATGCGCCCGGACGGCGTCTCGACCGTGCATGCGTGGCGTTCGAGCTGCGCATCCTCGACGATGCGGATCCGTTGCCGGTTCGACTGGCCGGCGAACGCGCGCTCGAGCGCGTCGCGCATCTCGTCCTCGCGGCCCGGCGCGACCCGCACGATCAGGAACGCCTCGTCGCGCACGAGCGGCGCGATCCGCGCGAGCGCGGCCTCGTACAGCTTCTGCGTGGCCATCTCGCCGACGATCGCGCGCACGGCCTTCACGACGATGTCGGCCATCGAATCCTTCATCGACTCCATCGTGCGCGCGGCGGCCAACGCCTGCGTATAAGCCTGCGCCGCATGCTCGCGCTGCGCGCGGCGCATCCCTTCGTCGTAGCCGGCCGCCTGGCGCCGGTCGAATTCGCGCTGCGCATCGGCGACGATGCGCGCGGCCTCGTCGCGCGCGGTCGCGATCACCGCGGACGCGTCGAGCAGCGCCGCGTATTCGCGCTCCTTGAGCACCTTGCGCTCCGACAGCAGCTGCAGGTTGTCGCTCGTGATCAGAAAAGCCAGTCCCATGACGCAAGCCTCTCGGGAATCAGAAACAGGAACAGCAATTCGCCGAACTGGTCGCGCTGCGCGCGGTTCAGCCAGTACGGCGCTTCGTCGTCGATCGCGCGGTTGAATTTCAGGCGCGCGCGCCGCGCGACCGCATCGCCCGCCACGCCGATGAAATCCGCGAGCAGCCGCCCGCCGCGCGCACGGATCACCACCGGCAGCGCGGCCGGATCGGCGCGCCACGGCTCGAGCGTGTCCGCGAGCGCACCGAATTCCGGCGCGCGCTCGAGCGCGAGCTCCAATGCATCGCCGCCGAGCTTCGCCGCGACTTCCCCGCGAATGCGGCGCACGGCCAGCGCATCGCGCAGCCAGCCGCGATGCAGCAGCAGGCCCGCATACGATGCGAGCTGTTCGAGCGCCGCGCCGGGCAGCAGCGCAAGCCGCGCGCACGGATTCGCGAGGTCGAAGTCGTGATGTTCGGCCACGCCGTTCGCATCGAGCAGATGGCGCGCAAGCAGCTTGCGACCGGCCGGGCCGAACGCGTCGGGCGAGCGGTAACGCGCGGGCCAGTCGGCCGGCACACGCGTCACGTGCAGATAACGGTCGGGCCGCAGGTTGAATTCGCAGACGAGCGCATGAAACGCCGCGCGCCGCGCAGCGGGCGGCGCCGCGAGAGATTGCAGCCACGGCAGCGACACGGCGTCGGGCGCAACGCCCGGCGGCAGCACATGCGGCTCGTTCATGCGCCGTCGCGCGCGCCGTCCGGCGTGCGCAGGCTGCCGCCCGACTGCGCGGACGCGCCGCCAGCACCGTTGCCGCCGCGCGGTGCGCCGCCGACCAGCCCGGCCAGCCGCGCGCCGAACATCCCGCGCCGCGCGGCCGACAGCGCGATCACCGCGCAGGTCAGCAGGATCAGCGCGAACACCAGCCAGCCGAGCGGCGAGCGCAGCCGCAGGATGTCCGACACCGCGCTGCCGATCCCGTCCACGCGCGCCGTGCGCGCGGCGGCCGGCTGCAGGAACAGCGACACGTTGTCGTACTGCAGCCCTTCGATGCTGTGCGCGACGAGATCCTTGACCATCGGCGCCATCGCGCGCAGGTCCACGCCGGGCCGGTAGCGGATGTACACGGCCGCCGACGACGGCTTGATCTTGTCCGCAAGCGGATCGTTCTCCGGAATCACGACCTGCACGCGCGCGACCACCACGCCCTCGATGTCCTGCAGCGTGCGCGACAGGTCCTGCGACACGCCATACAGGTAGCGCACGCGCTCCTCGGCCGGCGTCGACACGAGCCCCTGCTTCTGGAACAGCTCGCCGAGGCTCGCGTAGCTCGGCTTCGGCAGCCCGTTCGCCTGCAGCACGGTGAGCGCCGACTGCATGTCGCCGTCCGCGACGCTCACCTGCCATGCGTTGCGATCCGACGCGTCGCGCGCGTCGTTGTCCTTCGCCGCGCTGATCCCTGCGTCGCCGAGCACGGCAACCATCTGGTTCGCATCGCGCTCCGACAGGCCGGAGTAAAGCTCCTTCTGGCAGCCCGCCAGCAGCGCGAGCAGTCCCGCGAGCAGCGCACGCGCCGCCCGGCTGCGCCACGCATGCAGGCGCGGCGTCGAATCGATCGTCGTCATCGTTTGTCCGCTTCAGGGCGCGCGGCCGGTTCAGGCGCACGCACCGGCTTTCGCTACTCCTGGGTCTTCAGCACCGTGTGCGTGAAGCCGTTCGCCGCCTGCGCGACCGACAGGCTCAACTGGTATTCCGAAATCGTGGTGGTCGCCGTCCACTGGAAATCCATCGCCTTCACCATCGTCATCAGCGGATCGCTGCGGTTGTCCGCCATCGACGTCAGCATTTCGGTGCGATGCTTGTCGATGTTCGCGTACCGCGTGTCGAGATCGTTGCCGTAGGTGCGCAACCGCTCGACGAGCGACGAATGGTTCGCCTGCGCGGGTGTCGCGGGCGTCATCTGCACGGCCGGCGCCGCATCGGCCGGCGCGCGCGACATCGCGACGCCCGACGCCGACGGCGACGTCGCGGCCGGCGCGGCACCCGGCTGCATCAACGCATCGAACTGGCGCACCTGCGCCGGATCGGACGCCGTGCCCGCCTGCTGCACGGCACCCGCGAGCGCGGCCGCGCCCGGGGGTGCCGCGCCTACGCCTGTTACCGACATGATCGTGTCCTCCTTGACCGGCAGCGCCGGGAACGGGCCGGCCGCCACGCGCATACGCCCCGCCGGGCGCCCGTCACGGGCGGCCCCGGCATCCGGCGTCGCGCGGCACGGCCGGCGACCGGCGTCATGCGCGGCCGGCGGAACTCAGGTGTTGCGCAACCTGGGCGTTCGCCGTCCCTTCCTGCGCGGTCACTGCGTTGCTGGTTTCGAACGTCGCGGTCGACTGCTGGACCTGGAAGTTGATCTTCGTCAGTTCGAGCTGCGTCTTGGTCAGGTCGTCCGCCTGCTGCTGGACCTGTTGCGTGTTGTTGGCACCAGTCGGGGGGGTACTCATGTTTCGCTCCTTTGCATGTACGTCATTGAACTGCTTCCCTGTTCCGGCGGCGGCCCCATGCCCCACCGGCGACGTGACGCGCCGCATGTGCGCGGCGTGTCGCGTAATGCGCGCACCGCGCGACGCGCGATGCGCAAGTCCTGTCGCGGCGCTAACGCGCCGCCGCCTTCGATGCGCCGGCCGCGGCAACTGCCGGTGCGGCCGGTACCGCCGGCGCATCCGGCAACAACGCCGGTCCGGGCACCGGCTGTGCGACGCCGGCCGCCGCGCCGCTCGCGAGCGGCGGCACGGGCGGCGCCGATGCCCGCTCGGGCGCGCTCGCGGACGGACCGCCGAGCGGCATCGTGATGCGCTGGCCATTGCGTTCGAACACCACTTCGTCGGGGCCGATCGACACCACGGTCGGCCCTTCCTTCAGCCGCGCGCCTTCGAAATAGCGGCTGCCGTCGGCCGTCTCGATGTAGCGCTGGTCCCCGTCGCCCGCGAACACCGTCGTGATCTCCGGAATCCCCGCGACGCCGCCGAGCGTCGTCGCGGTGCGCGGCGTGGCCGCATCGGCGTCGCGCACGTGGTCGACCACCTCGAGCGCCGGGCGCGCGTCCTTCATGTAGTTGCGGATACGCGGCTCGATCTGCGCGCGCTCGGCCGCCCCCGTCAATTCGATCCGGCCGCGGCCGAGATAGGTGACTGTCAGCGCCGTGTCGCTGAAATACGTCTGCGCGGTCGCGACGAGATCGCTGACCACGTAGAGGTTGCCGAGCGCCGCGTTGTCGACGCCCGCGACGATCTGCGCGACGCGCTCGCGCGCGGCCGGATCGCTCACGTAACCCGACACGATCACGCCGTCGTCGCGCGGCGCGACGGCGAGCTCCGGATACGCGTGCAGCACCTGCTGCAGCCGGTGCGTGCGCGCGAGCACCGACTCGTGCTGCCACGGCAGGCGCCCCGACCATGCGACGAAGCCGTAACCGAGCGCGCCGAGCAGCACGCCGATCCACAGCGCGACCACCGCGATCACGAGCCGCCGGCTGCCGAGACGGCGCAGCCCCCCGGTGAGCCAGCCGAGCCACGCGGCCTCGCGCGCGGCGTCCGGCGCGTCGGCCTCGTCGGGCACCGCGACGCTCGCCTGCGCATGACGCGCGATGCCGAGCTTGATCGAGCCGACCGTCACGACATCCTGCGGCGTCATAGAGCGGCGGCCCGCGCCGAGCGGCGCGTCGTTGAACAGCACCGGCGCGCCGCCGTCGCCGCCGTGGTTCTGCACCGTCACCGCGAGCGCGCCGACCTGCAGGCATACCTGTTTCGCGCCGATCTCGCGATCGGGCAGGATCACTTCGCAGTCGGCCGCGGTGCCGACCCAGTTCGCGCCGCGCGCGAGCGACATCGTGCGGCCGTACATCGGCCCGCTGAGGAAGCACAGGTTCCACGGCGACGCGAGCGCGGGCGCCCCGGCCGCGGCGCCCGCCGCGCCGCCGGACAATGCGCCGTCGCCGTGCGGGTCAATGATGGTCGTCGACATGGGTGGACGCTCCTGCGGTCGTCGCCACCGGCTGCGCCGCCGAATCCTTCGGCGGCGGCAGCGCGGGCGGGCCGAACTTGGTGCCGGGCAGCGGCGCGGGCGTGAGCGGCACCGCGATGTCGTTGTCCGGCGGGCGATACATCGACGTGCCGTTCGAACCGGCCGGCCCGTCCGCGCCCGGGTTCACCGGCGAGCCGTCCGGCGCGTACATCGACGCGGTCGTCACCACGCGCGGCGTCAGCAGGTAGAACCGCTCCATGTGGTTGCCCGACTTGTCGGTGTACTTGAACAGGTTGCCGATCAGCGGGATGTCCGACAGCCACGGCACGCCGCTCTTGTTCAGCCGCACCTCGTCGTCGTTGAAGCCCGCGATCAGCAGGCTCTTGCCTTCGTCGATCATCGTCTTGGTGACGATGTTGCGCTGCTGGATCACCGGCACGTTCGACACGGCCTGGCCCGGCACGATGTTGCCGTCCTGGATGTCGATCGACATCATCACGCTCTGCGGGTTGCCGGACACGGCGGCCGCGTTGCGGATCGCCTCGTCGACGATCATCGGCGTGACCTTGATGCTGGTGCCGGTCGTCACGCTGTACAGCGACGAATCCTGGTAGCCCTGCACCTGCACGTAGAACTGCGTGAGGTTCTCGAGAATGGCCTCGGTGTTGTCGAGCGCGAGCACCTTCGGCTTCGAGCGCAGCTGCGCCTGCCCCTTCTGCGCGAGCGCGTTCACGCGCGTGAGCAGGTAGTTGCGCAGCGAGCCCCCGATCGACGCGGTCAGCGCGATGCCGGTCGGCATGAAGGTGCCGGTCTGCCCCGTCTCCGACGCGCCGACGCCGAACGTCAGCGGCGGATTGCCGGCGCCGTTGTACTGCGTGTTGCCGTTCAGCGGATTCGCGCCGTTGCCGATCTGCACGTCGCCGTGCGTCGTGTGCAGGCGCCAGTCGATCCCGAGACTGTCCAGCGAATCCTCGTTGATGTCGATGATCGTCACGTTGATCTCGACGATGCGCGGCCGCTCGTCGAGCTGGTTGATCAGCGACTGGTAGCGGTACATGTTCTCCGGCAGGTCGCGCACGATCACCGCGTTGATCGCCGGATCGGCGACGATCTGCGGCAGCGTGTCGCCACCGCCGCCGTTCGAGAACGGCGAGACGCCGCCGGCAGCGCCGTCGGCACCGCCATAGCCGCCCTGGCGCGGGCCGCCGGCAATGTCCGGAAAGTCGAGCCGCGGCACCGCGATCGTCAGCCCCGAGCCGAGCTTCACCTGGCGCGCGGCCTGCCCGAGCGGTGTGCTCGACGGCAGTTCGCTCGTGCCGCCGCCCTTGCCGAACAGCCGGCGCAGGATCGTCGCGACGCCCGGCACCGTCACTTCCTTGCCCGAGCGGTTGATCGTGAAGTCGGACGCCCAGCCGTACCGGAGCCGGAACGCGCGGATGTCCGCATGCGCGCCGTTCGCCGACGGATCGCCGACCGAGCCGACCGCCTGCCGCACGAGCTCCACGTAACGACGCGGGCCGGCCACGTACACGCTGTTCGCGCGATCGTTGATCACGAGCGTGTAGCGCTTGTCGGGAATCTGCATCGCCTGCAGCGCGCGGCCGATCTCGCCGGCCGCGTTCGGCGGGATCGGGATCATCTGCGTCTGCGACTGGTCGGCCGGGTCGACGTACAGGAACGAGCCGTCGTAGTACCACGTGAGCCCGTAGGTCGAGCAGATCGTGTCGAGCGTCTGCTGCGGCGTGCCCGAGAAGCGGCCGCTGATCACGCCGTCGACCTTCGGGTCGACCACGGCCGTCACGCCCTGCGACGATGCGAGCTCGCGAATGAAGTCGCCGATCTTCTTGCCGTTCGCGACGATCGTGAACGGCTTGTTGCGCCAGCGCAGGTCCGCCGCGCGCGCCGGCTGCGCGACCGTCACGCACAGCGACGCCGCGAGCAGCGCGGTCGCGCACATGGCGAGCGCGGCCCGTTGCAGGCGGCGCGGTTGAAACCGGATCGGGGCGACGCGTCGACGCATCAAAACACTCCTGTGGAAGAAACGAACATGCGTTCCAGCGCCTGCTGCGCGAAGCGCAGCACCTCGCTGCCGAGCCAGCCCGACAGCAGCACGAGCGCGACCATCACGGCGATCAGCCGCACCGCGATGCCGAGGTTGGCGTCCTGCACCTGCGTGACGGCCTGCAGGATCGCGACGACGAGGCCGGTGACGGTGGCGATCAGCACGATCGGCAGCGACAGCAGCAGCACCAGCATCAGCGCCTGCCGGGTCAGGTCGAGGATCGTCGAGCTCGTCATTGCACGACTCCCGGCGCACGCACGCCGGCGCCCGCGCCGAGCGTGCCGTCGTCGGGCGGGTTCTTCACCCAGCCGACCGTATGCAGCTGCACGTCCTCCTCGACCTCCTGGTACGACAGCACCGCGAGTTCCGGCAGCACCGGCTGCAAAATCGTCTTCACGTAGCGGCGCGCGCCGAGCGCAACCATCACCGCGAGCCGCGCGGCGCCCGGCGGGTTGCCGTGACCGCCTGCGCCTGCCGGCTGCGCCGCCGTCGCGGCCTGCACGATCGCGCGCACCTGTTCGCCGATGTCCTGCTTGATCGCGCTCGACAGCGCGAGGAAATTGCCCTGCTTCGTGCGCATCACCGCGTTCTCGATCCGCTCCTGCAGGTTCTGCTCGAACAGCACGACGCGCAGCTGCCGCGTCGCGCCCGCATGGCGATCGGTGATCATCCGGCGCAGGTCGACGCGCACCAGCTCGACCAGCGCGATCACGTCGTCCGGCTCGTTCGGCGCCCACGTGATCAGGCTTTCGAAAATCACGCGCAGGTTGCGGATCGGCACCTGCTCGGCCAGCAGCCGGCGCAGCACCTCGGTCACGCGCTGCAGCGGTACGAGCCGCGTCAGTTCGCCGACGAGTTCCGGATGCTCGCGGCGCACCAGGTGCACGAGCGCCTGCGTTTCCTGGATGCCGAGCAGCTCGTCCGCATGCTGGCGCACGATCTGCTCGACGTGCGCGGCGAGCGCGCCTTCGCTCGTCAGCCACTTGCCGTCCGGCGCCGCGCCGTCGGGCTTGATCCACAGCGCGGTCGCGAACGGGCCGAACGCCTCGGCCGGCTGGCGCTCCGCGCGCTCCGGCAGCGGCGCGACGCCGTCCCACAGCAGCCAGCCCGGCTTCAGCGCGCCCTGCGCGGCGAGCACGTCCTGCAGATAGATCCGGTACGTGCCGGGCGCCGCCCCTTCGTCGTCGTTCAGCGTGATGCGCGGAAACACCGTGCCGATGTCCGCGTCGACGCGCGCCTTCGCGCTCGACAGCGCGGTCTGCAGCTGCGCGAGGTTCAGCGTCGTGCGCAGGTCGTCCGACAGCGACACCGCGATCAGCGACGTGACGCCTGCCGCATGCGACACCTTCGCGGGCTGGCCGTCGTCGGTCGCGCCGATGCGACCCGCGATATGAATCAGGTTGAAGCTCGGCGCGGTCGTCTTGCGCTTGAGCTGCGTGAAGGCGAACGCGCCGAGGCCGAGCGCGATCAGCGCGAACGACCATTTCGGAAAACCGGGCACGACGAGGAACCCGGCCAGCACCAGCGCCGCGATCAGCAGCGCGCGCGGATGCGCGCCGAGCTGCTCGCCCAGCTGTTCGCCGAGCTGGCGCTGCCGCGTGTCGCGCGTCGCGACGCGCGTCGTCACGATGCCCGCCGCGATTGACACCAGCAGCGACGGGATCTGCGACGCCATCCCGTCGCCGACCGTCAGGATCGCGTAGCGCTGCAGCGCCTCGCCGATATCCATCCCGTGCATCAGCGTGCCGACCGCGATGCCCGCGACGATGTTGATGAACGCGATCACGAGGCCCGCGATCGCATCGCCCTTCACGAATTTCATCGCGCCGTCCATCGCGCCGTGCATCTGCGATTCCTGTTCGAGCTTCTCGCGGCGCTCGCGCGCTTCGTCGGCGCTGATGATGCCCGCGCGCAGGTCCGCGTCGATGCTCATCTGCTTGCCCGGCATCGCGTCGAGCGAGAAGCGCGCACCGACTTCGGCGACCCGCTCCGAACCCTTCGCGATCACGATGAACTGCACGACGGCGATCACCAGGAACACCACGCCGCCCACCACGACGTTGTTGCCGACCACGAGCCGGCCGAACGCGTCGATCACGTGGCCCGCGTTCGCGTGCAGCAGGATCAGCTTGCACGACGCGATGTTCAGCGCGAGCCGGAACAGCGTGGTGAACAGCAGCAGCGCGGGAAACGACGAGAAGCTGACCGCCGACGGCACGTAGGTCGACACCGTCAGCAGCACGACGCTCGCGGCGAGGTTCAGCGAGATCATCCCGTCGAGCGCGGCTTGCGGCAGCGGCAGGATGAACAGCGCGACCACCGACACGATGAACGCGGCGAGAAACAGGTCGGCGCGCGGCGATGCCCCGAGACGTCGCCCGGACACGCTGCGGCCGGCGGAAAAGATCCGCTGCCAGTCGCGAGGGAGCGCCTTCGGTTCTGCCATCGTGCCGTCGTCCTGTCGTTGTCGCCGGCGGGCGCGGGCCGTCATGCCCCGCGTCGCGCGGACCGTTGAATGGGACGAGTGTAGCGACGCGCAACCGCGTAAAAAGGGATGCGCCTCGTAGCGTCGCAGCCGTTTTCCGGTGACGATCGGATCGGACTACGAAACCCGGCGGCGCCTGCGCGCGCGCATCGCCGGAACCGCTTCCATCGCGCGGCTGGCGCCGCGCGGGGAGACAGGGTCAGGACTCCAGACGGCGCGCGGCGAGATACGCGAGCTGCGCGCGGTTCTGCACGTTGAAGAGTTTTTCGAGCGAGCGGATATGGTGACCGACCTTGTGCAGCGACGTGCGCAGCGCGCTCGCGATCTCCTGGTCGGACAGCCCGTGCACGAGCCGGTCGAGCACCTGCTGCTGCTCGTCGCCGAGCGCGAAGCCGCGCATGCGCGCGATGCGCGCCTCGAGAAACGGCAGCGCGACGCGATGCACGGCAAGGCTCACCGACAGCGCGCCGCCGATCACGCGATCGTCGATCCATTCGGTGCCGTGGGTTTCCGACGTCACGTTCACGGCAACGCGCAGGTCGAGCCGCGGCGCCGACAGGCTGAAGATCACGCCGCTGTTCATTGCATGCGCGCGCAGATGGCCGGCCAGCGCGAGCACCTTGCGGTCGCCGCTGCCCTGCGCGGCCGACTCGATCTCGTCGAGCCGCCACGCGACCGGGAAGCCGCTGCTGCGCACCTGCGCGAAACGCGGGTCGCTCTCGTAGAGCATGCCCTCGATATACGGCTGCATGAACGTCGCGGGCGCGAGGTCGCGCAGCAGATGCGCGCACAGGATGCGCCGCCCGATCATCTCGTAGGCGCCGTAGCCGAGCGTGCTGAAACCGATTTGCCGCAATCGCGCATGGCATTGGGAGAAATCGACGGAAGCGAGGTCGGATTTACCGGGCGCGATTTGAATGCCGGTAAAAACGTCGCGCTCGATTGCATGAATTTCCTTCGAATAAGCGGCAGCGGCCGCGATATCGGCTTGCGAGAACCACTCGACGCGTGGCGCGTCGTCAGCATATGTCATGAGGAGCCCACCCTTTCCCAATATGTGAACCTGCCCCGTCACGATTTGGTCTTTTCTTTATGATTTTCTGGTCGACTCTATACCGGTGCGAATATGAACCTTTCGCCCGAATTAGTATTACGGCATATTACGCGCATACAGGCATTTTTGTACAATGCCCCCGCGTTTCGTCTGGATGACGATCGGCGCATATCATAAAGATGCTCGATCGCATCGTCGCGGGCACCGTGCACGACACGGCTGCCGCTGCGCGATGCGCGTCGATTCCGAGGGATGGCTCATGTCCGATATTGCATTGCAAGAAGAAGCGGTCGCCCCAACCTTGCCCCGTCCGCCGCGGCGGACGGTCGCCTGTGCCGACGCGTCGAGAGCGCGCCCGGTGCAGGTCGTCTGGTGCGACGACGTCAAGCGCGACGACATCGCGCAGCCGCACGCGCCGAAGCTCGGCGTCGCCGATACGCTCGCGCACGCGCAGAGCACCGCCGAACGCAACCGGATCGTCATCAGCCTGCTGCACCTGACGGGCTTCTCGACGTTCGCGTATTTCGCGCTCGAATTCTCGCGGGAGCGTGTCGAAAGTCTCTACCTGCACGAGGCGTTCACGCCGCCCACCTATCGCGGCGACTACGTCCGGCACAACCATCACGACATCGATCCGCGCACGCTCGACGCGCGCGTGTGCAACATGCCGATCGTGTGGGACCTGCAGCAGCTGCGCCGCGAACACCGCGCGCGCGACGGCGGCCCGTGCGTGAGCCCGGCCGCGCTCGACGGTTTCCTGCAGACGATGCAGGACGACGGCATGTGCAGCGGCATCATGTATTCGATGGCCGTGCCCGGCACGCGGCTGCACGCGTTCATGAGCTTCACCGCGCCGCGCCGCACGCGCGAATGGATCACGCCGGCGACGATCGAGCAGGCGCTGTCGATCGGGCTGTCGGTGCACAAGTTCGCGTCGCCGCAACTGATCGCGACGTCGCGCGAACGCGCCGTGAACGGGCTCACGCCGTTCGAGCAGGAACTGCTGCTGGGCATCGCGGAAGGCGCGTCGGACAAGGAGATCGGCCGGCGCCTCGACACCAGCGCGCACAATGTCGACTATCACCTGCGCAAGCTGCGCAAGCGCTTCGGCGTCGCGAACCGGATCCAGCTCACGTACCTGACGTCGAAGCTCGAGCTGATCTGACGCGCGCGCTCTGCCCGCGTAAACGCACATGCCGGCCTCGCGGGCCGGCATGTGCGCACACCAGGAGATGACGCCGAACGGCGTTACTTCAGCAGCGTCATCTGCACGACCTTGACGATCACGAGACCGACCGCGATCACCAGATAGCCGCGCAGCACGGCCATCCAGACGCGCGTCGCGACCGTCATGTTCTGCGGTTCGAGCGTGTCGAGCGGCGGCATGCGCCAGGTGGCGCGCAGCGCGCGATCGATGCCCGGCTCGACGACGCGCTTGTTGCGGCGGATCAGCACCGTCGCGAGATAGCCGGTGATCGCGAGCACGGTGCCGCCGACCAGCACGTCGATGATCGCTTCGCCGCTGATGTCCGGATACATCACCGACGCGGTCAGGATGATCGACAGCAGCACGAGCACCCAGATCACCGCGCCCGTGAAGATGTTGAGCTTCGTCGAGTTGACCCACGGGCCGAGCACCTGGCGATCGTTGCACAGCACGAGCAGGAACACCGTCGCGCTCGGCAGCAGCACGCCCGCGAGCGTCTGCACCGCTTCGGTCAGCAGGCCGAGCGGGCTGCCCGGGATCAGCACGAGCGCGGCAGCGGCAGCGACGATCCCGAAGTAGACGAGATAGAAGCCCTTCGCGTCGGACACGCCGCGATGCAGCGAATGACGGATCTTGAACACGTCGCCGATCGCGTACGCGGTCGACAGCGACACCGCCGCCGCGCCGATGATGCACGCGTCGAGCAGCGCGACCGCGAACAGCGTCGCGCTGGTGCGGCCCGCATACTTCTCGAGGCCGGCGATGATGCCGCCCGCGTCGCTGAAGTTGCCCGCTTCCGGATGTCCGCCGAACAGCGCCGCGCTGAAGCCGATCATCGCGACCGCGCCGATCAGCACGAACGCGATGCCGATCCACAGATCGACCTTCTCGTACTTCATGAAGCGCGGCGTGATGCGCTTGTCGATCACGTAGCTCTGCTGGAAGAACAGCTGCCACGGCGCGACCGTCGTGCCGACGATGCCGATCACGAGCAGCATCACGTCGGACAGCTTCGCGTGCGTGGGCCAGTTCGGCACGAAGAAGTCGCGCGACATCTGCGCCACCGGCGGGTGGATCGACACAAGCACGGGCACGAGCAGCAGGCTCAGCACGCACAGCACGATCGCGAACCGCTCGAAGCGCCTGAAGTCGCCGGTACTCACGGCCGCCATCGTCAGCGCGGCCGCCACGCACACGCCCGCGATCTTCGGGAGCCCGAAGAAAGCCAGCACGAACGTGATGCCGATGAACTCGGTGACGATCGTCAGCGCATTGAGCAGGAACAGGTCGATCACGCTGAACGCGCCCCAGAACTTGCCGAAGCGCTCGAAGATCAGGCGCGCATGGCCGACGCCCGTGACCGCGCCGAGGCGCAGCACCATTTCCTGGTTCACGTACAGCACCGGCACGAGCAGCAGCAGCGTCCACAGCAGCGTCGTCCCGTAGTTCTGGCCGGCCTGCGTATAGGTGCCGAAGGCGCCCGCGTCGTTGTCGCCGACCATCACGATGAGGCCGGGCCCGATGATCGCGAGCAGCGTGCGCAGGCGCGCCCACCACGTGCCGCGCGCGGCGGTGTCGTGATGCGCGATGGTGCCGAGTGCGCCGCGGATGTCGCCCAGGTGGGCTTCGTCGAGCACGGCACTGCGTTCGACGGCGATCGGTGGAGAGACGTTGGATGGCGTGGACATGATGAATTCCGTACGGCTGGTTTTTTTCGGTCAAGCGTGTGGTCTTGGAATACGCGCGCGTAACAGGCCCGGGGCCCGCGCGCGCATGCCGAGACGCGCTCGGTGTTTCAGTTCAGCGAAGCAGCGATTTCAACCGGTTGAACAACCGGGAAAACACCCGCGGACGGGCGTCGAGCATCGGCATCGCGTCGTAGTGCGGATGCGATCGCGTGACTTGCGGAAGATTCGACAGCAGAAGGCCGAAGTTCATGGTCTGGCTCCTGGCGGCAACGGCATGCATGCCGGCCGCGTGGTGGGTGCGGGGCCAGTCCGGGGCCTGAACGACGTGTCAGGCTAGTCGGCCGGCATGTCCCTGCGACCCGGGTTCAAAAGGGTCTGTTGGTGCAACGGGCATAAGGGACAACTGTCACTGTCGTTCATGGCGGCTCCTGTGCGGTGTTCCGGAGAACACGGTTGGCCGCCGCCCGGCGCGCGGGCCGCCATTCGGGTGCATGCGAAACGCATGCGCGAACGCGGCCGCGCGCCGGGCGGCGGCGAAACCGGATGGCGCGTGCGCAAACGCATCACGCTAACCGGCGCGAATCAGGGTGCACGAGGGGGTTACTGCGAAATACTGCTGCGCGCACCGTTTGCCTGTGGGACAAACGGCGGCTTCGATGAGGCGCGGACGTCGGTCGCTCAGGCGGAAACTTCGTTCGAAGATCGACTACTGCAGGCGTCCAAGGCGGCGGCCCCAAGAGTGAAGATGGCGGATTCTATGGACCGGCCGAAACGGAAGTCAACCCTTTGGAACAGGCTTGACGGAATATTTTTTCGGGTTCATGCGGACTGAAAGATTCGCGCCCCAAATGACGCGCCGCAACCTTTCAGCGCCGCGGAGCGCATGCGCCGCCGATGCGTGCGAGCAACAGTCGCCGCGCGCCGCCGGCGGGCGGTCGCAGCGGGCATCGACCGGCCCCGGTGGGGCGCCGCATGCGGTGCGAAATGCGCAACGTCGCCGCCTTTTTTGCTTGCACCGCAGCAAAACTCGCGACTACAATCCGCCCCAATTCATCAAGGGAGTCCCTTCGTGGACGCATGCTCCAGTTGCAGTTCGATGCCGGTCCAGGCCGGCCAAGCCATCGCGAGATAGCAGCCAGGCGCATGTCTTTCGCCGCTAGCTCGCCATCGTCGGGTTAGCGCGCTTCCTCCCGGGCCGGCATCGCCGGATCGTCCGTGTCGCACGCTCCGTTACGTTCCAACCGCCGAGCGCCGGTCGCGTCACGCACCCGTGCTCGATCACGTCGTCCGGCATGCGCTGGACCGGACGGAGGCACGTCATGTCGTTTCAATCGCTCATGGTCAGACTCAGGCAACTCGCGCGTGTCGTGTCCGACCGCTCGTTCGCTTCGGCCCTTGCACCGCTCGCCCACACGTTCGGCAACTGGCGCGGCAGCGCGCTCGCGCACCTGCCGGCGGCACCACGCCCGCTCGACTGCGTGCTGGCCGGCGCGATGGCGGCCGCCGTCGCGCTCGTCGCGCTGCTCTGTGCGACCGCGTCGCGCCTCGGCTTCGCGCACGTATGGCGAATCGGCGGCTGGCTGCCGTGACCGGTCGCGTGCAACGCGCCGCATGCCTGCGCGCCGCCGCCCGTACCCGAGCCATCGCTTCACGTTTTCACTTCTTCAGCCAAACTAATCAATCGAATAATGGAGCCCGCATGAAGAATCGCTTCGAATCCGCTCCGCGCACACCGCGCCTCGACGCGCTGGCCGCGCTGTTGCTGTCGCTCGCGGCCGCGCCTGCGTTCGCGCAATCGTCGTCACCGGCCATCGCGGCCGAACCGGCCGCCGGAGCCAGCGACACTGCCGCCGCCCCCGCACCGGCCGCCGATGCTGCCGCGCCCGCCCCCACCGGTTTCTGGGAACGGTCGAACCTGCTCGGCAACATGGGCGGCCTGCGCGACGTGCTCGGCGATCACGGCGTCACGCTGAACCTGCAGGAAACCAGCGAGTACCTGTACAACGCCGCGGGCGGCACGCAGCGCGGCGGTGCCTACCAGGGCCTCACGCAATTCGGCTTCAACGTCGATACGGAGAAGGCGATCGGCCTGCCGGGCGGCACGTTCAACGTGTCCGGGTTGCAGATCCACGGCACCAACCTCACGCAGCGCTATTTGCAGACGCTGCAGACCGCGACCGGCATCGAGGCGAATTCGACCACGCGGCTGTGGGAGCTCTGGTACCAGCAGGCGTTCCTCGCCGGCAAGGCCGACGTGAAGATCGGCCAGCAAAGCGTCGACCAGGAATTCATGGTCAGCCAATACGCGGCGACGTTCATGAACGCGACGTTCGGCTGGCCCGTGCTGCCGGCGACCGACCTGCCGGCCGGCGGCGCTGCCTATCCGCTGTCGTCGCTCGGCGTGCGGCTGCGCGTGAAGCCGGCCGACGCGTGGACCGCGTTGGTCGGCGTGTTCGACGGCAATCCGGCCGGCCGCAGCGACGGCGACGCGCAGGTGCTGAACGCGCACGGCACCAACTTCAACCTGCGCAGCGGCGCGTTCGTGATCGGCGAACTCCAGTACGCGCTGAACGCGCCGCCCGCCGACCCGAAGGCACCGCAACCGGCCGGCCTGCCCGGCACGTACAAGCTCGGCTTCTGGTATCAGTCGCAGCACGCGAACGATCCGCGCGTCGGCACCGACGGGCTGTCGCTCGCGGATCCGGCCAGCAACGGGATCCCCGCCACGCATCGCGGTAACTACGGTTTCTATGCGGTCGCGGATCAGATGGTATGGCGGCCGTCGGCGGACAGCCCGCGCTCGGTCGGCGTGTTCGCGCGCGTGATGGGTGCGCCGGGCGATCGCAACGTCGTCGATTTCGCGGCGAATGCGGGCGTGACGCTCAAGGCGCCGTTCAAGGGCCGCGACGACGATACGGCCGGCATTGCGGTCGGCTACGCGAAGATCGGCTCGCATGCGCGTGCGCTCGACGGCGACACCGGCAGGCTTGCGACGCCCGGCTATCCGGTGCGGCGCGCGGAAACGGTGATCGAGGCGACCTACCAGTACCAGGTCGCGCCGTGGTGGCAGGTGCAGGCCGACCTGCAGCACTTCTTCCGGCCGGGCGGCGGCATTCCGGACCCGAACGCGGCCGGCGCGCGCATCGGCGACGAAACGGTGGTCGGCGTGCGCACGACGATCACGTTCTGACATCCGCGCATGCGAAACGGGCCGGACTGCCGCGCGCGTGGCGATCCGGCCCGTGCTCGTTCAGGTGCGTGCATGCAATGCACGCGGCCTGTCACTCGCCATACAGCCCGAGCAGCTTCAGCGTGACGCCGTTGGTCCAGCCGAAGCCGTCCTGCAGCGGATATTCGCCGCCCCCGCCGCCGCCCGCGCCAGCCCCTTCGACCACGTACTTCTCGACGAGCTTGCCTTCGGTTGCATACACATGCTTCACGTCGGTCAGAAAGCGCGTGCCGATGTCCTTCGCGAGCGCCGGCTCGCCGTAGCGGCGCAGCCCGTCGATCGCGATCCACTGCAGCGGCGCCCAGCCGTTCGGCGCGTCCCATTGCTGGCCCGTGTTCGCGGTCGTCGTCGCGAGGCCGCCCTGCTGCAGCAGCGTCTTGCGCACCTCGCGCGCGGTCGCCTTCGCACGCTCGGGCCACGCGACGCCCGCGAACAGCGGATACAGCGCGGCCGCCGTCACGCCGTCGCGCGGCTTGCGCAACTGCCAGTCGTAGTCGCCGTAATAGCCGCGACGGTTCCACAGATAGTGGTTGATCGCGGCCGCGCGCCGCGCCGCCCGTCCGGAGAAATCCGCGACACACGCGAAGTCGCGCGTGACCGCGCAGCCCTTCACGATCGTCGTCTCGAGATGGAACATCAGGCTGTTCAGGTCGACCGGCGCGATCGCCGTCGTGCGGATGGTCGCGAGCGTCCGGCCGTCGCCGAACCAGCGCGAGCTGTAGTCCCAGCCGCTCTCGGCGCCCGCGCGCAGGTCGCGGTACACCTCGTTCGCGGGGCGATCCGGCACGGCCTTCGCGGTCGTCACGTCCTCGAGATACGACTCGTCGCGCGGCGTGTCGCTCGCGTCCCAGTAGCGGTTCAGCACCGCACCGTCCGGCATCGCGACCACGTTGCGCGCGGCCTGCCCGCGCGGCGTCGTCGTTTCGCCCTGCATCCAGTACGCATGCTCCTTGCGCAGCGCCGGCAGGTATTTCTGGTAGACCTTGTCGCCCTCGGCCTGCGCGGCGAGCGTGACCATGTACGCGAAGAACGGCGGCTGCGAGCGGCTCGCGTAGTACGTGCGGTTGCCGTTCGGGATGTGGCCGATCGTGTCGATCAGGTATGCGAAGTTGTCGAGCATGTCGTCGACGAGATCCTCGCGCCCCGACACCTGCAGCCCGAGCATCGTGAAATAGGTATCCCAGTAGTAGCCTTCGCGGAAGCGGCCGCCCGGCACCACATACGGCTTCGGCAACGCGATCAGCGAACTGTACGGCGGCACCGTCGTGCTGGTTCGCGTGAGCTGCGGCCACAGCCAGTCGATGTGCTGGCGCAGCGTCTGGTTCGCGGGCGGCGTGACCCCGCCTTCCGGCGGCGGCGTGAAGTGCTGGTCGACGAACGCCTTCAGCGAGAAGCCCGGCTGCGACTTCTGTTGCTGATACAACTGTACGATCGTCGCCGGATCGGCGTTGGGCGTCGCGTCGACGAAGGTCTTCTGGTCGGGATAGAGTTGTGCCGTCTGCACCGCGACGAACAGGTCGCCGTAGAGCTGGCTCGGCGGCGGCAGCAGCGTGCCGGAAGCCGGCGCCGTGGCGGGCGCGGCGGACTGGCTGGCCGCCTGCATCGCGGCCTGGTTCGCACTGTCGGCCTGCGCGGCGCAGCCGGCGACCGCGAGGTAAGCGACGGCGAGCACGGCGGCCCAGCGCAGACGCGGCGCGGGCACGGACGGATGCGAGGCAGGATGCGATGCGGTCGATGCGGCGCGACGTGACGTCATGACGTGTCCCCTCCTTTCGATGATGAATGGTTCGGCAGGGGTCTCGTTCGCGCGTGCGCTCGTCTCGATGGCCGTCGATCGATGCGCGTCGTTGTCATCCGCGGATGAGTTCCGACTGTCGCACGAAACGCGCATCGCACGCAAGTTTCGCGGCGGCCCCCGCGGGCGCGCGTCATATGTCATGTCATGGACCGCACCGGCAGCGCGGTCGTCTCTTCTTCCACGCGCGCTAACAGGAACGACTGTTGCAACATGCGGAACGAGCGTTGTCTCGCGTGACGCAACGACCACATTGTGGGCATAATGGCGTCTTTACCGCGCGCCCTGCCCATGTCGCCCGTCTTTCTAGCACCGCTCATCGTTGCCTGTGCGTTGTTCATGGAAAGCGTCGACGCGAACATCATCGTCACCGCCCTGCCCGCGATGGCGAGGGACTTCGGGCACAATCCCGTCACACTGAACATTGCGATCACGGCCTACGTGGTCGGCCTCGGCGTCTTCATCCCGATCTGCGGATGGCTTGCCGACCGCTTCAGCGCGCGCTCCGTGTTCCGCACCGCGATCGGCATCTTCGTCGCCGGCTCGCTGATGTGCGCGGCCTCCAATTCCCTCGGCGTGCTCACGTTCGCGCGCTTCGTGCAGGGCGTCGGCGGCGCGATGATGGTGCCGGTCGGCCGGATCATCATCTTCCGCGCGGTGCCGCGCTCCGATCTCGTGCGCGCGATGAACTACCTCGCGATTCCCGCGCTGTTCGGGCCGACGGTCGGGCCGCTCGTCGGCGGCTTCATCACGACCTACCTGCACTGGCGGATGATCTTCTTCATCAACGTGCCGATCGGCATCTACGGGATCTACCTCGCGAGCAAGCACATCGCGAACACGCACGAGGCCGATCCCGGCCCGCTCGACTGGTTCGGCTTCCTGCTGTCGGCGAGCGGCGCCGCGCTGCTGCTGATGGGGCTCACGCTGATCGACGGCGCGCTCACGTCGCGCGGCAACGCGCTCCTGATGTGCGCGGCCGGCGCGGTGATGCTCGCGCTCTACGTGCCGTACGCGCGCCGCAAGGCGCGCCCGGTGCTCGACCTCAGTTTCCTGAAGATCCCGACTTACCACGCGAGCGTGGTCGGCGGGTCGCTGTTCCGCATCGGCCTCGGCGCCGTGCCGTTCCTGCTGCCGCTCGCGCTGCAGGAAGGCCTCGGCATGAGCGCGTTCCACTCCGGGCTGATCACCTGCGCATCGGCACTCGGCGGCGCGGTGAGCCGCTCGACGGCCACCCATACGCTGCGCCGCTTCGGCTTTCGCACGGTGCTGATCTACAACGCCGCGTTCGCCGGGCTCGCGATCGCCGCCTACGGCGTGTTCCATCCGGGCATGGCGACCTGGGCGATCTGGATGATCGTGCTGGTCGGCGGGATCTTCCCCGCGCTGCAGTTCACGAGCCTGAATTCGATGATCTACGCGGATATTTCGCAGGCCGATGCAGGCCGCGCGACGAGCCTCGGCAGTGTCGTGCAGCAGATGTCGCTCGGGCTCGGCGTGACGGTCGCCGGCCTCGTGCTGCACCTGTCGCACTGGCTGCAGGGGCATCAGACGATGGTGTGGTCGGATTTCTGGCCCGCGTTCGTCGTGGTCGGGCTGTGTTCGTTCGCATCGATTCCGATCACGCGGCGGCTGCCGCCCGGCGCCGGCGACGAGGTCGCGCGCGGCAAGCGGCAATGAACGGGCTGGCTGGCGGGAAAAGGCTGGCGGCGGAAAAGCGAAACAACAAAAAAATCAGCGGACATCCACACGGGGCCGGTGCACAGCCGCATGGATGTCCGCTCAGGGCTCCGGGTCTCTCGTTGGGGGTTGAGAATCCCGGATCTGCTTCCTGCGTGCCATGGACATATGTGCGTCGGAAGCCGAATCGTTGCGCGCACATTTCGTCGCGCCATGACTGCACTATAGGGAAAGTCGCGCCGCGCATCTGTCAAGCATTGTCAGACGTGTCGCGCGAAAGCGTCGCACACGTGCGCCGCTTTCGCGCTAAAGTGGTGCCCGACCGCCACCTTCAGCCGCCGCTCCGATGCTCACGCTTTCGCCCGCCGCCGCCCGCGCGCTGCATCTCGCCGCGCAGGGCCTGCTGACCCCGCCCCGCCGCAAGGCCACCAAGGCCGACGTGCTCGACACGATCCGCCGGATGGCGCAGTTACAGATCGATACGATTCATGTCGTCGCGCGCAGTCCGTATCTCGTGCTGTTCAGCCGTCTCGGCGACTTCGCCCCGCAGTGGCTCGACGAGCATCTCGCCGAGGCGCGCCTGTTCGAATACTGGTCGCACGAAGCGTGCTTCCTGCCGGTCGAGCAATTCGGGCTGATGCGCTACAAGATGCTCGATCCGTCGGGGATGGGCTGGAAATACGCGGCCGACTGGCACGCGCAGAACCGCGCCGAGATCGAGCGGCTGCTCGCGCGGATTCGCGACGAAGGCCCCGTGCGGTCCGCCGATTTCATCCGGGAAGACGGGGTGAAAGGCAACGGATGGTGGGACCGCAAGCCCGAGAAAAAACACCTGGAAGTGCTGTTCACGACCGGCCACCTGATGGTGTCCGAGCGCCGCAATTTCCAGCGCATCTACGACGTGCGCGAACGCGTGCTGCCCGACTGGGACGATGCGCGCGACCTGCCGCCGCGCGACGCGGTGCTGCCCTCGCTGCTCGACTACACGTGTCGCGCACTCGGGATCGTGCGCGCGGACTGGGTGGCCGATTACTACCGGCTGCCGCGCCGTTCGTACCGCGCGGAACTCGAGCGGCTCGCGGAAGCGGGCGAGCTGATCCCGGTGGAGGTCGCCGACTGGAAGGAGCCGGCCTACGTGCATCGCTCGCTCGACGCGCTGCTGCCGGCCGCCGCGGCCGACACGCTGCGCTCGACGGTCACGACGCTGCTGTCGCCGTTCGATCCGGTGGTATGGGACCGGCGGCGCGCCTCGACGCTGTTCGGGTTCGACTACACGATCGAGTGCTATACGCCCGCGCACAAGCGGCGCTACGGCTATTTCTGCCTGCCGGTGCTGCATCGCGGCCGGCTGATCGGGCGCGTCGACGCGAAAGCGCATCGCGCGCTCGGCACGTTCGAGTTGAAGACGGTGCATGTCGAGCCGGGCGTGCGGTTCGGCACGGGGCTCGCGGCCGACGTCGCGAAGGCCGTGAAACGGCTGGCGGCGTGGCATGGCACGCCGGAAGTCACGGTCGGGCACGCGCCGCCAGCGCTCGCGGACGCACTGCTCGGCGGCTGATCTGCCGCGGCGGCGCGACCGCTCGCCCGCCGCATGCATGCGCGCCGGCACCGTTGCCGTATCGACGCGCCGACGCATCGACCCATCGACCCATCGACGCGCCGACGCATCGAGTCGCCGCCGCGCATGCCCACCGCGCGGTGGGCCTCCGCTGCAACCGCTACCGCTTCGCGGCAATCCAGCGGGCAATGCCCGGCCACACGTCCTTCAGCGTGCGCGATCCCATGAACAGCCCGATATGCCCGCCCGGCACGAGCTGGCGCGTCACCTGCGAGGCGGGCGTCCCCACCAGGTCCTGCGCGGCGAACACCTGCTCCTGCGTCGTGATGTCGTCGGCCGCGCCGGCAAGCAGATAAACGGGGCACGTGATCGCCTTCAGGTCGAGCATCCGCCCGAGCGCGACGAACGTGCCCTTCGCGAGCCGGTTCTCCTTGAAGATCTGCACGATCGCCTGCAGATACCAGCGCCCCGGCAGGTCGATCGGACTTTCGTACCAGTTCGCGAATGCTTCGCGCTTGCGCAGGTAGTCTGCATCGTCGAGGTGCTCGTACAGGTCGACGTGCTCGGCGAGATAGTGCTGGTCGGGATGCATGTTCTTCCAGCCGCGCAGCATGAAGCGCCCGCGCATCAGGCCGCCGCCCATCGTCACGAGTTCCTCGTAGAACGACGTCGGATAGGTGTGCGCCATCTTCTTGATCGGACCGTCGCCCGCATCCGTGTCGATCGGCGCGCCCGCGAGCACGAGGCTCGCGACCTTGTGCGGAAAGCGCGCCGCATACATCGCGGACATCCACCCGCCCTGGCACAGACCCACGAGATTCACGCGCCCGCCGAGCTCGTCGACGCAGACGTTCAGCTCGGCCAGGTACTGGTCGATCTCGAGGTCCCGCATGTCTTCGGTCGCCGAGCGCCAGTCGGTCAGGTACACGCGCGTCACGCCGTGCTCGCGCAGCGTCTGCATCAGGCTCTGCCCCGGCTGATAGTCGGCGATCATCGCCCGGTGTCCCGCATACGGCGCTTCGACGATCGTCGGCAGCCCGTGCGCCGGCGCGACCGAATAATCGCGGAACGTCATCGTGCGCAGTTCCAGCAGCGCGCGGTTCGGCGACGCCAGCGCCGGATGCGGCTCGCAATGCAGCTTCTCCTCTTCCGCGACGAAACGCAGGTTGCGCGCGGTGAGTGCCGAGCCGAGCCGGACCATCGCGGCGGCGGCGGCCATCGGCCAGAAGATCGGCAACGCCGGCGCGCTGGCGGACGTCGCGGAAGGCGGGACGGTATCGGTATCGCTCGAATTCATTGAATTCATCGAATTCCTGGCTACTGGGAACATGAAGGGAAAAAGCCGTACGCGGGCTGCGCGACGATCGTCCGCGCTACACCCGCGGCGAATCGCACGTCACGCGCGCGGCCGTGTCGTATGCATGACGTTTGCGCCCTTCGATGCGTCCGCAACGATCTTCCGATGCGGACGGCAATCGGTCATCGAACGCCCGGTGCGACGATCGGCGAAACCATTCTGGTCCGTAACCGGAAGCGATCGCTTGATCGTCGTCAATCGTTTCAGGTGAAATCCCGATAGCATGAAATCGCGCGATGACAGTTCGATGGCCGCGGCGCGATATCCGCCGACCTCGCTGCCGGCCTCGCGGCCGACATCGCGTCGCCACAGCGCACCGGCGACACCGGGCGACCTGCCTCCCCGCCTCACATGCACATCCGCGAAATCCGCTCGAAGATCAGCAGTACCTCGTCCACGCGCAAGATCACGAAGGCGATGGAAATGATGGCCCGCACCAAGATGGCGGTCGCGCAGCGGCGGGCGCGCGATTTCCGGCCCTATGCGGCGCGCATCCGGGAGATGGCCGAGCGCGTGCTGCGCGACCGGTCCGGCCACGTCTCCGCGCTGATGGCGAGACGCACGCCCGTGCGCCGCGTCGGCCTGATCGTCGTCAGCACCGATCGCGGGCTGTGCGGCCCGCTCAATACGCGGCTGCTGGTCGAATGCGTGGATGCGCTCGAACGCTGGAACCGCGCCGGCGTCGCGTGCGAACTCAGCGTGATCGGCGCACGCGGCATTGCGCCGCTGATGCGCCATGGCGCGACCATCACCGCCCGCGCGAGCGGCCTCGCCGCCGCGCCGCACTTCGAGCAGCTGCTCGGCGCGCTGCTCGTGCCGCTCACCGCATTCGTCAACGGCGAACTGGACGAACTGCACATCGCGTACAACCGGTTGACGAGCCCGCTCGCGTATTCGCCGCGCATCGACGCGGTGCTGCCGCTCACCGGCCTCGACACCGGCACGCCGCCCGGCGACACCGCGACATCCGACTATCTGTACGAGCCCGCGCCGAAACCGGCCGTGGATACCTTGCTGCTGCGCTACGTCGAGGCGACGCTCTACCAGGCCGTCGTCGAGAATTACGCATGCGAGCAGTGCGCGCGGATGTTCAGCATGCAGACCGCGACGGAGAACGCCGATCGCGTGCTGCGCAAGCTGCGGCACCTGTATCAGAAGACGCGCCAGGCGCAGATCACCACCGAGCTGTGCGAGATCGTCGCCGGCGCGGCGGCGGTCTGAAGGAGGCACGCATGCCGACGTCGATGAAGCTCGACATCCTCAGCGTGGAAGACGTGCTGTATTCGGGCGACGCACATTTCGTCGTCGTGCCCGGGGAAAGCGGCGAGCTGGGCATCTACCCGCATCACGCGCCGCTGCTCACGCGGCTGCGGCCCGGCGTCGTGACGCTCGTTGCCGCACCGGGCGGCGAGCACCGCCGGCTGCTCGTCGCGGGTGGCCTGCTGGAAGTCAGCCGCGACGGCGTGACGCTGATTGCCGACCACGCACTGCGCACGCCCGAACTCGACGACCTGCGCGCACGCGAAGCACGGCATGCGGCGGACGAGTGGCGCCGGCGCTTCGCGCACGACAACCGGCGCGCCTTCGATTTCGCATCGGCGCGTGCGGAGTTGATGGACGAAATCCGGCGCTTCTTCGCGCTGGCGATGCACCGGGAGTCCGCGCCGCGCGACACGCCGGGCGCCGCCGGCTAGGCCGGGCGCCGGCACCGCTCGTCGTGCGATCGGCGGGCGTGCTCAGTTCAGTCGCGCAGCTTGCGAAAACGCGGCGTGCCGTCCGGCAGGTTCTCGTTGAACATCGCTTCCGGCCGCACCCACAAGCCGCGCGCATGCGGCCACAGATGCTCGTACACGACCACCGACTCCTCGGTTTCGGAATGACGGGCGACGCCGATGTAGCGATACAGCCCGCCCTTGTAGTGACGATGCGTGGCGAGCTGTTCGGCTTCCTGTTCGGTCATGATCTGCTTCCCTTCGGCAAAAACGAAAGCGCGTATTGTATGCGCTCGCCGCGCGTCAGCGTTTCGCGTAGATATCGGGGCGGCGGATTTCCATCAGCCGTTCGGGATTCGCGGACGGCCCGAAACCGACCGGCCGGTACAGTTCGTGCGCGTCGGTCGTCACGAGCATGATGCGGCGCAGGCCCTGCACCATCGGCTGCGCAAATACGTGGTCGATCAGCGCGCGGCCATAGCCGTTGCCGCGCTCGGCCGGCAAGACGAATACGTCGCACAGGTAGGCGAACGTCGCGTGGTCGGTCACGAGCCGCGCGAATCCGACGAGCCGGTCGCCCACATACGCGCCGAAGCACAGCGAGCCGTCGATCGCGCGCTCGACGACATCGCGCGGAATGCCCTGCGACCAGTACGCATCGCGATGCAGGAAATCGAAGATCGCGTCGATGTCGAGCTCGCGCTTGTCGGTGGAAAATCTCAGCGGGGCGGGGGTGTCTGCGGGCACGTCGGCTCTCCGGTCGGCTGGGGGAGCAGCAACGATAGCGCGGTGCGGGGTGGGCGACAAGCGATGCCGCCTCGACATGTACAACATTCCGTACAATGGACGCCCATGCCATACTTGTACAGTTCAAAGTACAAGTATGGCGAATCATGCGCACGATTCACTTTTCGGATGCCCGCAGCAATCTGAAGACGGTCATCGACCAGGTCGTCGACGACGCGGACGTGACGCTCATCACGCGTCGCGATGCGCCGAACGCGGTCATCATGTCGCAGGAATACTATGACAGCCTGATGGAGACGGTTCATCTGCTCCGCTCACCGGCCAACGTTGCCCACCTCGAACGCTCGATCGCGCAACTGCGCAAGGGCAAGACGAAAGAGCACAAGCTGGCGGGGGACGATGAATGAGCGTACGCCGCGTGCTCTTTACTTCCGACGCGTGGGACGACTGCGTTTATTGGCAAGGGCAAGACCGCAAGACGCTCAAGCGCATCAACCAGCTCATTCGCGAAGCCCAACGGACACCGTTTGAAGGCATCGGCAAACCCGAACCGCTGAAGGCCAATCTGTCCGGGTTCTGGTCCCGCCGCATCGACGATACGAACCGCCTCGTCTACGAAGCGGACGATCTTCAAATCAGCATCGTGTCCTGCCGCTACCACTACGCGTAGCACCAATCCCGCCGCCGTCCCCGCCTCTTCAAGGCGCCGGCAACGCCCGATCGGCCTTGCACCGCTTCAGCGGCAGCGGCCGGGCCGCCACGATCCGCGTCACCTCGCGGGTGCGCGGGTCGATTTCCAGGTCGAGGCACGCGCAGCCGTAACCGTGCATCCCCGCATTGGTGACGACCCAGCCGCGTGTCGACATGTCCGGCATCTCGTCGAGGCCCGGCACCGGCGGGCTGCCCTGGGTCGACAGCGTCCAGCTGTTGTCCTTGTCGACGAGCCACCAGTTGGCCGGCGTCGGATTCTCGAGCCATCCGCAGCGCTTCTCCGCGGCGGCGGCCGCGGGCGTCGCGGACGTCAGCGCGACGAACACACCGAGCATCCACATCGCAGAACGGGCACGGGCGATTTTCATTTCAGGGAAGTCCGGACGAAGGAAACGGGGGGAAACGATAGCGTCGACAGCATACCGGGCTTTCATGCCCGTTATGTCATGCACCGCGTTTCGCGGGCGGCATTCCGTCCGATGCAAGGAAGCTGCCCGACCATCCCGCTTCGCCGCGGACCCAACCGCTCGCGCGGGCCACGCGGCTCGATTCGGTGATATCGTCACCGGCTCGATCAACTCGCGGCATCGCTTCATGCCTTATCGACTCATCGCGTTCGACTTCGACGGCACCCTCGCCGATTCGCTCGACTGCTTTCTCGCGGCGCTCACGGAGGCATCGCGCCTGCACGGCTTTCGCGACGCGACGCCCGAGCTGCGCCCCGCGCTGCGCGGCATGTCGGCGCGCGAGATCATCCGCGCGCTCGAGGTGCCGATGTGGAAAGTGCCGCGTGTGACGCTCGACATGCGCCGGCTGATGCGGCCGCGCATCGCGCACGTAAAGCTGTTCCCCGGCGTCGACGCGACCTTCGACGCGCTCGCCGCACGCGGCATCCGCATCGCGATCGCGACGTCGAACACCGAGGACATCGTGCGCGACCGGCTCGGCCCGCACGCGAGCCGTTGCGTCGACACGTTCGCGTGCGGCATTCCGCTGTTCGGCAAGGCGCGCCGGCTGCGCGCGCTCGTGCGCGAAGCGGGCATGCAGCCCGACGACGTGCTGTATGTCGGCGACGAGATCCGCGATGCCGAAGCGGCGCGCCGCGCGCGTATCGCATTCCAAGGTGTCGCATGGGGTTACACGGCGCCCGACGCGCTGCAGGCGCATTGCGCGACGCCGTTGCTGCCGCGTCTCGACGCATTGCTCGATCGCGTGTGAGGACGCCGTACGAATCGCGCGCTCGATTCGACGAATCGCGAAACAACCCGCCCGCGAAACGATGAAACGTCGATGACATGCGCGCGCATTGCAGCGATCGAATGCACGCTGCGCACGCAAAAATTGCCGCCACGATGCACGTAACAGGTACGCCCTACCTGGCCGCGCGCGCATCCATCGTTTCGTCTTACCAACCGTTACACAAACCACAGCGCGGTTGCACCTGCTACCTGAGCGCTCTCCTAGAATCAGTCGGGCCGGGAAACACTTCGAACGCCGCCGCGGCAGAGCGGCGATCGAGCCCGGCCCGGGCGCGCCCGGTCTCTCGCACAGCTGCGGATCACGCGATCCGTCCGTTAATCAGAGCCCCGATCGTAAGGAGGTCCCATGAACCGCTTCCCCCAAGTCTCGCGCCTTGCATTGTCTGCCGCTGGCCTGCTTCTCGTCGCCGTGACGGCGACCGCGCAAACCGCGCAACCGGCGCCGTCCGCACCGGCCGCCGCCACGCAGACGCGCATCCACGAAGCCGACCAGGCCTTCATCAACGACGGCACGAAAACCGTGTCGACCCAGCACGACGCCGCACGCATCGCCGATTCGCGCACGTCGGACAGCCAGGTGAAGGCGTTCGCGCAACGCGTGTCGACCGACGATGAGAAGATCATCCAGGCGATGCGCGCGGCCAGCCCGCGCGGCGTCGACGTGCCGGCCAACGATCCCGACACGGCCGTGCTGGACAGCATCAAGACCCTGCGCGGCGCGGAATTCGACAAGGCGTATATCGAGCAGGTCGCGCTCGCCGGCCAGCAGAAGACGATCTCGGCATTCCAGGCCGAAATCGCGTCGGGCCGCGACACGAAGCTGAAGGAAGTCGCGCGCCAGGCGCTGCCGATCCTGCAGGCGCACTACGCGGCCGCGCAGAAGCTCGCGCAGCGTCATCACCTCGCATCGGCGCAGTAACGCGCTGCCCGCCGCGCACCGCGCGCGGCACGCCGCTTCCCCCCTCGTCGCGTCGCCGCCTCCTTTGCGGCGGCGCGACGCACGCGGCACCCGCCTCGCGTCAGGTCGCGAGCTTCGCCCGCAACCGCTCGCTCACCTCCGGCCATTCGTCGTCGATGATGCTGAAGCGTACCGAATTGCGCTTTCGGCCATCGGGCATGATCCGCTCGTGACGCACGATCCCTTCCTGCTTCGCACCGAGCCGCAGAATCGCCGCGCGTGACTTCTCGTTCAGCTCGTCGGTCGTGAACTGCACGCGCACACAGTGCAGCGTGTCGAACGCATACGCGAGCAGCAGCCATTTCGCTTCGGTATTCGCGCGCGTGCGCTGCGCCGATGCGCTCAGCCACGTATGACCGATCTCGAGCTTGCGGTTCTTGCGGTCGATCTTCCAGAAACGCGTGCTGCCGATCACGCGGCCCGACGCACGCTCGACGATCACGAACGGCATCACGGTGCCGGCCGCGCGGCCTTGCAGCGCCGTGTCGAGATAGGCGTCGACCGTCTCCTCGCCCGGCACGACCGTGACCTTCAGGTTCCACAGCTCGCCGTCCGCCGCCGCATCGAGCAAAGCCTGCCGGTCGGATGCTTCGAGCGGCCGCAGCGCGATGCGCTCGCCGGTGAGCGTCGGTTGTCCGGGGGAAGATGCAGCGTCGGTCATGACGGGTTCCGTTTCCGTGAAGATGACGAAGAGGAGCAGGCTGCGCGCAGCGAAACGCCCATCATACGGCCCTCGTCAGCCGGGCAGCGCGGCGAGCCGCTCGCGAATCGCCTGCGCTTCGCCACGCAGCGCTTCGGCGAATGCGTCGACGAGCAGGCTCTTCGGCCGGTGCTCGGGCACGATCATACTGACGCGGTAGGGAAACGAGCGCGTGAGCGGCCGCACGTGCAGGTCGCGCCCGACGAAATCGAGCGCGGTCAGCGGATTGACGATCGCGGCGCCCAGCCCCTGCCGCACGAACGCGCACACCGACACGGCCGACGGCGTCTCGACCACCGAACGCGGCGCGACACCGAGCTGCGCGAACGCCTCGTCGATCAGGATCCGGTACGGGTCGTTCAGCGACAGGCTCACGAACGGGCGATCGGCGAGATCCGCGAGATCGATCGCGCGCTGCGCGAGCAGCGGATGGCCGTCCGGCAGCACGCACACCTCGTCGACTTCGAGCAGCGGCGTGAGCACGGTGCCGGCCGGCGCGACGTCGTGCTCGGTCAGCCCGACATCGTAGCGCTGCGCGGTCAGCCACTCTTCGAGCACCGGCGACTCCTGCGTCGCGACCGACACGCTGACGCCCGCATGCGCGTCGTGAAAGCGCCGGCATGCGCCGGGCAGGATCGCATGAGAAAACGCCGGCAGCGCGATCACCGACAATTGACCGTCGCGAAACTCGCGCAGCCGCGCTGCCGTCGCCGCGACGCGCTCGAGCCCCACATACGCGAGCCGCACGTCGTCGAACAGCGTGAGCGCGGCCATCGTCGGCCGCAGCCGGCCATGCGAGCGCTCGAACAGCGCGAAGCCGACCACCTGCTCCATCCGCGCGAGCTCGCGGCTGATCGTGGGCTGCGACGTATAGAGCATCTCGGCCGCGCGCGTCGTGCTGCCGGTGACCATCAGCGCGCGGAAGACCTCGATGTGCCGGTGTGTGAGCATGGCCGCCTATATCAAAAATGAATCGAATGTCGACAAACAGGCATTTTACTGTATAGACATTCAGGCGCATCATTCAAGCTGTCCGTTCATTCGATCCGATTCATCCGCCATGTCCCTCGATTCCCGCCAGCTCGCGACGCTCGCGCAGCAATACGGCACCCCGCTGTGGGTGTACGACGCCGACGTCATCCGCGACCGCATCGCCCAACTGCGCCAGTTCGACGTGATCCGCTATGCGCAGAAGGCGAACTCGAACCTGCATATCCTGAAGCTGATGCGCGAGGAAGGCGCGTGCGTCGACGCCGTGTCGCTCGGCGAGATCGAACGCAGCCTCGCGGCCGGGTTCAGTCCGGCGGGCGAGCCGGAAGGCGTCGTGTTCACGGCCGACCTGATCGACCATCCGACGCTCGCGGCCGTGCTGAAGCACGGCGTGACCGTGAACGCCGGCTCGCTCGACATGCTCGCGCGCGTCGGCGAGCATGCTCCCGGCCATCGCGTGTGGCTGCGCGTGAATCCCGGCTTCGGCCACGGCCACAGCAACAAGACCAACACCGGTGGCCCGCAGAGCAAGCACGGGATCTGGATCGACGACGTGCCGCGCGCGATCGAGATCGTGCGCCAGTACGGGCTCAAGCTGGTCGGCATCCACATGCATATCGGCTCGGGCGTCGACTACGGCCACCTGTCGCAGGTGTGCGATGCGATGGTCGACCTCGTCACGTCGCTCGGCCACGACATCGAAGCGATCTCCGCCGGCGGCGGGCTGTCGATTCCGTATCGCGACGGCGAGCCGCGCGTCGACGTCGGTCACTACTTCAGCCAGTGGGATGCCGCGCGCAAGCGGATCGAACGGCATCTCGGCCACGCGGTGCGCATCGAGATCGAACCGGGCCGCTTCCTCGTTGCCGAGGCCGGCACGCTCGTCACCGAAGTACAGGCCGTGAACCGCCGTCCGAAGCACGACTTCGTGCTGATCGACGCGGGCTTCAACGACCTGATGCGTCCGTCGATGTACGGCAGCTACCACGCGGTGTCCGTCCACACGCAGGACGGCGCGCTGCCGGCCGGCCGGCCGCTCGTCGACATCGCGATCGCGGGGCCGCTGTGCGAGTCCGGCGACGTGTTCACGCAGGACGCGGGCGGCGTGGTCACGCACCGCAAGCTCGCGCAGCCGCAGATCGGCGACCTGCTGTTCCTGCACGATGCGGGCGCCTACGGCGCGTCGATGTCCTCGAACTACAACAGCCGGCCGCTCGCGCCGGAGGTGCTCGTCGATCGCGGCACGCCGCGGCTGATCCGCCGCCGGCAGACGATCGACGAACTGCTCGCGCTCGAAACGTTCGAGTAACACGCGTTCGGCGGCAGTCACGCCAACGGCCAGGTTTGCCGCTACCGGCAAATCTGGCCGTTGTGCTTTTCGGCGCGCGGCGCTCATGCCGCCCGGCAACACATGAAGCACGCCGCCGAAGTCGCCGATCTTCCACACGCGGTCGCCTCGCCCCTTCGCACCTTCGCACCTTCGAACCTTCTCCCCTTCGCCACCTGCGCCGACCGACTCCGACACCCGCTTCCCGGGTGTTCGGTCACACCCCGGCCAATGACTTCTGCCGCATTGTTCGCCCGCCGCGCACCACGCACAGTGGCCGCACGGCAGCGCATTCGCTTCGACCCGCGCGCCGTCTCGACGGCCGAGCAACGCCGGGTTATCTGCAGGAGCGAACATCGTGCAACTTCGACTCACCACCGGCCGTGACTACCAGGACGACCTCACGGCGCTGCGCGACGCGATCCGCCAGAACGGCACGCGCGCGACGCGGCAAGCCGTCGACGTCGTGATCGGCGACGACACCGGCGCGCCGCGCGTGTCGCTGTTGTTGAACCTCGCGTGGCAAGCCGCGAAGAACGGCCCCGCCGTCGACGCGTCGCTGTACACGCTCGGCTTCGTCAGCCAGGGCGGCACCTTCGTATTCGACATCCGGCCGTTTCCGGGCGGCACGCCGGCCGGCGCGGCAGCGCTCGGCGGCGACGGTTCGTACGGCTGGCTCGGCTACGCGACCGATCCATTGCCGACGATCAATCCGAGCAACCTCCATCAGGCCGTGTGGACGCTGTCGAAACTCAAGCCGGCGGACGCATCGAAGCCCGCACCGTTCAAGCCCGATCTCACACGGCTCGTGATCGCGTTGTCCGAGGCGCTGCGCTTCGCGCGCACCGAGCATGCGATCGCCGGCCTGCTCGACGGCACGCTCGCGACCTACGCGCCGAACGACGATCGCACGGCCTGCTTCAACAACTGGGCGGCGAAGGGTTTCCCGCTCGGCGAGCCGGCCTGATGCCGGCGAAGGAGCCACTCATGTCTGGACTCGACTTCAACGCGTCGCTGCGCTGGGAAACGTTCGTACTGGGCCTGATCGCGAATGCCGGCGATACGCCGCGCGCGGGCAAGCAGCAGACCGGCTGCGCATTGCCGATGTACGTGATTCCGTTCGCGCGGCTCGACGCGCCGCCCGAGTTGCGGGCGCTGATGTCCGAAATCGCCACGTCTGCGCGCGTCGTCGATCGCGGCACGCCCGGGCGCCACATCGGCGGCGACGTGCTCGGCGCGATGCGGCAGATCCACCAGAACGTGCCGCGCTACCTGCCGACCCTCATCTACGGCACGGCGACGGACCCCTTCGCCGGGCTCACCGAGCGCGCGAAGCTGTACGAACGCTATGCGGCCACGTTCAAGGCGAATTCGAACGGTCGCGGCGGCGGCGCGCAAACGACCGGCTACGTCGAATACACGGCCGGCACGAATGCGCTGTTCCGCGGCGGCAATCGCGCACGCATCGCGTTCGACTACGTGTTCGGCCGCCTGTACTTCTCACCGATCCACTACGAAGCCTGGGTGCCCGGCACGCTCGATCCGGGGCCCGGACAGACCGTCGCCAAGGTCATCGACGGGCCGTACGCGAACCCGTGGTTCTGGATCACCGACATCACGTCCGTTTGAAGCCGCGGCGGTGCGGCCTGAAGCGCCGCGCCGCCATCATCAAGGAAGAGGAAACCATCATGAAACAGCCAGTCCGAATCGTTTCCGTGCGCTATTCATGCGACTGCAAACCCCTGCGTGCGCCCGACGAAACGCTCGATGCGTATGCAGCGCGCGTGCAGGGGGTCTTGTTCAATCACCTGAACGGTGCGCTGTCGAGCGCGTTCGAAGCCGTGCGGCGCGACGCGAAAGACGACGATGCACGCCGCGTCACGTTCGTCACCGCGCCCGAGTTCTACTGGAACGTGCCGTGGGACGCGCTGAACGACGTCGACGAACTCCATGCGATCGTCGACTTGCAGCTCGATCCCGTGCGGCGCGCGATCGGCGCGGTCGCCGATCGCTTTCCGGTGGATCAGTACGGGCCGATCGTGTTCCTGCCCGGTACCGTCGCGATGCTCGTCAAGCACGAGACGGCGGCCAACGTCCCCGATGACGGCGCGTTCGTCGGGCCGTACGTGTCGCTGAATTTCACGTTCGCGACGACCAATTTCCTGCCGCCGCTCGCGCGCGGCGAAGGGGGCGATGGTGACGGCGACGACGACGGAACGCGCCGCGCGGCGATCTGGCCGAAGCGGCATACGTCGTGGATCGACTACGGCGACTCGGTCGATGCGCTCGAGACGCCGCTCGCCCACACGTTCCAGCTCGGCGACGGCACGCTGGTCGAGGTGCTGAAGACGAGCGACGTGTCGCCGCAAAGCGCGACGGCCGACGCGCCGCCGTCGTCGCCGTATCAGGGCCCGCGCCTGTCGGACAGCTTCGATAATCGGCTCGGCGAAGCGCCGCCGTTCGGCATCGACATCTGCCTCGACTTCCTCGAATGGCGCGAGTATCCCGGCAACGACGTCAAGCCGCCGCATCTCGACGACGGCGCGCTCGTGCTCGACTTCGTGCTGTCGTACGGCGTGAATCCGACCGATGACGCGTTCGACGTGCCCGACTCGCTGCAATACATCGCGCACAACGACGGCCGCCGCCACAAGGAAGTCGTCGTGTTCGCGGTCGACCGCACGCAGACGCACTGGCAGCGGGTCGCCGAAGCACCGTGCGTGCGCCACCTGTCGAGGGCGGAACGCGAACGCGTCGCAATCCACGCGTTCGACGTGGACGTGCCGGACGCGGACGGCGCACCGTGACATGGGCGCCCCGCGCTTCGGGCGCTGGCGCGCGCGGCCGGCGCTGCAGGAGCCACCACGCGCGCCGGACGATCTCGCCGCGCAGCTGTGCGACGAATGCGAGGCGATGGCGCGCTACGCGCTCCATCACGGGCTGCCGATCGAGCCCGAACTCGTCGCGCGGCTCGCGGCGCTGATCGCGGCCGCCGCTTCGTCCAACCCGGCGGCCAACCCGGCGCCGGGCGCGTCGACCACCACGCCGCTGGCGCCCGCGCAGCAGCACGCGCTCGCGGCGATCCACCGCAAGCTCGCGACGCTCGTCGCGCCCGCGACGCCACAGGCCGTCACGCTGCTCGACATGCACCGGCGCCAGGCGCACCCGTTCGCGTGGCTCGGCCCGGTGCCGCTGATCCGGCTGCTGACCGGGTCGGCGCTCGGTTTCCTGCTCGCGGTCGTGCTGACGAGCCTGTCGCCGCATGTGTCGGGCGAGAACATCGAGCGCGGCTTCCTGCAATCCAACGGCGTGCAGCTGCTGTGGAACACCACCTTCCTGCTGTGCTGCGCGGGGCTCGGCGCGTCGTTCGCGACGCTGTTCCAGGCGCACCACTACGTCGCCGCCTCGACCTACGATCCGAAATACGACGCATCGTATGGCGCGCGGCTGATTCTCGGCGTGATCGCCGGCCTGATCATCGTCCAGATGCTGCCGGCCCAGTTGTTCGCGCAGGGCAGCATGCACAACTTCGGGCGGCCGGCGCTCGCGATGCTCGGCGGCTTCTCGGCGACGGCCGTGCATCGCGTGCTGCAAAGGCTCGTCGAGACGCTCGAGACGCTGGTGCAGGGCGACCGTTCGACCGACGTCGGCGCGGCGCTCGCCGCGAATCGCGCGCGCGCCGCCAGCGAACGCGCGCAGTGGCAGGGCGAACTGGCGGCCAACCTGCTCGATCTGCAGCAGTCGCTCGACGGCGCGGCATCCGCCGAGGCCGTCCGCGCGCGCCTCGCCGAATTCACGCGCGCGATGCTCGCGGCCCACCCCGCGCCGTCGGCCGCGGACGATCCGCTTCCGCCCGACGCGCCCCGGCAGTAGCGCGACGCGGCGCGGGCGCACCGTTGCCGCCGCAGCGCGAAACCCGCCTTCGCCCGCGGCACGCTCGCGTGCCGGCCCGATCGGTGCGCTCGTCGCGCGCATCAGCCGGGCGAATGGCACGCCGGCGCGAACGTGAAACCGGCCGGCTCGGACGGCACGTGGCGCGCGAGCCACAACGCCGCCTCCGTCCGGTTGCTCACGCCGATCTGGCGGAACAACGCGTACAGATGGTTCTTGATCGTGCCTTCCGCGACATTCAGTACACGGCAGATCTGCTTGTTCGACTTGCCTTCGGCCAGCAGCCGCAGCACCTCGCGCTGGCGCGGCGTGAGGCGCTCGAATGCACGATCGTCGCCGGCCGGCACGCCGCCCGGGGGCGCCTGCGTCGCGCCGCCGTCGTTCGGCGGCACGTAGATCGCGCCGGCCGCGACGCGGCCGAGCGCATCCGCGAATTCGTCCGCGCTCGCGTGCCGGTCGATGATGCCGGCCGCCCCCGCCAGCAGCGCATCGGCAATCGTGCGGCGGCACACGGCGGCCACCACGCACAGCCACGGCGCGCCGGCGAACGTCTCGTTCAGTACGCTCGGCCAGCTCGGCCGCGCGGCGTGCTCGCCGCATTCGATCGTGATCGCCTCGACCGTCCCGGGCAGCAACGCGTCGCGCAAGCGCAAGACGTCCTCGGGACGGCGGGCCGACCACACATGCCAGTCGACATCGCGTTTACACAGTACGTCCGCCACGCCCGCGACGAATAACGGCGGGCTATCGATCATCAGAACGTTCATTGCGCGGTTTCCTCGAAATCGGGATGCTCGGTTTAGGATTTTTTGCTTCCCTACCCGGCGTTTTTTTTACCGCTGTTTTACGCACCGCGCACTAGGCCCGTCGCTCCGTGACGAATGGCCTAATTCGTCCACGCCGCGCCCCGCCGCGCGTATCGATGCCCGCCGCGCGCCGGCCCGGGCCGCCGGACGTGACGGACGTCATATTTGGTAAACGTCTTCAATTTCCTAATGTGAATAACGACAGCGAATTTCCGTTGTCTTCAACACGAAGAGGAGTTTATTCATGGACGCGAATTTCATTGGCTCGGTGATTAACGCTTTACCCATGGACCAAATGATCGCCGGCCCGTTAAAGGCGATGATCAGCGCGCAGACGCAGGCCGCAAAGAGCTACGCGGATTTCCTGATGCAGGTCTGCATCCAGGGAGGCAAGGCCGTGGCCGTCCAGTTCGACTACGACGAGACGCTGGTGGACGAAAGCGGCGTGTCGAAAGGCGTCGTGCAGAAGACGATGCGCATCCCGCTGCTCGCGGCGATCGTCCATCCGATCATCGCGATCGAGGAAGGCACGATCGACTTCGAGATGGAGATCACGCAGTCGGAGAAGTCGTCGTCGTCGACCGAAGCCGGCGGCGAATTCCAGGCGAAGTTCGGCTGGGGGCCGATCAGCGTCAGCGTGTCCGGGCGCGTGTCGCACAAGGCGGAGCAGACGCGCAGCACCGACACGCGCGCGAAATACTCGATCCATACACAGGTGAAGCGCCAGTCGCCGCCCGAAGCGCTGATGCGCGTGATCGACTTCCTGACCGAGGCCGCGACCAAGCCGGTCGTCACCGAAGGCAACGCGAAGGACGTGAAGCCGCTGCCGGCGACGCCGACCGACGGCAAGCTGGTCGGCGACGCGTCGGGTGCCGGCGGCAAGGCGGCCGCGCCGGCCGGAGCCGATGCGGGCGCCCAGCAGCCGGCGCACGCGTAAGCGCGCGGACCGGCCATGTTCAGGCTCTTCAGACGGTCGCGCCGCGCGGGCGGCGGCGGGCACGACGACGCGGATACGCGTCCGGGTGGCGGCACCGCCCGGCAGGAACCGGACGGGCCGGTCCCGCCGGCGGCCGGGGCGGTGGCGGGCCGTAGCGGCGCGGTCGCCGGCGCGGGCCCGGACGCGGTCGCCGGCACGGGCGGCGCAGCGCCGGCG
>NZ_QTPV01000019.1:0-121743 GCF_003857985.1 Burkholderia sp. Bp9090
GGATGAGCGGATGAGCGGATGAGCGGATGAGCGGATGAGCGGATGAGCGGATGAGCGGATGAGCGGATGAGCGGATGAGCGGATGGGCTGATGGACGGGCGGATGGGGCGCATGGGCCCAAAAGAATCGCCCGGCTCGGACCGTCCCGCCACCGGATGGAATGACCGGCCGCGCCGGCATGCCCGTCGGGAATGAAACGGCGGTGCGCGCGAGCGGCACCGCCTGCCGTCAGATCCCCGCTTTCGGCGCGTTCAGGATCAACCGCAGGCCGAGCAGCGTGATCGCGCCGGCCGCGACGCGGTCGACCCACTTCTTCGCGCGCAGGTAGAGTTCGCGCGGCCGGCGGGTCGAAAAGCACAGCGCAACGATCGTGTACCAGCCGAATTCGACGCCGAACACGAGCGGCGGCAGCGCCAGGTAGCACCACAGCGGCGGATGCTGCGGCAACAGCGCCGCGAAGATGCTGCCGTACCAGATCGCCGTCTTCGGATTGCTCAGCTGGGTCGTGAGGCCGGTCCAGAACGACTTGCGCGCGCTGCCGGCGACGACGGCCTGCGGGTCGTCCATCGCGATCGGCCGGTCGGCGCCGCGCCAGATCTTCGACGCCATGTAGATCAGGTATGCGCCCCCGGCCACCTTGAGCCCGACGTACAGCCATTCGACCGCCTGCAGCAGCGTATAGAGCCCGGCCAGCGCGACGCCGCCGAACGCGATCCCGCCGACACCCATGCCGAGCGCGGTCGCGAGCCCGTCGCGGCGCGACAGCCCGATCGAATTGCGGGCGACCAGCACGAAACTCGGTCCCGGAATCATTGCGCCAAGCCACAGCGCGGCCAGAATGGCGAGTACGGCAGCCGATGCAGTCATCGAAGTCTCCTTGGTCGGCGGCGCCGACATGCCGGCGCCTGCGTGTCGCGTCGAGAATCGAGTCGCATTGCATCGATCGCCGACGCTGAAGCCGACGATTCTGGCACGCTTCGCCGCCCGCCGAAAGCGCCCGCGCGCTGCTATGCTGGCTGCCGTTCCCGCCCTCGCGCCCCGCCCCATGATCGAGATCCGCGCCGCCCGCTATCCCGACGATGCCGCCGTCGTCGAAGCGATCTTCCGCGAATACATCGCAAGCCCCACCGTCAGCCTCGCGTTCCAGGACTACGAGCCGGAGCTCGCCGCGCTGCCGGGCAAATACGCGGCGCCGCGCGGGCAACTGCTGCTCGCATGGCACGGCGAGCGCGCGGTCGGCTGCGCGGCGTTTCGGGAAATCGACGCGACGACGTGCGAGATGAAGCGCGTGTACGTGCGCCCAGACGCGCGCGGGCTGAACGTCGGCCGCCAGCTCGTCGAACGGCTGCTGCGCGACGCGAAGGCGGCCGGCTATGCGCGGATGTGCCTCGACGTGCTGCCCGAGTTCGTCGCCGCACGGCAACTGTATGGTTCGCTCGGCTTCACGCCCGCGCCGCCGGTCGCGTTCAATCCGGTGCCGGGCACCGAGTTCCTCGGGCGGGATCTGTGATGATCGCCACCGCACGCTGCGCCCTGGTTGCGCTGCTCGCCGCACTGTCGTCCGGCGCACGCGCCGGCGACCTGCCGCCATCGGTCGCGACGCAACTGCCGTCCGGCTACCGGCCGCTCGTTGTACAGGAAGGGCCGGACCTCGGCAACGGACGGCGCAGCTTGCTCGTCGTCGTGCATCGCGAAGCCGATACGCGCGCGCAGCCGTCGCCGCGCCCGCTGCTGATCTTCGAGGAGCAGCCCGATCGCGCGTACCGGCTCGCCGCGCGCAACGACCACGTCGTCCTGCGCGCGAACGAAGGCGGCCAGTGCGATCCGTTCGATCCCGAAGACGCCGCCGACAGCGGCCTCGCGGTGAAAGGCCGCTATTTCACCGTGCAGAACTTCGTCGCCTGCGGGCAACACTGGAGCGACTTCGTGACGTTCCGCTACGACCCGCGCACCCGCGGCTGGCTATTCTCCAGCGAGATCTATACCGAATCGTTTCCGCTCGACGAGCAGCCCGACCAAGTCACCGTCACGCGCGCCGATGCGCACCGGCCGGTATCGTTCGGCCAATGGCGGCGCAAGGACTGAAGGACCCGCGCAGCGCAATCCTCAACCGGCGCGCAGCCGCGTTGCCGCCGGCCATGAAGCCTGCCGGCCGTCATGAACAATGTTCCGCGTCGCCCGCATCCGCGCGACTCGCCTCCCCCCGCCAACCGGTCTACCATAGGCGCTCGTCGCCGTTCGGGCGCGCGCCGGCGTGGCATGCGGCTTGCGCGTGGTCCCTTCCCACGTTGAACCAGCGCAGGAGGACGTCATGACGCAACACTTCGATGCGATCGTCATCGGCACGGGCCAGGCCGGGCCGCCGCTCGCCGCACGGCTCGCCGGCGCCGGCATGAAAGTCGCGATCGTCGAACGCGGCCGCTTCGGCGGCACCTGCGTGAACACCGGCTGCATCCCGACCAAGACGCTGATCGCAAGCGCGTATGCCGCGCAACTCGCGCGGCGCGCGCAGGAGTACGGCGTGTCGGTCGGCCCCGTCAGCGTCGACATGAAGGCCGTGAAGGCGCGCAAGGACCGGATCTCCGGCCGCTCGAACCACAACGTCGAGCAATGGGTGCGCGGGCTCGACCACACGACGGTGTTTCAGGGTCATGCCCGATTCGAGCGGCCCGATGCGGTGCGCGTGGGCGACGACGTGCTCGAGGCCGAACGCATCTTCATCAACGTCGGCGGACGCGCGCAGATCCCGCCGATGCCGGGCCTCGACTCGGTGCCCTATCTGACCAACTCGACGATGATGGACGTCGACTTCCTGCCGGAGCATCTCGTGATCATCGGCGGCAGCTACGTCGGACTCGAATTCGGCCAGATGTACCGCCGCTTCGGCTCGAAGGTCACGATCGTCGAGAAAGGCGCGCGCCTGATCCATCGCGAGGACGAGGACGTGTCGCAGGCCGTGCGCGAGATTCTCGAGAACGAAGGCATCGACGTGCAGCTCGACGCGAACTGCCTGAGCGCACGGCGCGACGGCGACGGCGTCGCGGTCGGCCTCGACTGCACCGGCGGCCGCCGCGAGGTCGCGGGCTCGCACCTGCTGCTCGCGGTCGGCCGCGTGCCGAACACCGACGATCTCGGGCTCGAGCGGGCCGGCGTCGCGACCGACGCGCGCGGCTACATCACGGTCGACGACCAGCTGCGCACCAGCGTGCCCGGCATCTGGGCGCTCGGCGACTGCAACGGGCGCGGCGCGTTCACGCATACCGCGTACAACGACTACGAGATCGTCGCGGCCAACCTGCTCGACAACGATTCGCGCAAGGTGTCCGACCGCATCAACGCGTACGCGATGTACATCGATCCGCCGCTCGCCCGCATCGGCATGACGCTCGCGGAAGCAAAGCAGACCGGCCGCCGGCTGCTGGTCGGCACGCGGCCGATGACGCGCGTCGGCCGTGCGGTGGAAAAAGGCGAGAGCCTGGGTTACATGAAGGTGATCGTCGACGCGGACAGCCATGCGATTCTCGGCGCGTCGATCCTCGGCGTGACCGGCGACGAGGTCGTGCACGGCATGCTCGACGTGATGGCCGCCGGCGCGCCGTACACGACGATCAGCCGCACGATGCACATCCACCCGACCGTGTCGGAGCTCGTGCCGACCTTGCTGCAGGATCTGCATCCGGTCGAATGAAGGATCGCGGAAACGGGCGTGCATCCTGCGCGCCCGTTATGCACGCGCGCTGCACATTGCCCATCCGGCCCCGTCACGCGGCGCCGCGCCATCGCAAACCGCACTGATCGCCAGTCGAATATTTAATTTTCACCTGGACGAGCGCGCCTTTACCCTTTCGGCATCGCATCACAGGGCCACCGGCCCCCTCTGGAGCATTCCGATGACCGACCCCGGCACCGCGCAAGCCGTTTCCCGCCCGCACGCGGCTTCCGTGTCCTATGGCGCGCTCGCGCTGCTGGTGCTGGCCGGGCTCAACCTGCGTCCGTTCCTGACCGCGTTCGGCCCCGTGCTCGACCTCGTGCGTGCCGACACGGGCCTCGGTTTCCGCGCGGCGGCGCTGCTGACCACGCTGCCGTTCGTGCTGATGGGTGTCGTCGCCGGCCTCGGCGTCGGGCTCGCGCGGCGCGTCGGCGAGCAGCGCGCGCTGCTCGCCGCGCTGGCGTTGATCGCCGCGGGTTGTACCGCGCGCCTGTGGAGCGACGGCAGCACCGGACTGGCCGTCACGGCAATCGTCGCGGGTGCGGGCGTCGCCGTGGTGCAGTCGCTCGCGCCGGGCCTCGCCAAGCGCTGGTTCGTCGACCGGCTGCCGCTCGCGATGGGCCTCTATTCGGCCGCGCTGGTCGGCGGCGGTGCGTTCGGCGCGGTCGCGAGTCCGTGGCTCGCCGCGCGCGGCGGCTGGCATCTGTCGCTCGCCGTGTGGGCCGTGCCCGCGCTCGTCACGCTCGCGCTGTGGCGCGCGAAGGCGCCGCGCGACGCGCTGCATGCGGCGGCGGCATCGGCGCCCGTCGCCGCGTTCGTACGCATTCCGCGCGCATGGCAACTCGCGCTGTTCTTCGGCCTCAGCAACAGCGGCTATGCGAGCCTGGTCGCGTGGCTGCCCGCGTTTTATCGCAGCGTCGGCATGAACCCGCAGGCGAGCGGCAACCTGCTCGCGTGGATGGCGCTGTTCCAGGCGGCCGGCGCGCTCGCGATGCCGATGTTCGCGAAACGTTCGCACGATCGCCGCCCGGTGCTGTGGCTCACGCTCGCGCTGCAGACGGCCGGCTTCGCCGGCTTCGCGACGATGCCCGCGCTCGCGCCGTGGATGTGGGTCGCGAGCGTCGGCATCGGGCTCGGCGGCTTCTTCTCGATGAGCCTGATCGTCACGCTCGATCACCTGCCCGATGCGCGGCTCGCGGGTGCGCTCGCCGCGTTCGTGCAAGGCGTCGGCTTCCTGACCGTCGCCGCGAGCCCGTGGTTGATCGGCTGGCTGCGCGACGCCGGCGGCGGCTTCGCGATCGCGTGGTGGATGCATCTCGGCGTGATCGTGTCGATGGCCGCGCTGAACGCCACGTTCTCGCCCGCCGGCTACCGGCGCAGCATGGCGCGCGTCACCGGCGCCGCGCGCTGACACCGCAGCACCGGATTCCCTGATCCGGACGATCGCCGGCCGCTTGCGGCGCTCGTCCAGCCGCCCGCGCATGGCCGGGCACGGGCCGTCACGCCCATCGGCCACCATTCGCTTCACCCCAGAACGACATCAATCGGTAAGGAGACAATCATGAAAAAGCTCGTCATCGCCGTCGCGCTCGCGCTGACGGCCGGCGCCGCCGCCGCGAAAGACCCGGCCGTCCTGCGCCTCGGCGTCGATCCCAGCTACGCGCCGTTCGAATCGCTCGCACCCGACGGCACGCTCGTCGGCTTCGACATCGATCTCGGCAACGCGATCTGCGAACGCATGAAGGTGCGCTGCGTATGGGTCGAGAACGCCTTCGACGGGATGATCCCGGCGCTGAAGGCGCGCAAGTTCGACGGCGTGCTGTCGTCGATGAGCGTGACCGAGAAGCGCCTCGCGCAGATCGCGTTCACCGACAAGATCAACAACGTGCCGCCACGCCTCGTCGCGCGACGCGGCGCGAACCTGCAGCCGACGGCCGAGTCGCTGGCCGGCAAGAGCGTCGGCGTCGAACAGGGGTCGACGCAGGAGACCTATGCGCGCACGTACTGGGAACCGAAGGGCGTGATCGTGCGCACGTACCAGACGCAGGACCTCGTCTATCAGGATTTGATTGCCGGTCGTCTCGACGCGTCGCTGCAGTCGTCGGTACAGGCCGATCTCGGCTTCCTGAAGACCGCGAAGGGCGCGAACTTCGCGTTCGCGGGGCCGCCGCTGCATGATCCGAAGACGCTCGGCGTCGGTTCCGCGATCGGCGTGCGCAAGGACGACGACGCGCTGCGCACGCAGATCAACCAGGCGCTCGCCAGCCTGATCCAGGACGGCACGTATCAGCGGATCGCGAAGAAGTATTTCTCGTTCGATATCTACAACTGACGGACTCGGCCGGTTGCGGCCGGTGGCTCAAAGGGGGCGGCGCATGCGAGTGCGACGCCCCCTTTCTTCTTTTCCGGAACCGGTTCGTCAACTCCTTTCGACCCACGCCCGGTGCAATGGCATCGACCCATCGTCTGACGACGGCTTCGCTATTCGCAATCACCGACGAAGTGCCACCTGTTCAGCGACAGGCACGAAGCTTGCGCCTTGCGCCCGCTCGCCTGTTCGAACGGCGAGCGCGCGTCGCTTCGCGGCTGCCGCGATGCGCGATCGGCTGGCCAGCGCCGCATTTAATAACGAAGGAGACGTTGTCATGGACGAGACGAATGCATATCGCCGCTACGATCGCCGCCGCTTTCTCGCCGGCGTTGCCGCGGTGGCCGGCAGTGTCGCACTGCCGGGTTGCGGCGGCGGAGGGGACGGCATATCGGCCGTGGACGGCAATGCGCGCGCCCCATCGATCGGCGACACGCCGTCGCCGAACGGCGGCAATCGCTACAGCCTGCCGCGGCCGGCGTTGCCCGATCCGGCGAGTTCCGGCATCGATCACATCGTGCTGGTCACGATGGAAAATCGATCGTTCGACCATTTCATGAGCTGGGTGCCGGGTGCCGAGGGGATGCCCGCCAATCGGCAGTTCAGGGACGCGTTCGGCGGGACCAACGCACCGTTTCCGCTGTCGGCGAATCCCGCCTACGGCTATCAGGCATGCGCGTACCACGACCCGAACCACACCTACCAGGGCGCGCGCACGCAACTGGCTTCGGGCGAGATGAACGGCTGGCTCCTGACGCCCGGGACGAGCCTGACCCAGGGCGACCTGCTGCCCATCGGCTATTACACGTCGGCCGACCTGCCGTTCTTCAGCGCGGCGGCAAGCAGCTACACCATCGGCGACTTCTACTTCAGCGGCGTGCTGACCAATACGTTTCCGAATCGCCTCTACCTGCACAGCGGCGCCACCGACCGCCTCACCGACACCCCCGACAATTCGTCGCTGCGCACGATCTGGGACAACCTGAGCGACGCCGGCATCGGTTGCAGTTACTACTACCACGACGTGCCGTTCACCGCGCTGTATGGCACGCGCTATCTCGGCATCTCGCATGCGTTCGCGGATTTCCTGGCGAATGCGGCGGCGGGAACGCTGCCGCCGTTCTGCATGGTCGACCCGGTTTTCGCGGGCGAGCTGCAAGGTGCGTCCGCGGACGACCATCCGCATGCGGACATCCGCGACGGGCAGGCGTTTCTCAACCAGGTGTACGACGCGCTGCGCACGAGTCCCACCTGGAACCGCACGCTGATGATCGTCGTATATGACGAGTGGGGCGGGTTTCTCGAGCACGCGGTGCCGCCGATCCGGCCGATCAGCAACAACGAGCTCGCGCTCGGCAACGACGGCAAGCTCGGCTTTCGCGTGCCGCTCGCCCTGCTCGGCCCGCGCGTGCGGGCAGGCTCGGTGACGCGCTACCCGTTCGACCCGAGTTCGATTCACGCGCTGCTGCAATGGCGTTTCGGGCTGAAGCCGCTCGGCGTGCGCGGCAGCGATCCGGCGACCTTCAATCTCGCTTACGCGCTCGATTTCAACGACGCGCCGCGCACGGACGCGCCGGCGTTCACGGTCCCGCAAGGTCCGTTCGGCGGAACGTGTCCGGGGACGACCGCGCCGTCGTCGCCCGGTTCGGTTACCGGCGTGGATCCGTCGCAAATGGCGGCCAATCCGGCGGCCAATCCCGCAACCAATCCGGCGGTCGACCGCTTCGCCGAGTTGCGCGCGAAGGCCGCGGCACTGGGGTTCAGGACCGGAGGCTGACGGCCGCATGGAGGCGGCGGTCGACACACGATACGGCGACAGGCGAGCGATGGCCGGGGATCCGTAGGGCAACACCCGGCAGTTCGCCACGTATCAGCGCGATCAGTCGATCGCCGAGATCCGGTCGCGACTGGCCGACGGCGACCGGCAGATGGCCGGGGCCACGGACGATTCGCGTGCATCCCGAGCGGCGCATGCGACGTGGCCTCGACGATCGGCGCGGCGTGCTTCACGAGCACGCATCCACCCTCCGTCCCCCGCTGTCGCAATCATCCAGATTCGCGTCGCGTGCAGATAAAACCTCCGCGCCCGGCCCGCCGTTAACCCGTTCGCAGTCCCGGCGCCCCGCCTTGCAACGCGGCGCCCGTCGTCGTTCGTGATCCGGAATCCACATCCGCCGTCGGCCGCCCGTCGGGCCGCCGGCAAGGGAACGTCATGCGAAAACTCACCATCCGCGGCGGCCTCGTCGCGACCGTCGCCGGCTATACGGCGCTGCTCGTCCTGGTCGTCGGCGCGTGCATCGCCGCGCTCTACGCCGGCAACGGCTCGCTCGAAGCAATGTACCGCGACGACACCGCGTCGCTGCTGCACCTGAAAACCAGCTCGGAGCGCATGCTCGTGCTGCGCGAACGCGTCAGCGACGTCGCGCAGATCATCAGCGCCGGCCAGCCCGCGAAGGCGGAAATCGCGCAGCTCCACACGCTCCTCAAGCAGAGCGACGACGAACTGGACGCGTACTCGCGGTTGCATGCGCGCGACGCCGACGAGCAGGCCTTGTTCGATACGCTGCAGCAGCGCCGTCGCATGTTGCTCGATCAGGTTTTCCTGAAAGCGATGTCGCAACTCGACCACGACAACGCCTTCGACTTCCTCGACACGCACCGCACCGCGCCGCCGGCACTCTTCACCGCCTACCAGGAAGCGATCGATGCGCTCGAATCGTTCCAGGTCGCGCGCCAGAAGGCGCGCTACGACGCGGCCGGCGAACGCTTCCACCGGATCGTGTGGGCCATGGCGGCGGTCGCCGCCTTCGCGCTGGTCGTCGGCTTCCTGGCGCAGCGCGTGCTCGCGAAGGCGATCATCGCGCCGATCCATCTCGCCGTCGCGCATTTCGACAGGATCTCGAAAGGCGACCTGACCGGCGCGGTCGTCATTCCGGGCGAAAACGAAATGGCGTATCTGTTGAATGCGTTGAAGCGCATGCAGGACGGCCTCGTCGAAACCGTGAGCCAGGTGCGCGCGAGCACCGAGACGATCGTCGGCGACGTGCGCACGATCGCGAGCGGCAACGTCGACCTGTCCGCGCGCACCGAGCAGCAGTCCGTCTCGCTGCAGCAAGCCGCGGCGAGCGTGGAGCAACTGACGGCAACCGTGCGCCAGAACGCGGACAACGCACGCGATGCGCGCACTTACGCCGAGGGTGCGGCCGGCATCGCGGCAAAGGGCGGAGACGCGATGCAGCGCGTCGTCGAGACGATGTCGGCGATCTCGCACAGCTCCGCGCGGATTTCCGGCATCGTCGGCGTGATCGAAAGCATCGCATTCCAGACCAACATCCTCGCGTTGAACGCCGCCGTCGAAGCGGCGCGCGCGGGCGAACAGGGGCGCGGCTTCGCCGTCGTCGCGACCGAAGTACGGGGGCTCGCGCAGCGCTGCGCATCGGCGGCGAAGGAGATTCGCGAACTCATCGGCAATTCCGCGCAGCGCGTCGAAGACGGCAGCGGTCTCGTCGCACTCGCCGGTTCGGCGATGACCGAGCTCGTCGTCGCGGTCGAGCGCGTGAACGCGATCATGGGCGAAACGAGCATCGCCTTCGACGAGCAGTCCGCCGGCATCGAGCAGGTGAATGCCGCGGTCATCCAGATGGAGCAGACGATGCAGCGCAATGCCGCGCTGGTCGAGGAAGCGGCCGCCGCGGCGTTGTCGCTCGAGGATCAGGGCGCGCGGCTCAGCGATGCCGTCGCGCAATTCCGTCTGCGAGAAGCGGCGGCGGCGTGATGTAACGGCCCGGCCCGTGGCGGGCTGGCCGGCCCGTCACGACACCCGGGCCGCAGCCCGGTGTCGTGACGGGAAACAGGTGGATCGCCGGTGTGCGGTGTGCCGTGTGTGACTAGACCGCCCGCTCCAGCAGGTCGGTTGCGAACGACTTCGCATGCTCGACAGCCTCCTGCGCATCGGGGAATACACCGAGCTGCTCCCAGTGCTCTTCGGCCGCGTAGGTTCCCCTCACCGCCAGCGCCCGCTGAACGCGCAATTGCGCCGCGTATTTGCCGTCGTCCAGTGGCCGGGCCGTCGCGACGACCTTGTGCGGCGGGCTCGCTCGCTCCGGCTGAACCAGCTCGACGGAGCCACCGGCCGTGCCGATCGCCATCAACTCGTTCCTGGCCTTGCAGTCCGGGCAGTAGAAGCACCATCCCGCATCATCCTGGCGAGACTTGACCTGCCCGCGCGCCAGCACGGCACGACATTCAACGTTTTCGCAGATGAACGGCATAGCTGTCTCCGAAGTTGTTTGAGAGAAATCCTAGCATGTCCGTCGGCGGCGAAACCAGAAAAAAAGCCGGCCCCGAAAGGACCGGCCTCGCCGACATCGCACCGCGCAAATGCCTGCCCGCGCGGCCTCGCTCAGTAGTGACTGCGCCCCCACAGCGTCTTCGGTTCGTCGAGCAGGCGACGCAACCCGCTGCGCTCGATCATCGTCTCCGCGACCTCCATCACGCGCTCGAGAATCGCGTTCTCGTCGACCGACAGCACGCGCCGATCCTCCATCAGCACGCGGCCGCCGACCATCGTCATGCACACGTCGGCCGCGTTCGCGAAACACGTGACGCGATACACCGGCATGTTCATCGGCATCATGTGCGGGCGAAACAGGTCGACGAGGATGAGGTCGGCGAGCTTGCCGGCTTCGAGCGAGCCGATCTCGTGATCGAGCGACAGCGCCTTCGCCGCGTCGATCGTCACCATCTCCAGCACCTTCCCGTGCGGCAGCACGTCGGGGTCGCGGAAATGGCGGCGATGGTAGTGCATGCACTGCCACATGTGACGGAACATGTCGTAGCCGCGATCGGGCGCCGCGCCGTCCGACGCGATCGCGACCGTCACGCCCGCATCGATCAGCTCGGGCACCGGGCAGCGGCCGATGATCGACATGATCGCGCTCGGGTTGTGGACGATCGCGGTGCCGGTTTCCACGCACGCGGCGATATCGGCGTCGGTCAGGTCGATGCTGTGCGACATGAACGACGTCGGGCCGAGCAGCCCGAGCTCGCGATGCGCGAACGCGAGCGTGCCGGCGCGGTGCCCGTCCTGCGTGAACGTCAGGCCGCGCTCGCGCGCTAGCGCGCCGTAGCGTGCGGCCTGATCGCGGAAATCCCGCTCGTACTGCGCGAGTTCCGGGTCATGCTCGGGCCCGTACACCGGCAGCGTGATCGCGATCCTGATTCGACCGTCGGCGTCGCCGTGGCATTCGTCGACGATGCGTTCGCACACGTCGTACATCGTATCGAAATCGATGTCGCGCGTCTCGCCGCCGTCCGGCGCGTGGCGCGTGTATGCACGCGGCGCGGGCGGGCGCGACGGGCCGACGGCCACGATCGAGCGCGTGCCGGTGCGCACCACGGCATCGCAATGACGCCGCGCGTAGACGGGATCGTCGACGCGCATGATCGAGTTGCCGCCGCCGAGCAGCGACACGCCCGTCGTCACGCCGGCCTTCAGCCGTTCGAGCGCCGCGAGATGCGATTCGGTTTCCCAGAACGCCTCGTCCGACGCGCGCGTATAGATCGTCTCGGCCGCGGCCGACCACGCATCGCCGTCCGCGCCGCCGATCGTGCGCAGCATCGCGTGGCCCGCGTGCGCATGCGCATCGATCAGGCCCGGCAGCACGGCCTTGCGGCGTGCGTCGATCGTGCGCGCGGCACGGAAGCGCGCCTGCAATTCGGCGGTGTCGCCGACGGCGACAATGCGATCGCCCGTCACGGCAACCGCGCCGTTCTCGATCACGCGCCGCTGCGGGTCCATCGTGATCACGCAGCCGTTCGCGATCAGGGTGTCGATCGCTTCGCGCCGGTCGTCGGCCTGGTCGTCGGCCTTGTTCTCGGTCGTCATCGTTTCGGTGTCCTGTTGTAGTTAGAAGGGGCTGGGCGCCGCCGCACGGAAAAACCGCCGGGCAGTCGCCCGGCGGTTCGGCGGCGGCACGCCGATCGGGTCGTCACGCGGAGCGGGCCGGCGCGGCCACGCGCGCCTTCAGCTTGCGCTGCGCCGCGCTGATCGCGATGAACACCACCGCGTTCACCGCGAGTGCGACGAGTCCGGGGTTGATCGACGTCAGCGTGCTGGATGCGCCGGGGAACAGCGACGCGAGCGTCACGCCGTAGTAGTTCGTCAGCGCGATCACGATCGCACCGGCGACGATCCCCGCGAACGCGCCTTCCCGCGTGCCGAACGGCCGCTTCAGGAAGCTCGACGCGAGCATCGGCACGAGCTGCGTGAGCAGGCTCGACGAGAAGATCGCGAGCGTGACGAAGGTGGCGCCGCCGCGCAGCACGAAGTAGACGACCACCAGCGTGAAGATCGGCAGCGCGATCCGCGCGACGCGCGTCACCTCGCGGTCGGTCGCGTTCGGCGCGAAGCCTTCGCGGTAGATGTTGCGCGCGATCGTCGTCGAGGCGTTCAGCATGATCAGCGAGCCCGGCACCAGCGCGGTCAGCAGGCCCGTGCCGCCGACGATGCCGACGAACCACGCGGGGAACGTCTGCTTCACGAGACGCAGCAGCGCGAGATCGGTCTGCGCGCCTTCGAGCCCGTGCACCGTCATCACGGCCGCGAAGCCGACGAGGAACAGGAACGCGATCAGCACCTGGTACAGCGGCATCAGGATTACGTTGCGGCGCAGCGCGCGTTCGTCCTTCGCGACGTAGATCGCGGTGAAGCCGTGCGGATACAGGTAATAGCCGAGCGACGTGAGCAGGATCGTCGAGTTGTACCAGCTCAGGTTGAAGCCGTGCTCGGGCATGCGCAGCAGTTCGGGATGCGCGGCGTCGATCTTCGCGAACATCTCGCCGAGGCCGCCGTAGTAGTGCATCGGCAGGTACAGGCCGAGGAAGATCGCGATCGCGAGGATCAACACGTCCTTGAAGATCGCGATGCTCGCCGAGCCGTGGATGCCTGACACGACCATGTACACGGCCATCAGCGTCGCGGCGATCCAGATCGCGGCCGCTTGCGGAATCAGCCCGTACGACATCTCGGACACGATCACGCCGAGGCCGCGCAGCTGGATCATCAGCAGCGACACCATCGCGAACACGGCCACGACCGACACCAGCACGCCGATCGCGCGGCTGTCGTACTTCGACGCGAAGTAGTCGGCGAACGACACGAGCCCGCGCGCCTTCGCGTAGCGCCACACCGCGGGCAGCATCCAGTAGCCGATCACGAACGCGAGGCAGCCGTACGACAGGATGTAGAACGCGGGCACGCCCTTGCTGTAGGTCCAGCCGCTCGCGCCGAGGAACGAGAACGTCGAGAACGCCTCGCCGGCCATCAGCAGGAACGTGAGCAGCGAACCGAAGCCGCGCCCGCCGACCGCCCACTGCTCGAGCGTGAGCTTGCGGCCGCGCCGCGCCATCACGCCGATCGCGAGCGCGAACACGGCGAACGCCGCGATGATGATGATCGAGGCGTTCATCGCGCGTCTCCCGTGCGGCCGTCGCGGGCCGCGTCGCGCTCGTCGAGGCGGAACAGGATCGCGAGGATCGCGGCGGTCGCCGCCATCCAGATCAGGTTCCACACGAGCAGGAACGGCAGGCCGAACAGCAGCGGCCGCACCTCGGCGATCGAGCCGCCGGTGTACATCCCGACGAACGGCAGCGCCGCCAGCAACAGTCTGAATTTCATCTATGTCTCCTCCGGAAGACGCGCGACGCGTCAGCGCATCAGAACTTCTGGCGGATGCCGACCACCACCGCCACCTGCGACGTCGTCGACGACGGCCCGTCGGTCCCGTCGATCCACGCGTGGCCCACGCCCGACGACGCCTTCTGGTAGAAGCCGTTCACGTACACGTCGGTGCGCTTCGACAGCAGGTACTGCAGGCCGGCCGACACCTGCTGATAGTGACCGTCGTCGGCGCCGCGCGCGACCTTCGTATAGGTGTAGCCGGCCGCGGCCATCAGCGCGGGCGTGATCAGGTAGCGCACGCTGCCTTCGTAGTTGTTGAAGCGCAGCGCGCCGCCCGTCGCCTGGCCGAAGTTCGAGCCCGTGTACAGCAGCCCGAGCGTCGCCGCGCCGATCGTGTAATTGCCGCCCGCGCCCCAGATCTGCTGGCGCACCGCGCTCGACAGACCGGCGCCGAACACCGACGCCGAGCCCGGGTAGTAGTTGTCGGACGCAACGGCGCCCGTCGCGCTGGCCGCCGGATGGTTCACGCGCGCATAGGCGGCGCCTGCATTGAGCGGCCCGTGCGTATAGGTGACGCCGGCGCTCCACGAGTTGTCGTTCGAGAAGCCCGTCGAGTTCGAGAACCCGTACATCAGGTTCGCCTGCAGGCCCGCGAACGTCGGCGACACGTACTTGACCGCGTTGTTGGTGCGGAAACTGTTGTTGATGTCGTCGTTGTCGAACGGGTGCGTCGAGTACTGCGCGAGGAAGCTGCTCATCTGCAGCGAGCCGAGGATGTCCTGCGTCGAGTTGTACTGGCGGCCGAGCGTCACCGCGCCCCAGTTCGCGCCGCTCAGGCCGACCCACGCGGAGCGGCCGAACATCCGGCCGCCCTGCCCGAGCGCGCCGTTCGCGACGTTGAAGCCGTTCTCGAGCCGGAAGTTCGCCTTCAGGCCGCCACCGAGATCCTCGCTGCCGATCAAGCCCCAGCGCGGGCCCGATTCGTTGCCGCCCGTGAACTGCCACAGCGCATGGCCCTTCGAATTGTTCGTGTAGGTCACGCCGGCGTCGACGATCCCGTACAGCGTCACCGTCGACTGCGCGTGCGCGGCGCCGGCGAAACTCATCGCCATGGCTGCGCTCATGCACGCGACGCCCGTCTTCCTGCTCATCGTTCGCACCATCTCCGTCATCTCCTCTCCAAACCGTCTTGTCGATGTTGTGTTTTGTTGATGCTGGCCATACGCGCCGGTCGGCTTGTATAGACAGTGGCTGGATGGTATCCAGCCGCAGTCGCATCAAGAAATGAAATGTTCAACTGGGCGGCAGTTGAAAATCGAATGGAGACGAATGAAGGGGAAACGGGCGGCGAATGCGCGCGCCTGCAAGCCGATAGAAAGCATGGAAGCCCGCCGGACGCGACGCATTCTGCTCAGACATGAATGGCTCGCGTAAGCAAGCTGACGAAACGGTAACGCGCGACGCGCCTATGCGGTTTTCCCGGATAGACCGTGCATCGGGCGCCGCAACGCGGCGTCGAACGGATTCGTGCGCGGGCCGATCGCATCGGCCTGGCGCCGGAGCAGCTCGACGACCATCGGCATCCGGTCGTCGCCGAGCCGCGACGCCAGCGTGCCAACGCTCAGCGCGCCGACCGGGTAGCCGGTGCGATCGAGGATCGGCACCGCGACGCCGGCCATCCCGTCGAGCACGCCGCTGTTGCGGCCCGCGTAGCCGAGCTCGCGCACGCGCTCGATCTCGGTGCGCAGGTAGACCTCGTCGAGCACGCCGTAACCGCGAATGCGCGGCACGTTGAAGCGGATCACTTCCTCGCGCTCGGCTTCCGGCAGGAACGCGAGGATCGCGAGGCTGCCCTGCCCGACGCCGAGCGCAATGCGCCCGCCGATGTCCCCGGTGAACGAACGGATCGGGAACGGGCCTTCGCACAGATCGAGACACACTGCGTCGAAGCCGCTCTTCACGAGCAGGAAGATCGTCTCGCCGAGGCTTGCGCACAGCCGCAGCAGCGCAGGCCGGCACAGCGTGCGCATGCTGCTCGGGTTGCCGGCCAGCGCGGCGAGCGCGAAGAAGTCGACGCTCAGCCGGTACAGCTTCGACTGTTCGTCCTGCTCGACCATCCCTTCGGCGATCAGCGATTGCAGGATCCGGTGCGCGGTGCCCTGCGTGAGGCCAACGGCCTTCGCGAGGTGCGTGACGCGCACGCCGTCCTGCTGCATGCCGGCCAGCGCGCGCAGGATCGCGAACGCACGCTGCAGCATGCCGGTGCCCGGCGCGCCGGCCGCATCGACGGCGGCGTCCTCGTCCGCGGCCGGCATGCGTACGGCACGCGACGTTCCGGGCGAATGCGGTTCCTGCATGCGGATTCTCCTCGATGATTTCATTGAACGGAATACATCAGCTGCCATTGTCGTGTCGCCAAAATGCGCGCGGCATCCGGGTGTGCACGGGATTGACGCGCGTCTTTCACCACCTGCCCGCCCTTCATTCAACGGAACGATTTGCCGGCGACTCGGCAAAGCATTCCGTTCACTGGAATTTTTCTGAAATTCATCTCGTTGAGCAGAATTCCAAATTGACGCTCCGAAATATGGCTGGCTAGAGTCCGCGTCAATGACGCACCGGCCATGCGGTGTGCGAACCCGGAGTGCTCCATGTCGTTTCTCACGCTTACGGATCTGACGAAATCGTTCGGCGCGCTCACCGCCGTCGCCGACGTCAACCTGTCGGTCGAACAAGGCGAATTCGTGTCGCTGCTCGGGCCGTCGGGCTGCGGCAAGACCACGACGCTGCAGATGATCGCCGGCTTCGTCGACGTCACCCGCGGCCGCATCGCGCTCGACGGGCAGGACATCACGCACATGAAGCCGAACCGCCGCGGGCTCGGCATCGTGTTCCAGAGCTATGCGCTGTTTCCGCACATGAGCGTCGCGGAGAACGTCGGCTTCGGGCTCGACATGCGCGGCGTCGACAAGGCGGAGCGCGCCGAGCGCATCCGCGCGGCGCTCGCGCTCGTGCGCCTCGATGCGCTCGCGCACCGCTTTCCGCGTGAATTGTCCGGCGGGCAGCGGCAGCGCGTCGCGATCGCGCGCGCGGTCGTGATCGAGCCGCCGGTGCTGCTGCTCGACGAGCCGATGTCGAACCTCGACGCGAAGCTGCGCGAGGAGATGCAGTTCGAACTGCGCGCGATCCAGCGCAAGATCGGCACGACGACGATCATGGTCACGCATGATCAATCGGAAGCGCTGTCGATCAGCGATCGCGTGGTCGTGATGGAAGCCGGCCGCATCACGCAGACGGACACGCCGTACCGCGCGTACGAACGCCCGGAGAACCACTTCGTGTCGCAGTTCATCGGCAAGGCGAACCTGCTGCCCGGCACGATCGTCGCGCACGACGGCGACGCGATCCGCATCGATCTCGGCCACGATCTCGCGGAGACCGGCCGCACCGTGCACCTGCCGGCGCGCGAGCGCGACGTGCGCATCGGCGATGCCGTGTCGGTGTGCATCCGTCCCGAGAAGCTACGACTGTGCGCACCCGGCGCGGGCCGCTTCGCCGCGACCGTCACGAGCCGCTTCTTCCTCGGCAGCCAGTGGCTGTACCGCGTCGACAGCGCGCTCGGCGAAGTGCTCGTGTGCTGCCAGAACGAAGGCGCGGAGCCGCTCGCGGAAGGCGCGCCGGTCGGCGTCGACTGGCACAGCGACGCGGTGCGCGTGATGCGCCGGGAGGCCTGAATGCGACAGCCTACCCGTCCGCTTTCGACCGACGGCGCGCCGGCCGGGCTCGCGCCATCGGGCGCGACCGCGGCGGCCAACGCGGCCGACGCCGTTCCGCTTCGCACCGGCAGCGTTGCGCTGCGCGCGACGTGGCGTGCGCACGCGCCGCTGTGGCTGATGTGCGCGCCCGCGTTCGCACTGTTCGCGGCGCTCGTGCTCGTGCCGCTCGCGATGACCTTCGCACTCACGTTCTACCGTTACGACCCGGCCACAGGTCCGATCGCCGCCTTCCAGCTCGGCAACTACGCGGAGGTGCTCGGCACGTCGTACTTCCACACGATCTTCGCGCGCACGTTCGGCATCGCCGCGCTGACCACCGCGATCTGCGTCGCGATCGGCACACCCGAAGCGTACGTGCTGTCGAAGATGCGCGATCCGTGGCGCTCGCTGTTCCTGCTCGTCATCCTTGCTCCGCTGCTCGTGTCGGTCGTCGTGCGCGCGTTCGGCTGGAGCATGCTGCTGAACACGACCGGGCTCGTGAACCAGGCACTCGGGCTCGTCGGCCTCGGGCCGTACAAGCTCGAGTACACGACGTTCGCGATCGTGATCGCGCTCGTCCACGTGATGCTGCCGTTCATGGTGATTCCCGTCTGGACGGCACTGCAGCGGCTCGATCCGCAGACCGAGCACGCGGCGCTGTCGCTCGGCGCGTCGCCGTTCACGACGCTGCGCCGCATCGTCGTGCCGCAGCTGATGCCGGGCGTGCTGTCGGGCAGCCTGATGGTGTTCGGGCTGTCGGCGAGCGCCTTCGCGATCCCCGGCCTGCTCGGCGGACGCCGCCTGAAGGTCGCGGCGACCGCCGTCTACGACGAATTCCTCGGCTCGCTGAACTGGCCGCTCGGCGCGACGATCGCGGTGCTGCTACTCGTCGCGAACCTCGTCGTGATGCTCACCTACTACCGCGTGCTCGAACGCCGCTATGCGCGCAGCCTCGGAGGCGCTTCCCGATGAGAAAGAACGGCCCCATTGCGCTGGCGTTCCATACGCTCGTGATCCTGTTCGTGCTCGCGCCGCTCGCGATCGTCGTGCTGGTCGCGTTCACGCCTGACGAAACGCTGACGCTGCCGACGCACGGGTTGTCGCTGCGCTGGTTCCGCGCGATCCTCGACTATCCGGACTTCGTCACCGCGTTCGCCAACAGCGTGAAGCTCGCATTCGCGTCGGCGACGCTGTCGCTCGCCATCGCGTTGCCCGCCGGGCTCGCGATCGGCCGCGCGACCTTTCCCGGCCGCGCGTTCCTGAACGGCCTGTTGCTGTCGCCGCTCGTGATTCCCGGCCTCGTGCTCGGCATCGCGCTGCTGCGCTTCTTCGCGCTGATCGGCGCGACCGGCTCGTTCGCATGGCTGGTGCTCGCGCACATGATCGTCATCACGCCGTTCGTGATGCGGCTCGTGCTCGCGTCCGTCGCGGGCCTCGACCGCAGCATCGAGCAGGCCGCGTGCTCGCTCGGCGCCGACCCGTGGACGACGTTCCGCCGCATCACGCTGCCGATGATCCTGCCTGGCATCACCGGCGGCTGGCTGCTCGCGTTCATCAACAGCTTCGACGAGCTGACGATGTCGATCTTCGTCACGTCGCCGCAGACGGTCACGCTGCCGGTGCGCATGTACATGTATGCGACCGAATCGATCGATCCGATGATGGCGTCGGTATCGGCGCTGGTCATCTTCATCACCGCCGGCGCGATGCTGCTGCTCGATCGCGTGTACGGCCTGAACCGCATCCTGATCGGCCAACACTGATGACGACCTTCGTTTCCCGCTCCACCGACAACGCGGACGACGGCGCGCAATTCGTGCGCGTCGCCGAACGCGAGCGCGCCGCCGTCGCGTTCACGCTCGACGGCCGCCCCGCGCACGCGCTCGCCGGCGACACCGTGCTCACCGCGATCCTCGTCGCGCAGCGCCGCGTGCGCGTGAGCGAATTCAGCGGCAAGCCGCGCGCGGGCTTCTGCCTGATCGGCGCGTGCCAGGACTGCTGGGTCCGCACCGAGGCCGGCGCCCGCGTGCGCGCCTGCTCGACGCCGATCGCCGATGGCATGCGGATTCTCACCGGCGCGCAGCCCGCCACGGCCGGAGACGCATCATGAGCGACGCACCGCGGCCGGTGATCGTCGGCGCGGGGCCGGCCGGCGTGCGCGCGGCCGAGGCGCTGGTCGACGCGGGGCTGCGCCCCATCGTGATCGACGAGAACGCGCGCTGGGGCGGGCAGATCTATCGCCAGCCGCCGGCCGACGGCGCGTTCGCGCGCGGCAAGCGCGCGCTGTACGGCTTCGAGGCCGCGAAGGCCGATGCCGTGCACCGCACCATGGCCGCGTTGCTGCCGCACGTCGACTATCGGCCGAACACGCTCGCCTGGGCGTGCGGCGCGGGCCGCGTCGACACGCTGCAGGACGGCCGCGAAACGACCGTGCCGTTCTCGCACCTGATCGTCGCGAGCGGCGCGACCGATCGCATGCTGCCGGTACCCGGGTGGACGCTCGCGGGCGTCTATACGCTCGGCGGCGCGCAAGTCGCGCTGAAAGCTCAGGGCTGCGCGATCGGCAGCCGCATCGTGTTCGCGGGCACGGGGCCGTTGCTGTATCTCGTCGCCTATCAGTACGCGAAGGCCGGCGCGCAGGTCGCGGCCGTGCTCGACACGAGCCCGCTGCGCCGGCAGGCTGCCGCGACGCCCGCGCTGCTGCGCATGCCGTCCACATTCGCGAAGGGGCTGTACTACATCGGCTGGCTGCGCGCGCACGGCGTCGCGATCGAAACCGGCGTCACGCTCGAGCGCGTGCTCGGCGAGCGGCACGTAACGGGCCTCGCATGGCGCGCGGCCGGCGGCGACGCGCCGCCGCGGATGCTCGACTGCGATGCGCTCGGCCTCGGCTTCGGGCTGCGTTCCGAGACCCAGCTCGCGGATCTCGCCGGCTGCCGGTTCCGTTTCGATCCGCTCAACCGCGCATGGCTGCCCGAACGCGATGCGGCCGGCCGCACATCGGTGCGCGGCATCTACGTGGCGGGCGACGGTGCCGGCATCGCAGGCGCCGACGCGGCCGAGGCGTCCGGGCGACGCGCGGCGCTCGCGCTGCTCGGGGATGCGGGTATCGCGATGCCGTCGTCGTCGCCGTCGCTGGCCGGCAAGCCCGATGTAGCGACGCTCGATCGCACGCTCGCCCGGCTCGGCGCGTTCCGTGCCGGCCTCGAAGCGGCGTTCGCGCCGCCCGCCGCACTCGCCGCGCGCTGCCCGGACGACACGATCGTGTGCCGCTGCGAGGAAATCGACGCGGGTACGCTGCGACGCTGCATCCGCGGTGGCGAAGCGACCGAGCTGAACCGGCTGAAGGCGCTGACACGCGCCGGGATGGGCCGCTGCCAGGGCCGCATGTGCGGCGACGCGACCGCACTCGTGCTCGCCGCGGAAACCGGCCGCGCGCTCGCGGACGTCGGCCGGTTGCGCGCGCAACCGCCGGTGAAGCCGTTCCCGATCTCCGCCGCACTCGCGGGCGACGATGTCGCGGCGATTCCCGACGAGGCACGCGATGAGTGAACGCCGTCACTACGACGTCGCGATCGTCGGCGGCGGGCTCGTCGGCGCTTCGGCTGCGCTGGCGCTCACGCGGCACGGCTTGCGCGTCGCGCTGTTCGAGCGCCGCGACTGCGGCGCGCAGGCAAGCGGCGTGAACTACGGCGGCGTGCGCTGCCAGGGCCGCCCCGCCGAACAACTGCCGCTCGCGCTGCGCGCGCGGCGCATCTGGGATCGCCTGCCCGAGCTGATCGGCATCGACGGCGAATTCGTCGTGTCGGGTCATTTGCGGCTCGCGCGCAGCGACGCCGATCTCGATGCGCTCGATGCCTACGCGACGCTTGCCGGCGAGCACGGCTTGCCGTTGCAGGTGATGCGCGGCGACGCGTTCCGCCAGCGCTACCCGTGGCTCGGCCGAGCGGCGGTCGGCGGCTCGCTGTGCGCGACCGACGGGCACGCGAACCCGCGTGTCGTGTCGCCCGCGTTCGCACGCGCGGCCCGCGCAGCGGGCGCCGACGTGTTCGAGCACACGCCGGTCGACGACGCCCGGCACGACGGCACGCGTTTTCATGTCGTTGCGGGCGGCCGTGCGTTCAGTTCGACGTGGCTGATCAACTCGGCCGGCGCATGGGCGAACACGATCGCCGAGCGCTTCGGCGAAGCCGTGCCGATGGAGCCGATCTACCCGAACATGTGGGTGACCGAACCGCTGCCGCCGTTCATCACGCACAACCTCGGCGTGTACGGCGGCGGCGTGTACGCCCGGCAGGTCGCGCGCGGCAACTGCGTGATCGGCGGCGGGCGCGGCCGCGGCGACGGCGAGTTCGGCCAGCCGTCGGTCGACACGACGCGCGCGGTGATGCGCGATGCGTGCGCGCTGCTGCCCGCATTGCGCGACGCGCTGCTGATCCGCACGTGGAGCGGCGTCGAAGGCTGCACGCCCGACCACAACCCGATCATCGGCGCTAGCCGTACCACGCCGAACCTGCTGCATGCGTTCGGCTTTTCCGGCGGTGGCTTCCTGCTCGCGCCGGGCGTCGGCGAAGTGCTCGCCGAGCTCGTCACAATCGGCGAAACCGCCACGCCACTCGATGCATTCTCGATCGGCCGCTTCTTCCCCCAAGCCGCGCCGACCGCCCCTTTCCGTCAAGAGGAGACCCAACGATGAAACTGCTCGGAACGATCGCGGCGGCTGCCGCCCTCTGCCTCGCAGGCGCCGGCGCGCCGGCGTTCGCGCAAACCAAGACGATCTACGTCGGCATGAACGGCGGCCCGATGGAAAAGGCCTATACGAGCCAGGTGCTGCCCGACTTCGAGAAGGCGAACAACGTGAAGGTCATCGTCGTGCCCGGCACCTCGTCCGACGTGCTCGCGAAGCTGCTCGCGAACCGCAACAAACCGCAAATCCACGTCGCGTTCCTCGACGACGGTGTGATGGCGCGCGCGGTCAGCCTCGGTGTATGCCAGAAGCTCGACGACTCGCCGGTACTGAAGGAGCTTTATCCGTTCGCGCGAATGAAGGACGACGTCGGCGCGGGCGTGCAGCTCGGCATGACCGGCATCGCGTACAACAAGAAACTGTTCGCGGAGAAAGGCTGGGCGCCGCCGACGTCGTGGATGGATTTCGCCGACCCGAAATACAAGGGCAAGGTCGTGTTCCAGTCCGCGTCGAGCAGCACGTTCGGGCTGCACGGATTTCTCGCGATCAACCGGCTGCTCGGCGGCAGCGAACAGAACGTCGAGCCCGGCTTCAGCAAGTGGGCGAGCACGGTCGGGCCGAATGTCGTCGAGTACATCCCGAACTCGGCGAAGATCTCCGAGATGGTGCAGACCGGCGAGGCCGGCCTGTTCCCGCTGACGCCGACCGGCGTCGGCGACCTGCAGGACAAGGGCATTCCGGTCGCGTATGCGAACCCGAAGGAAGGCCCGGTGCTGCTGCTCGTCGACCTGTGCGTGGTCGCGAACAACCCGGACCCGCAACTGGCCCAGAAGCTCGCGCAGTTCCTGCTGTCCGCACCCGCGCAGACGAAGGCGGCCGAAGCCGGCAAGCAGATCCCGACCAATCGCCTCGCGAAGATGCCCGCTGCGATGCAGCAAAGCCTTGGCAACGTCGACGATCTGGTGCGCAAGTTGACGGTGGTCGACTGGACGGCGATCAACGCCCGCCGCGCGCAGTGGGACACGCGCTGGAACCGGCAGATCGAGCGGTGACGGGCACCGGCGTGCGCGGGTACGGCCGTGCGCGCCGCGACCATCATTTGCGGGAGTGATGACACTCCCCTTTTTCTGCGGATTTGACCGGGGCGGCGGTGCCGACAACACTAGCCCGCAGTGCCGCATGCGTCGCAGAGACGGCACGCACCCGCCCCCTTCAGAGTCCGCCATGTACCCGACCGACACCATGCAATCCCCGAGCGCCGCCCGGCCGCTCGCCGACCGGCAGCTTCGCCGCATCGTCATCGCCTCCGTCGCCGGCAACGCGATGGAGTGGTACGACTTCTTCGTCTACGGCACGGCCGCCGCGCTCGTGTTCGGCCACGTGTTCTTTCCGCCCGGCGCGTCGCCGCTCGCGGGCAGCCTCGCGGCGTTCGCCGCGTTCGCGCTCGGCTTCGTCGCGCGGCCGCTCGGCGGGATCGTGTTCGGGCATGTCGGCGACCGCTACGGCCGCAAGGCGTCGCTCGTGTGGACGCTGCTGATCATGGGCGCGTCGACGTTCGCGATCGGCCTGCTGCCGACCTACGCGCAGGTCGGCCTGTGGGCGCCGGCGGCGCTCGTCGTGCTGCGGCTGCTGCAAGGCATCGCGTCCGGCGGCGAATGGGGCGGCGGCGTGCTGATGATCAGCGAGAACGCGCCGCCCGAGCAGCGCGGCTACTACGCGGCGTGGAGCCAGCTCGGCGTCGGCGGCGGCTTCGTGCTGTCGTCGGCCGCGTTTCTCGCCGCCCAGGCGCTGCCCGACGACGCGTTCCGCACCTGGGGCTGGCGGCTGCCGTTCCTCGCGAGCATCGCGATCTTCGCGATCGGCATCTACATTCGCCGCCACCTGCCGGAAAGCCGCGACTACGAGCAGGCCGGCAAGCGCGGCGCGCACACGCACTTGCCGATCGTCGAATGCATCCGCCGCCATCCGAAGGAAATCCTGCTCGCGATGGGGCTGCGCGTCGCCGAAAACGGCGGTGCATACATCTTCCTCGCGTTCTCGCTCGTCTACGGCAAATACGTCGGCATCCCGAACGGCGTGATGCTGACCGGCGTGATGATCGCGATGATCGTCGAAATGGGCGCGATGCTCGCGTGGGGCCGGCTGTCCGACCGGATCGGCCGCAAGCCCGTGTACCTGATCGGCGCGCTGAGCCTCGTCGCGTGCGCGTTTCCGTTCTTCTGGCTGCTCGACACGCGTGCGACGCCGCTCGTGTGGCTCGCGCTGACGGTCGGTACCGCGGTGAGCCACGGCGCGATGATCGGCACGCTGCCCGCGCTGGTCGGCGAGCTGTTCAGCACCGAGGTGCGCTATTCGGGCGTCGCGCTCGGCCATGAAGTCGCGTCGATCTTCGCGGGTGGCATGTCGCCGCTGATCGCGACCGCACTGCTCGCGCGCTATCACGCGTCGTGGCCCGTGTCGCTGTTCCTCGTGGCGCTCGGCCTCGTGACCGTCGCGACGCTGTGCGTGATGCGCGAGACGCGCGGCACGCCTGCTGCCGACACGCGCGGCGACGCAGCATGAGCGTAGCCGCCGCGCACGCGACGCTTCCGGCCGGCGAACGACACAGCGGTTTGCGGTACCGCATGCACGCGTGCGCGGCGCGACGATCGCACCCGGCCGCGACGACCGCGCTATGCGTCGGTGCTGCGCCGCGCGCCGTCGAACTCGGGCGCCAGTCCCAGGTGGTCGAGCAGCCGCGCGAATTCGCCGAGCCGCTGCCGCATGTAGGCCGGCACGTCGACCTGCGCATAGTCGTGGAACCCGGCACCGCTACGCACGCCGTCGCGCCCGGCCGCCATGTTGCGCACGACGCTGTCGGCCGGCGCGAAGCGCGGGCCGATCTCGCCGGCGAGATACGTCGACGCGTAGTACAGGATGTCGCAGCCGCCCCAGTCGATGAACTCGAGCAGCCCGAGCACCGCGAAGCGCGGGCCGAAGCCGGTGCGGATCGCCATGTCGATGTCCTCGGCGCTCGCGACGCCCTCTTCCACCATGCGTGCCGCCTCGTTCATCGCGAGCGCCTGGATGCGCGGCACGATGTAGCCGGGCGCCGGCCCGCAGATCACCGGCTTCTTGCCGACGCGTTCGAGCAGCGCGGCCAGTGCGTCGACGACCCGCTGATCGGTCGCGTCGCTGCGGCTGATCTCGACGAGCGGCATCAGCAGCGCCGGGTTCAGCCAGTGCGCATTCAGCATCCGTTCGGGGTGCGCGACATGACGCTGCAACTCGGTGACGACGAACGTCGACGTCGTCGACGCGATCGTTGCACGCGCATCGACATGTGCGTCGAGCCAGCGCAGCGCATCGGCCTTCGCGTCGAGCACTTCGGGCAGCGCTTCGAACACGATGCCGGCGTCGCGCAGCGCGGACGCCGCGCCCTCACGCGCGACCAGCGCGATGCGGGCGACGACGGCCGCGGCCTGGTCGCCATCGATCCGGCCGAGTGCCACCTGCGCATGCAGCGGCCGCGCGATCTCGCCGCGCGTGCGATCCTCGAATACGCGCCAGCCTTGCGCATCGCGCGGCTTGAAGTCGATCAGCGTCACGTCCAGGCCCGCGAACGCAAAGACGAGCGCGATCCCCTGCCCCATGCGTCCCGCGCCGAGCACGTGCACGCGCGTCACGTCGGCGGCGGGCGTCATGCGGCGTACCCCGCATCGAGCAGCGCGCGCATCGCGTCGCGCGACAGCGCGGCGAGGCCGAGCGCCTCCAGCGTGCGCCCTTGCGCATACAGGTCGCGGCCGGTCACCGCCGACGCGACGCTCAGCAGCCCCTGCGCAACGGGCGTCGGCACGTCGGCCCAGCGCCCGCACGACACGATGAAGGACAGCCCGAGCCGGGTGTCCTCGAGCATGTAGCGATGCGTGCGCAAATCGATCTTCTCGCGCCAGTCGCCGCTGTCGGTCAGCTTGCCGTGCGCGCCGCGCCCGTACATCCATTCGTCGCCGTCGGTCGCGTAGTGGTCCGCCAGCGGGAAATGCGGCGCGCGGTAGCCCAGTGCCTGGCGCACGGCGATGCGTTCGGCATCGAGCGCATTCGTCACGCGGCGGATCGACGGCTGCGTGCCTTCGTTGTGGATGTCCCACGCGTCGAAGTGTTCGAGCGGCCCGGCGTTCATCAGGATCAGCGGCGGATGAATCACCGGGCCCGCGTTCATCAGCGCGCCGGACAGCGCATCCTCGACCGGCTCGACCGACGGGTAGCCCGCGCGCAGCACGTCGAACGCCCAGGCCGCCGCGTTCGCGGGAAACACGCCGGTCGGCAGGCGCGTCGCATACGCGCTGATCACGACCGCGTTGTCGCCATGCTTGCGTACCAGGTACGGCAGCGTGCCGGTCTCGGCAAAAGCGACGCGCGCGCGGTTGCCGGCATCGGCCGCCGCACGCGCGAACACGACGCTGCCGAACGTGCCGGGCGGCAGGAACACGACCTGATCGTCCTCGAGCAGGGGCGTGACCTGCGCGGCGAGCGCATCGTGCGAGACGGCCGGCAGCGGCACCACGACGAGCCGCGCGCCGCGCAGCGCGGCCGCGAGATCGTCGCTCAGGCGGATCGCGCCGGGTGCGTCGCCGAGCGGCACGGCACGCCTGCCGCGATAGTCGGTCACCTGCAAGGCGCCGAGCTCGCGCAGCCGCGCATGCGGTTCGCGGTCGCGCCGCCACCACGTCACGTCGTGGCCCTTCTCCAACAGGTCGATCGCGGCCGCATGGCAGCCGTGGCCGCCGCCCAGTACACATACCTTCATCGTCGTCTCCCGGTGAGTGAGTGTTGCCGAGACTACGCGGCGGCGCACGTCGCGTCGCTTCAAAACGCGCAACGGCGCGCCCGTTCGCGCAACGCAATCGCGGCGATGCGCACGACGTCGCATCCATCCATCCGACACGAGGCCACCGCATGGATATCGCCCTTTCCCGACATGCGCCGAACCGGCTCGGCACGCTGCATGCGCCCGACGAAGTCGAACGCGCGGTCGCGCACCGGCTCGGGCCGCATCGGATGGCCGCGCACGGCCGCGATCCGTTTCATGCGGAGCTGTACGAGGTGCCGCTGCATCACGGCGCACTGCTCGAGCTCTGCTACGGCCGCGAGACGCGCATCGAGTTCGGCGACGATGCCGGGCATTTCCTGTTCCGGCTGACGCTGTCGGGCGCATGTGAGCTGCAGGCCGGCGACGTGGTCGCACGCGCCGGGCCGGGCCAGCTGACGGTGTCGTCGCCGGCGCTCGCGAGCCGCCTGAGCACGAGCCCCGATTGCCGCAACCTGGTGCTGCGGCTCGAACGCGGCGCACTCGAGCGCAAGCTGCAGGACATGCTGCACACGACGCTCACGCGGCCGCTGCAGTTCGATCTCGCGGCCGGCGGCAACGGCGCGGGCGCGGCGCTCGTGCTGCCGACCTTCGAATACCTGTGCCGGCTCGGCGCGCAGCCGGGGATCGGCACGTCGATCACGACGTTCGGCGCCGATCTCACCGCGTGGCTGATGGCGCTGCTGCTCACGCACCTGCCGCATTCGTACAGCGCCGCGCTCGCACGCGGCACGCCACCGCTGCCGGCGCACGTGCGCCGCGCGTGCGACCACGTCGACGCGCACCTGGGCGACCCGCTCGCGCTCGCCGCGCTGGCGGCCGTCGCGGGCGTCGCGCCGCGCACGCTCCAGCATGCGTTCCGCGCGTTCCTGAACACCACGCCGGCCACCTACGTGCGCGAGCGCCGGCTGGCCGCGGTGCACGCCGCGCTGCAGCGCGGCGACGCGCGCAGCGTGACGGACGTGCTGATCGCGCACGGCATTCACGGCTTCGGCCATTTCGCGAAGGCGTATGCGCGGCGTTACGGCCACCTGCCTTCCGTCACCGCGAGGCAAGCACCATGACGCACTTCGCCACCGGCCGGCCGCCGGCCCGCCCCGAGCCCGCGGCGCACGACGCGGACGCGCCCGACGGCCTGCGCGTGCAGGACCTCGACCTGAACCTGTTGAAGACGTTTCGCGCGGTGTACGAAGAACGGCACGTCGGCCGCGCAGGGTTGCGGCTCGGCGTCACGCAGCCGTCGGTGAGCTACGCGCTCGGCCGGCTGCGCCTGATGTTTCGCGACGCGCTGTTCGTGCGCACCGGCACCGGCGTCGAGCCGACGCCGCGCGCGCAACGGCTCGCACTATCGGTCGACAAGGCGCTCGCGATCCTGCAGGACGTGCTCGACGAAGGCTCGCGCTTCGCGCCGGACAGCACCCAGCGCGTGTTCCGGCTGCACATGAGCGACTTCGCGGCGAGCGCGTTCCTGCCGACGCTGCTCGCGGCATTCGACCGGCGCGCGCCGGGCGCGGTGATCGAGACGCTGCACGTCGACGAATGCCAGCTCAACGTCGCGCTCGAATCGGGCCGCATCGACTTCGCGCTCGGTCATTTCGCGGATGCCTCGAGCCATTTCCAGCGGACCGCGCTGCTGCACGAACGCTGCGTGCTGCTGATGCCGCGCCGCACCGCGCAGCGCCTCGCGCTGCCCGGCGGTTTCGTGCTCGACGGCGACGCGCCGGACGCGCTGCGCTTCGTCGCGGTGACCGCGCATCCGCAATCGATGCAGCTGCTGGAACGACACGGCCTGATGCCGCGCGTGCGGGCGGCGCTGCCGGACTTCCTGGTGGTGCCGGCGCTGCTCGAACACGGCGATTACGCGCTGATCCTGCCTGAGACCGTCGCGCTCACGTTCGCGGCGCGCCAGCCGTGCACGCTCTATGAGATCGCGGACGCGGGCGAATGGGCCGTCAACGCGTACTGGCACCGGCGCTTCGATGCGGACCCGGGCCATCGGTGGCTGCGCGCGCTGCTGCTGGAGCTGTTCGATATCGGCCGGCAGGCGCCGTTCGACGCATGGCTCGCACCGCAGCCGCCCGCCTGCGCATAGCGGCGCGGGCGGGCGCAGGCCGACCTCGGCGATCAGAACGCCGTGAGGATGCCCGCGACGATCGAGCTGGCGGTCGCGCCGGGTTTCGCGACCGCGACGCCGCCGCCCGCCGCGCCATTGACGACGAAGCGCGCGTGCGCGCCGTTGCGCACCATCGCGGCCCCCGTGTACAGCACCGTGCGCTTCGACAGCGGATAGTCGAAGCGGATGCCGTACGAATCGGCGTTGCCGTCGCTGTCGGCGACCTTCCGGTAGTGGCCGATGCTCAGCAGCAGCGACGCGCGCCCGATCGGCACCGTCGCGCTGAGTTCCATCGTGTCGCTGTGCGGATACGCGCTCTGGCTGTCGATCGCGGCCGCGACGTCGGGGCCGCCGCGATGCCGCATGTACAGCGCGGCGACCTTCACGACGTTGAAGTCGTACGAGATCGCGCCGACCGTGTAGTTGCCGTTCGCGGCCGAACTGGTGACGCCGAGCGCGGATGCCGCCACCGGGCTGAACTTCTGCTGCATGTAGTCGACGTCGACCGACAACCCGCCGCGCACGTAGTTGAGGCCCGCGCCGTACGTGTCGCCGAGCGTCGCCGGCTGGCCGGCCGCGCCGTTGGTGCCGCGCGCGGCCATCGCGCGCAGCATGAAGCCCGCGTAACGCGGCGACGTGTAGCGCAGCGAGTTGCGCACGCGCAGGAACGCGGGGCCGACGAAGTTGTTCATCGCGTTGCCCCATGCGAGGCCTGCGCCGAGCCCGGGCAGGCTGTACGTGACGAGCGTCGTGTGCACGATCGTGTAGAGCTCGCCGAACTGCACGCCGCCGAACGGCCCGGTGATGCCGACCCACGCCTCGCGGCCGAACAGCGCGCTGCCGTTCGACAGCGCGCCGCTCGCCGCGTTGAAGCCGTCCTCGAGCTTGAAGATCGTCGCGTAGCCGCCGCCGAGATCCTCGACACCCTTCAACCCCCACTGCGACGCCCACAGGTTGCCGCTGCCCATGCGCGTCACGTGGTTCGGCCCGGCGTTCGCATATTCGATCGCGGTGTCGATGCGGCCGTAGAGCGTCACGCTCGATTGCGCGACAGCCGGCAACGATGCGCACGCAAGGAGCGCGGCCGCCAGCGTGGCAAGCGGTACGGCAAGCCGGTCGGCCCGCCCGTTCGAATGGTTCATCTTGGTCGTCCCGTGGAAATGCCGGCGCTTGTCGGCATCGCGCCGTTTGACATGAAGCGCGTTCGCTTTCGGATGCGAACGCTGCCGATCAAAAACGGGCCGAGTCTAGGAACGACAATTTCGGACGTCGACGCAATGCGCTCTATAACGCTTATAGACGCGCCGCATGATGCGCGCACGCGCCGCCGCACGTGCGCCGCGCGGCGGCCCGCGCGCACGGCCTCGGTGTTTTCTTTATCCGCGTCGGTAAATGTCCGTGTGGCGCGGCTGTCACTCCGGCTATGGCGGCCGAATTTGGCCGACTACGCTGCGTCTCCGATCGTGTCACCCGCACGCTTTCGCACCGCGACGGCACCCGGCCCGCGAGGCCCGCGCCGCGCTTTTCCATCGCCCGCTCCTGGAGAATCCGCATGTCCGCACCCACGGCCCGCGCTGCCGACGGCAAGCGCTATACGTACGAATGGTATGTCGTCGTCATCTGCATGCTCGCGTATGTCTTTTCGTTCGTCGATCGCCAGGTGCTCGTCCTGATGATCGAACCGATCAAGCGCGACCTGCACCTGACCGACACGCAGTTCAGCCTGCTCAACGGCTTCGCGTTCTCGCTGTTCTACGCGGTGATGGGCCTGCCCGTCGCGTATCTCGCCGACCGCTACGCGCGCCCGCGCATCATCGCGCTCGGCATCGCGCTGTGGAGCGTCGCGACCGCCGCGTGCGGGCTCAGCCAGCAATTCGTGCAGATGTTCGTCGCGCGCATGGGGGTCGGCGTCGGCGAGGCCGCGCTGTCGCCCGGCGCGTATTCGATGCTCGCCGACTACTTCCCGAAGGAGAAGCTCGGCCGCGCGATCGCCGTGTATTCGCTCGGCTCGTTCATCGGCGGCGGCGTCGCGTTCCTGATCGGCGGCTACGTAATCGCGCTGCTCAAGCATGCGAGCGCGTTCACGCTGCCGGTCGTCGGGCAGGTGCATGCGTGGCAGGTCACGTTCCTGATCGTCGGGCTGCCGGGGATCCTCGTCGCGCTGCTGTTCGCCGCGACCGTGCGCGACCCGCAGCGCAAGGGGCTCGCGCAGGACCGCTCGGGCGCCGTGCGGCGCGTGTCGATGCGCGATTCGCTGCGCTTCGTCGGCACGCATCGCGCGACCTTCGCGTGCCACTATCTCGGCTTCTCGTTCTACGCGATGACACTGTACTGCCTGCTGAGCTGGACGCCCGCGTTCTATATCCGCCGCTTCGGGATGACGGCCGTCGAAGCCGGCTACACGCTCGGCATCGTGCTGCTCGTCGCGAATACCGCCGGCGTGTTCTGCGGCGGCTGGCTCAACGACTGGCTGCTGCGCCGCGGCCGCACCGATGCGCCGATGCGCGCCGGTGCGATCGGCGCCGCGTGCATGGTGATCCCCGCGACGCTGTTCACGCAGCTCGACAGCCTGCCGGCATCGCTCGCGATGCTCGTCGTCGCGATGTTCTTCGCGTCGTTCCCGATGCCGACGTCGACCGCCGCGATGCAGACGCTCGCGCCGAACCAGATGCGCGCGCAGATCTCCGCGCTGTTCCTGCTCGTGTCGAACCTGATCGCGCTCGGGATCGGCACGACCGTCGTCGCGCTGTTCACCGATCGCGTGTTCGGCGCGCCGGCGGCGGTCGGCCATTCGATGTCGATCGTGAACGTCGCGGCGGCCACGCTCGCCGCGATGTTGCTGGCCGTCGGCTGCCGGCAGTATCGACGCAGCCTCGAGCGCGAACGCGGCCATGCGTCGGCTTCGGCTTCGGCTGAGGCGACTGTCGACGGCGGCAGCGCCGTTGCCGCACGCTGAAGTCGCAGTGGTCGGCGTCGGCTTCGGCTTCGGCTTCGGCTTCGGCTTCGGCTTCGGCTTCGGCTTCGGCTTCGGCTGAGGCGGCCGTCGACGGTGGCCGCGCCGCGGCCGCACGCTGAAGTCGCGCTGTTCAGCGATCGCGTGTTCGGCGCACCGCCTGCGCGATCGTCGACGCCGCGGCCGCCATGCTGGTCGCCGACTATCATCCACCTCACTGATTCTGGCATCGCTTTTTTATCGATTTGATTTATGCGATGCCCGTCCTTATTCTCGGTTGCATGACGGCGCGGTATCCGCCGCGCCGGTTTCTTCTACCCCACGGAACACCCCATGCAAGCGAACCGCCACCAGGTCCGGATCGACGCGCTGATCGACGCGGCGCAGGACATCCGCTGTTTCCGGGTCTCGCGCGTCGACGGCCAGCCGTTCGACGCGTACGAGCCGGGTGCCCATATCGACGTCACCGCGCCGTCCGGCGTCACACGGCAATACTCGCTGTGCGGCCGCCCCGACGAGCGCGGCAGCTACCTGTTCGCGGTGAAGAAGGAAGCGCAGTCGCGCGGCGGCTCGCGCTCGCTGCACGACGACGTGCGCGTCGGTGCCGAGCTGTCGATCGGCGCGCCGCGCAACCTGTTTCGTCTGGCGGACGACGCGAGCGAGCATGTGCTGGTCGCGGCCGGGATCGGCATCACGCCGCTGCTGTCGATGGCGTACGCGCTCGCGCAGCGCGGCGCGCGTTACCGGTTGCACTACTTCGCGCGCAGCCGTGAACACGCGGCTTTCGTCGACGAACTGTCGGCCGAACCGTTCGCGTCGCGCGTGACCTTCCATTACGGGATCGGGCCCGATGCGCTCGCGGCCGAACTGGGCCGCTGCGTCGAGTCGATCGACGCGAAAGCGCACGTCTATACGTGCGGGCCGGGGCCGTTCATGGATGCCGTCGTCGCGGCGGCGGCCACGCGGCTTCCGGAAGACGCGATTCACCTCGAACGCTTCGCGGCGGAACCCGTCGCGGCCGACGCCGCTGTCGACGCCGCCCCGGCGGAAGGCTTCGAAGTGCGCCTGCAGCGCAGCGGCCAAGCGGTGCGCGTCGCGCCCGGCACGTCGATCGTCGACGCGCTCGCGCGCATCGGCGTCGAGGTCGATACGTCATGCGGCGAAGGCGTGTGCGGCACCTGCATGGTGCCGGTGCTCGACGGCGAGCCGGATCATCGCGACCACTGCCTCAGCAAGGCCGAGCGCGCGAGCAACACGGTGATCTGCTGCTGCGTGTCGCGGGCGCGCTCGGCGGTGCTCGTTCTCGATCTGTGATGCGCCCCGTATCATCGGTGCAATGCGTCGGAAGATGCGGGCGCGCGGCGCTCAGCAATCAATCCCGATTTGCTTCGATGATACGTTCGAGCTCATTCGCATCGTCCGTGGGTTCCTCCGTGCCGCGAAAGATGCAAACCTCGGTGTGCCCGTCTCGGAACACGTCAACCTCTACCCGCATCCCGACCACCGTGATCGAAACCAGCACCGTATCCGGTCGGTTGCGGCTCAGGGTGTAGTGGATCTTCGCAGATTCGAGCTGATCGAGCAGATCGAACAGTGTGTTGGGGGTCATGTCGGGCACCTATTTCTTGAAACGGTTATCGTTGAGCAACTTGAGCGCCTTACGCGCCTCTTTGATGCCATCGCTCGCATCACCTTGAATCTCGTTGAGCGTCGAATTCAGATATTGCCCTGGGAACTCGCGCAACACTGAGCCTTTGCACTCAGCCTTGATGATGTCGCAGGCCATCATATCGCCTCGGTCGACACCCGCGACTTGAACCGCGTCTCCCAACGCATCTGGCGAAAAATCGAATGGCGATGCCTCACTGAGCGAAGTCGAATCAGCGAAGCCCGCGCCGCCCGCCATCGCGGCCGCACCACCTGCACCGCCCGAGACAACACTCTGCAGATAGCTCATGAGCTCGCCCGCAGACACATCGCTGGGTGTCGCCCAACCAGGCAAGGGCTTGTCTACCGGTAGCGGGGCCATTCTCGGCACACTGGCGAACCTATTGGCTTTTGGGAATGGCGGAGTTGTGGGAGAACCTCCAGCCGAACCCCCACCACCAACCGCTTGTCGTTCGATCTGTACCGCCACGCGTCCATTTTCGATGGCAGCCTTGAGCGCATCAAGCGGAGTGCCTTGGAGTGCGTCTAGGCCAAGTTGGCGAAGGTATGTCAGCACGTTCGTGGTCAGACCACTGTATTTCGGCCAGTGCAACATTAATTCGGACACGTCGCTGCGTTGACTGGCGGACAAGCTGGTACCGCTTGAACGTGACGCACGCGTGAGCGTAGCGCGCTTTCCGGCACCCAGATCAATCGTCACTGAAGCCATGAATCCTGTTCTCCGTATCGGCTTTGCAGAACATAACGTTGCTCTCTCAACGTCAGGCCTAGCACTTCGAAGCCCATACTTTAGCAGTCCTCCTCGATCTCTGACGCGCTCACGCAGCCCGACCGTCACGCGTCGTCGAACCGCTCGACGATCTCGGCGAGCAGCGCGCGCATCCACGCGATCCCCTCGTCCTCGTGAAAATGCTCGTGCCAGTGCATCGTGACCGGCGCGGGCGGCAGCGTGACCGGCAGCTCGTAGAGCCGGAACGCGTTGTCGCGGTTCAGGATCCGCGCGAGCCGCTTCGGCAGCGTCGCATAGAGATCGGTGACCGACAGCACGCTCGGCAGCGCGACGAAGTGCGGCACTTCGAGCGCGATGTTGCGGCCCACGCCCTGCGCGCGCAACGCGTCGTCGAGCGCGTGGTGGCTGTGCTCGACCGATTTCACGTTGACGTGCGCGGCGCGCACGAACTGCTCGAGGCTCAGCGCCGCACCGGCCGGCAACCCGCGCCGGCGCCCCGTCATGCACACGTAGGTTTCCTCGAACAGCAGCTGGTGGCGCGTGCGCGGCATCAGCTCCGGCAGGTTGCCGATCGCGAAGTCCAGCCGGCTCGCGCGCAGCGCCTCCTCGATCTCCTCCACCGGCAGCGGCTGCACGCTGAGCGTCACGCGCGGCGCGCGTTCGCGCAGCGCCTGGCAGATCGCCGGCAGGTACGCCATCTCGCCCGCATCCGACAGCGACAGCCGGAACGTGCGCGTGCTCGACGCCGGATCGAAACGCTCCGCATAGCGCAGCGCGACGCGCACCATGTCGAGCGCCTTGCCGACGATCCCCGCGAGTTCGAGCGCGACCGGCGTCGGCTGCATCCCCGCGCGCGTGCGCACGAACAGCGGATCGTCGAACAGCGTGCGCAGCCGCCCGAGCGAATAGCTGACGGCCGGCTGCGACAGCGCGAGCCGCTCGCCGGCCTTGGTCAGGCTGCGCTCCTCGACGATCGCCTGGAACACCCGCAACAGGTTCAGATCGAGATGATCGACCGATGTCATCGTGACCTCCATCATTTGCCGTATTTATTTGATTGGCAATTTTAGATCAATTTGACGGATATGTAGCGGAAGACGAGACTGGGTACCCGATGCCGCGCGCGACGCGGCCCGATTTCGCGACTCTTTCCACACGACGACGATGAGCGACATTCCCACCCAGACGATCGACACCCGCGCGTTGCACGGCTTCGCGCAGCCCGACCGCATCGCGCCCGCGATGTATCACGACCCCGCGCTGTTCGAGGCCGAGCTCGACCGCATCTTCTACCGCACCTGGATCTGGGTCGCGCACGAGAGCGAGCTGCCGAACCCGGGCGACTTCGTCACGACGACGATCGGCCGCCAGCCGGTGATCGTCGTGCGCGACAGGACCGGCGAGATCAACGTGCTGCAGAACCGCTGCCGCCACCGCGGCGCGACCGTGTGCGAATCGCACAAGGGCAACGCGAAGGGCTTCACGTGCCCGTATCACAGCTGGTCGTACGCGCTCGACGGCACGCTGCGCGCGCTGCCGTACGGCGACGGCTACGAAGGCGTGTGCGAGAAAGGCGACCTGCCGCTCGTGAAGCTGCGCGTGGGCGTGTACCAGGGGCTGATCTTCGCGAGCTTCAACGACGCCATCGAACCGCTCGAGGATTTCCTCGGCGGCGCGAAGCCGTGGATCGACCTGTTCATGAAGCAGGGTGCCGGCTACCCGATCAAGGCGAACGGCGAGCACAAGTTCAAGTTCAAGGGCAACTGGAAGATCCAGCTCGAGAACACGACCGACCTCTATCACTTCCCCGTCGTGCACAAGTCGTGGATGAAGTCGATCGACGACGAAACGGCGGCCGCGATCACGAGCTTCATGACGAGCGAGGACGCCTTCTGCCGCGGGCTCGGCAACGGTCACAGCCTCGCGGTGCTGATGCCCGAGCTGATCGATCTCGACCAGGACGACGGCGCGCCGCTGCCCGAACGCTTCGCGCCGCTCGCGGCGAAGCTCGCCGAGCGCCACACGCCGGACGAAGTGCGCCGCATCGTGCGCTCGCTGATGGGGGTCGGCTTCAACCTGAACCTGTTCCCGAACCTTGCGCTGTCGATGGCGTTCTTCCGCGTGCTGCGGCCGATCTCCGCGAACGAAACCGAGATCCGTCACGTCGCGCTCGCGATGGATGGCGGCCCGGACGAAGCGAATCGCGAGCGGCTGCGGATTCACGAGCATTTCCAGGGACCGTTCGGCTTCGGCAGCCCCGACGACGCGGAAGCGTGGGAGCGCGTGCAGCGCGGCGCGCATGCGGGGCCGGACGTGCCGATCCTCGTGAACCGCGGGCTGAACCGCGAGACGACCGCCGCGAACGGCGAAAAGACCGCGCATGCGACCGACGAGACGGGCATGCGCGAGGCCTACCAGCAATGGCGCAAGATGATGGAGCAACAGTAATGGACGACCGCAACGCCCTCTTTTCCGAGCAGACCTTCGCCCGCGCGGTCGAATTCGTGTGGCGCGAAGCCGAGTTGCTCGACCGCCGAGACTATCGCGCATGGCTCGACCTGTGGGATCCGGCCGGTCACTACGTGGTGCCGATCGATCCCGACACCACCGACTTCGCGGCGACGCTCAACTACGTGTTCGACGACCAGGACATGCGCGAGAAGCGCGTGCAGCGGATGCTGTCCGGTTACTCGGCGTCAGCGACCGACGCGGCGCGCACGGTGCGCACCGTGTCGCGCTTCACGCTGGAGAGCAGCAGCGCCGGCATGGTCGAGCTGAAATCCGCGCAGGTCGTCGTCGCGTACAAGCGCGGCGTCGCGACGCTGTTCGCGGCCGACGTCACGCACAAGCTGCACATCGACCCGGACGGCGAAATGCGGATCGCGGAGAAGGTCGTGCGGCTGATCGACTCGACCGACGCACTCAGCGCGATCGGCTTCCTGCTATAAGCGGCGGCCGCTTCGCTGTCGCCAACGCAACGGTGAACCGGCCACCTTCACCTTTCGGGACGCTCATGCTCACACTCGAATGCGGAAACGGTCGTCCGTCCGATCGGTTCGGCCGAATCACTCGGCGCGATCGGAACGGTGAGGCGGCCACCTTCACCTTTTCGGACGACCCAGCCCACACTCGAATGCGGAAACGGTCGTCCACCTGATCGGCTCGACCGATGCGCGCAGCGAGATCGGCTTCCTGCTGCAAGCGGCCACCGGTTCGCCATCGCCAGCGCAACGGTGAGCCGGCCACCTTCACCTTTCCGGACGACCATGCCCACACTCGAAGTTTTTCTGCCGGCCGGCCACGACGACGCGCGCAAGGCCGAGCTGATCGCGCGACTCAGCGGCGCGACCGTCGACGCGATTGGCGCACCGCTCGAATCGGTGCGCGTCCTGCTCACCGAATTGCCCGCCACGCACATCGGCCTTGGCGGCCGCACGGCCGCCGATGGCGCACCGCCGTCGCTGCCGGTGATCGTCGCGATCCTGATCGCCGGCCGCACCGACGAGCAGAAACGCGCGTTGATCGCGGCGCTGTCGGACGCCGGCGCGAACGTGCTCGATGCGCCGTTGCAGGCGACGCGCGTGATCATCAAGGACATCCCGAACACCGACTTCGGGATCGGTGGTCAAACCGCGCGGGCGCTGGGGCGCTGATCGTGTGCCGCGCGTCGCTGCCCGGTCGCGATGTGCGCGATGTGCGTGATACGCGTGATACGCGTGACGCGCGCGACGTGCATGGCGCCCGTTACGCTTGCGCCGCGACGCACCGCTTACGCCTGCGTACCGACAAGCGGCAGCGTCACGCGACAGTCGAGCCCGCCGCCTTCGGCCGGGCTCGCGCCGATGCGCCCGCCATGACGCGTGACGATGCTCTTGCACAGCGACAGCCCGATCCCGTTGCCGCCGGCCTTCGACGACGAGAAACCGTCGAACAGCCGGTCGTGCGCCCCTTCGGCGATACCGGGCCCGTTGTCGATCGCCCGCAGCTCCGCGTGGCCGCCGACGTCGGCGGTGCCGAGCGTCAGCGTGCACGGCGCGCGCGCGCAGCCGGCGAACGCCTCGATCGCGTTGAAGGCCAGATTCAGGATCACCTGCCCGATCAGCACACGCTCGCAGCGAATCGGCAGCGGCCTGTCGGCCTGCACGATCGCGACCGTCACGCCCGCTTCCTTCGCACGCAGCTCGATGAAATACGCGACGTCGGCGAGGATCTCGCGCAGGTCGGCGAGCGCGACGACCGGCTCGCGCTTCACGATGAACTCGCGCACGCTCTTGATGATCAGCGCCGCATGCTCGGCCTGCCGGTCCGCGCTGCGCAGCCCCCAGATCGCATCGTCGACGGCGCCGCGCGTGTTCAGCCGCTGCACCGCACCTTCGATGAAGTTGCGCACGGCCGCGAGCGGCTGGCTCAGCTCGTGCGCGATCACCGTCGCCATCTCGCCCATCGCGTTGTAGCGGCCCGCGTATTCGAGCATGCGCGCTTCGGCGCGGCGCGCCTCCTCGATCGCGACTTCGTCGCTGACGTCGCGGAAATGCACGAGCAAACCGTCGAGGTCGCCTTCGATCTCGACTTGCCTGCACGTGATGCGCAGCCAGCACGCCGAGCCGTCGCGCCGCACGAAGCGGTAGCGCTGCGGCTCGGACGGGCACGTCGACGGCGCATCGCGCAGCTGCGCGACGAGCCGGTCGCGATCGGCCGCGGTGCAGTAGTCGAGCACGCCGCCGAGCGCTTCGTCGGGCGCGAGCCCGAGCACGCGGCGCCCCGACTCGCTGATGAACTGCGCGCCGCCGCTCGGCGTCACGACCGCGATGCCTTCGTCGAGGTCCTGCATGAATTCGCGCAGCCGCGCCTCGTAGCGGCGCAACTGCTGACGGATCGCCTCCTCCGCGCTGATGTCGCGGAACTGCACCATCACGACGTCGCGCCCGCGCAGCGGCACGTGCGTCGCGATCGCCTCCGACAGCATGTCGACGCCGGTGCGCGACCGATAGCACCACTCGTACACCTGCGGCCGCCCTTCGGCAATCGCGCGATCCATCGCGCCCACGCCGATCTCGCGCCGGTATTTCGGTTCGGGACGCGTCATGTCAGGCGCCTTCAGCGGCAGCAGCTCCTCGACGGAAAAGCCGAGCGCGATGCACGCGGCGCGGTTCGCCCACACGATCGCCTTGGTCTGCGCGTCGTGCAGCAGCACGCAGGTCGTCAATGCGTCGAGCAGCCGGTGGAAATCGTCTTCGTCGGGGAAGCTCATGAGCGGATTCGGTTGAAGGCGCGCGGCGTCGCGCGGCCGGATGCTCAACATAGCACCGGCGTGCACGGCCCGCATCTGAAGATTTCTTTAGTCCGGCACGGAGCCACACCAGTCGCGCGGCCTTACGCACCAATTGCTGCGTGTTTTCGGCGTTTCTAGACTGATTGCATCGTCTTTCGAACCCCATTCCCAGGAGCCACTCATGCCCAACGCCGCCCTCGCCATCGACGCCGCGTCCCCCTCGCCGCATGCGGTCCGCGAAGCGGCCGCGCGGGTGTCGCCGCTCGACGCGGTGATCGAGACCGTCGCCGCGCGCCGCGACGAATTCGACCGCCTGTCACACGTGCCGCGCGACGTGATCGCGCTGTTCAAGGAGGCCGGCATCTATCGCGCGGGCACGCCGCGCCGCTTCGGCGGCGATGCGCTCGCGCCCACCGCGTTCCTCGACATGATCGAGCGGATCGCGACCGCCGACGGGTCGGCCGCGTGGGTCGCGAGCTTCGGCTCGGCCAACGTCTATCTCGCCGCGCTGCCGCTCGCCACGCAGGCCGAGCTGTACGCGGGCGGCCCCGACCAGGTATTCGCGGGCGGGCTGTTCCCGGTCCAGCCGGCGCAGGCGGCACCCGGCGGCTGGCGCGTGAACGGCACGTGGAAATTCGCGAGCGGCTGCAAGGGCGCCGACTGGCTCGGCGTCGGCATCGCGGTGCCCGGCGCGCAGGACGCCGCGCCGAACAGGCCGCGCACGGCCGTGTTCCGAGCCGCCGACGTCGAGATCGTCGAGAACTGGAGCGTGGTCGGCATGCAGGGCACCGGCAGCCACGACCTGCGCGTGGACGACCGCTTCGTGCCCGACGCGTGGACCTTCGTGCGCGGCGGCGAGCCGACCGTCGACGAGCCGCTGTACCGCTATCCGACCGTCGCGTATGCGGCGCAGGTGCTCGCCGTGGTCAACCTCGGGCTGGCCCGCGCGGCGCTCGACGTCGCGAACCGGATGTCGGGCGGGCGCCAGACGACCACCGGCGCCCCGCGCCTCGCCGATCGCGCGTATTTCCGCATCGAGCTCGCGAAGGCCGAAGCGCAGCTGCGCTCGGCGCGCGCGTTCTTCTACGACACGACCGACTCGGTCTGGCAGTCGATCCTGGCCGGCGACCCGGTCACGCCCGAGCAGGTCAGCCTGCTGCGGCTCGCGGCCACGCATATCGCCCGCGAAGGCGCGAGCGTCGTCGAGCGCGCGTACCGCCTCGGCGGCACGACCGCGATCTATCGCACGCATCCGCTGCAGCGCCTGCTGCGCGACGCGATGGTCGTCACGCAGCACGCGTTTCTCGGCGAAGGCAACTTCGACGGCGCGGGTGCGGTGTTCACCGGCGTCACGCCGTTTCCCGGCTATCTGTAATCCGCGTCGATTCGCTTCGACGCCGCACAACGCATTCTTCAGGAGAACCTTTCATGTCCGATTCGAATCCGCTGCCGCTGCGCGTGCTGTTCTGCTGCGGCGTGTCGCAAAACTTCTTCGACCTGCCGCGCGAGAAGATCGGCGAAGTGTGGCAAGCGTACGGCGCGATGCTCGCCGCCGTCGAGGCGATGCCCGGCGTGCGCGTGCTCGGCGTGATGGATGACGATCGCCTCGTCGTCGGCCAGGCCGACGGCGCGCCGTGGACGTTCTACATCATGGCCGACGTCGCGGACTTCGACACGACGGTCGCGGTATGCAACCTGTATCGCACGACGCCCGTCGGCGAATACAACCTGTGGCGCTACGGCAAGATCGAGGCGCGGGTCGGCCGTGCGCTGACCGTGCCGCCGGCCGCGAAGCCCGCGGCGTGAGGCGCGCGATGACCGGACCCGATTCGACGCGCGCGCTCGAAGCGCCCGACGCACGCGAAGCCGTCAAAGCGCTCGACGCGCTCGCGCGGCGCGTGGCGATGCTCGACGCCGAACGCGCGGTGCGCGCGACGATCACGCGCTACATGGCGCTGTGCGACGTGCCGGAGGATGCCGGCGACGGGCCGGCGCTCGCCGCGCTATTCACGGCCGACGCGGTGTGGGAAGGCATCGGCCCGCAGTACGCGCGCAAGTTCGGCCGCCTCGAAGGCACGGACGCGATCGTCGCGATGCTGCGCCGCTACCTGCCGCCCGAACCACATTTCTCGGCGAACCTGCACTTCCTGACGTCGGAGTCGATCGACGTCGGCGCCGATCATGCAAGCGCGCGCGGCCGCTGGATCATGCTGCAGGCGTCGCGCTACGCGGACGGCACGGCCGAGCTGATCGCCGCGCGGCTGACCATCGATTTCGCGCCGGCCGCCGACAGCGCGACCTGGCTGATCCGCCATTTCCGCACCGAGCGCGTGCTCGACGGCCCGTGGCCGCTCGCCGCCGCGCCGCTCGCCTGCCCCCCTTCACCGCAACTCGCACGCCATCGACCATGACAGGCTTCATCGACACCTTCACGCTGGGCGGCCCGGGCCCGACGATCGCAATCAAGGACACGATCGACATCGCCGGCCATCCGACCCGCGCGGGCAGCCGCGCGCTTGCCGACGCAGCGCCCGCCGCGCAGCACGCGGACGTGGTCCGCCTGCTGCTCGACGCCGGCTGGCAGATCGCCGGCAAGGCGAACATGCACGAGCTCGCGTTCGGCATGACCGGCATCAACGACTACACGGGCACGCCGGTCAATCCGCAGGATCCGGCGCGCATCCCGGGCGGCTCGTCGAGCGGGTCGGCATCGCTCGTCGGGCTCGGCGCCGTCGACGCCGCGCTCGGCACCGATACCGGCGGCTCGATCCGCGGGCCGGCCGCCTGCTGCGGCGTGGCCGGGCTCAAGCCGACGTTCGGCCGCGTGTCGCGACGCGGCGTCGCGCCGGACGTCACCACGCTCGACTGTGTCGGGCCGTTCGCGCGCGACATCCGCACACTTGCGGCCGTGATGGCCACCATCGCGCCGGGCTTCGACCGGGCGCTCGCGGCGGCACCCGTTGCCGGCTGCACGATCGCACGCGTGATCGTCGAAGCCGAGCCGGCCATCGCGGCCGCGCTCGACGCGGCGATTGGCGCGTCGGGCCTGCGTACGCACGACGTCGTGCTCGATGCGATGCAGGATGCGTTCACCGCTGGGCTTGCCGTCATCAATGCGGAAACGTCGCGTGCATTCGGTCATCTCGTCGAAACCGGCAAGCTCGGCGCGGATCTCGATGCGCGGCTGCGCTCGGCCGCGACGACGACACCGGCCGCGCTCGCGCAAGCCGAAGCCGTGCGCGCACGCTTCACGGCGCAGGTCGATGCCGCGCTCGAGCGCGCGGAGGTGCTGGTGCTGCCGACCTTGCCCGTGCTGCCGATCACGCTTCGGCAGGCACGCGACGGCGTATCGGTCATTGCGATGTCGTCGCTGATCCGGCCGTTCAACCTGAGCGGCCATCCGGCGCTCAGCCTGCCGCTGCCGCTCGCGGGAACGCCGCTGAAGGCCGGGCTGCAGATCGTCGGACGCAAGGGCGCGGACGAACAGGTGTGCGCGGTCGCCGCGCACTTCGAAGCGGCACTCGCCGCATGAACCACGATGCGGGCGCGGCTGTGGCCACGATCCGCGAACCAACGGAATCACGCACCATGTCAGACCGAGTCGTCCTCATCACCGGCGCCGCGCGCGGGCTTGGCACCGTCATCGCCGAACGCTTTCATGCGGCCGGCTATCGCGTCGCGCTGGCCGACATCGCCGTCGACGCCATTCACGCGCATGCGCGCGACCTCGACGCGAGCGGCGCACGCGCAGTCGCGCTGCCGCTCGACGTCACGTCGAAACGCGATTTCCAAGCCGCGCGCGATGCGCTCGTCGCGCGCTGGGGCGCGATCGACGTGCTCGTCAACAATGCCGGCGCATCGAAGGTCGTGCCCGCGATGGAGATCACGGCCGAGCAGTTCGACCAGGTGATCGACGTGAACCTGCGCAGCGTGCTGTTCGGCTGCCAGGTGTTCGGCCAGTACTTCGCGACGCGCGGCGCGGGCCGCATCGTCAACATCGCGTCGCTCGCCGGGCAGAACGGCGGCTCGGCGACGGGCGCGCACTACGCGGCCGCGAAAGGCGGCACGCTGACGCTGACCAAGGTGTTCGCGCGCGACCTTGCCGCGCAGGGCGTGACCGTCAACGCGATCTCGCCGGGGCCGCTCGACCTGCCGATCGTGTACGAGAGCGTCGCGCCGGACAAGCTGCGGCAGGTGCTCGCGAGCCTGCCGGGCGGCAAGCTCGGGTCGGCCGGCTTCGTCGCCGATGCGGCCGTGCTGCTCGCGTCGGGCGACGCGCATTTCGCGAACGGCGCGTGCTGGGACATCAACGGCGGGTTGTACATGCGTTGAGCGGCGGCATGCGTCGAGCGTGCGGTGCAGGCTGATGCCGGCCGGTGCTGGTCAGTACCAGCGCGCGGTGTATGCGGTGTATGCGGTGTATGCGGTGTATGCGGTGTGCGCGGTGCGTGCGGTGCGTGCGGGCACTACGCTTACACGCACGGCCCGATTCGCGTTCGCACCACCGTGCGCTAGCGCGACGACTCCCCGTCGTCGCCCCACACGACCATCACGTCGCGCACCAGCGCGGCGATCGACGTCGCGCCGAGCTTCTCCTTGATGCTCGCGCGATGTACGTCGACGGTCTTCACGCTGATCGACAGGTCCGACGCGATCTGCTTGCTGCCCTTGCCGTCGACGACACCGCGCAGCACCTCCTTCTCGCGCGCGGTCAGCGCATCGAGCCGCTGGCGCAGCCCGCGGTGACGCTGGCCGACCGCGTGCCGCTGCTGCGCGAGCCGCAGCGCGCGTTGCACGCGCTCGAGCATCTGCTGCGAGTTGTACGGCTTCTCGACGAAGTCGATCGCGCCGTTCTGCAGCGCGCGCACCGACATCGGAATGTCGCCGTGTCCGCTGACGAAGATCACCGGCAGCGTCGCGCCGCGCGCGTTCAGTTCCGCCTGCACGTCGAATCCGCTTTTCTCCGGCATTCGCACGTCGAGCACCAGGCACGCGGGCAGGTTCACGTCGAAGCGCGCGAGAAAATCGGCGGCATTCGCGAATCCCTCGGACGCGATGCCGACCGATTCGAGCAACCACGCGAGCGAGGTCCGCATGCCGCTGTCGTCGTCGACGATGTATACGATCGGAGCGGGTGACGTCATCGGGGTGTCTCGCAAGATATCGGTATCGGTATCGCACGCGCCGCGGGTGAGGCAAGCGTCGTTCGTCGGGGTGTGCGGCACATCATAACGAGCCGGAAATGCGCTGAATACCCCTTTACGTACCGCTCGAACGCCCGATCGCACTTTTTTTCGCACGTCGTGCCGCGCATCTAGGTAGAACCTTTAGATGCGCTGGCGGGAACGCCATCTTCATCGTCAATCGTGCGAATGTTCGCCGGCTTTTTCGCGACGTACGCTTGGTTCATCGTCGACGATCCGCTGCCGCATCGACAACGCGCACGATCGCCGCCCTCATTCACCCAGGAGCGCCCATGTCCGCAACGACCGATACCCCGCAGCCGGCACGCGCCGCCCCCACCGACGCGCAACAGGCCTTCCGGCAGGCAATGGCCCACCTCGGCGCGGCCGTCAACGTGATCACCACCGCGGGGCCGCACGGCCGCTGCGGCATCACCGCGAGCGCCGTCTGCTCCGTCACCGACGCGCCGCCGACGCTGCTCGTGTGCCTGAACCGGTCGAGCGCGATGCATGCGATCTTCGAGCGCAATCGTCAGGTCTGCATCAACGTGCTGCCGGCCGAGCACGAACTGCTCGCGCGCCATTTCGCGGGAATGACCGAGCTGCCGATGGAACGCCGCTTCGAATTGCCGGTGTGGGATCGCGGCGAGCAGGACGTCCCCGTGCTGCGCGATGCGCTCGCGAGCCTGCAGGGCAGGATCGCCGAGATGAAGGAAGTCGGCTCGCATTCGGTGATGTTCATCGAGGCGACGTCGATTCGCGTGCGCAACGACGGCGACAGCCTCATCTACTTCAGCCGCGCGTTTCATCGCGTGTCGCGCACGGCCTGCGTGCGGTAACGGGAACGGTAACGGTCGCGCTCACGTTGTCGCGCTCGCCGGTCGTTGCAGGCCCGATCGGCTACGCCGACGCCCTTAATGCACGCTGTCCGGCCGCGAGGGCCGCGCCCGCGAACAGCGTCAGCGCCGAATAGACGAGTCCGCGCGCAAGCCCCGCGCTGTCGGACACCCAGCCGATCGCGACCGGCCCGGCGATCTGCCCGAACGCGAAGATCGTCGTGAACGCGCTGATGCCCTTCGCCCAGCCTTCCGGCGGCAGGTTGTGGCGCACGAACGCGGTCGTCGACGCGACCGCCGACAGGAACGTCGCGCCGAACAGCACGCCCGACGCGAACGCGGCCGCCGGATGCACGAACAGCGCCGGCATCAGCGTCGCCACGCCGAGCAATGCGTTGAGCACGGCCAGCGCCTGGCCGCCACGCATCCGGTCGAGCAGCCCCGACCACAGCCGCGCCGACACGACGGTCGCGACGCCGAGCATCACGTAGAACGCGGACACGACCGTCCCGCTCATTCCCGCGCCGCGCAGCAGCGCGACGATGAACGTCATGTAGCCGATGTAGCCGACGCCGAACAGGCCGTAGCCGGCGAGCGCGAGTGCGAAGCGCGCAGGGCTCGCGGTCGCCGCCGGCGCGGCACCGTCACGCCGCGCGGCCGGTGCCGCGTGCGCATGCTCGATGCGACGCGCCGCCGACACGGCGATCGCCGAGAACAGCACGCATGCGAACGCGAGCGCGAACCATGCCGGTTGCCAGCCGTGCGCGCGCTGCACGAGCGTGGCGGGCACGAGCAGCGACGACGCGACGATGCCCCACCCCGTGCCGCCGTAATAGAGCCCGAGCAGCAGCCCCGCGTCGCGCGGCGCTGCGGACGCGAGCCGCGCGGCCAGCACGCCGCCGCTGATGAAGATCAGCGCGCTGCCGACACCGGTCGCGAGCCGCTCGACGAGCAGCGCGTTCATGCCGGACGTGAGCCCGCATGCGGCCATCAGCACCGCGGTCAGCGCGCAGCCGGCCGCCAGCAGCGTGCCGGTGCGCCAGCGGCGGGACAGCAACGGAAAGACGAGCGCACCGATCAGGTAGCCGGCCGCGTTGGCCGTGTTCAAGGCGCCTGCCTGCGCGAAGGTCCAGCCGAGATCGGCCTTCATCGGCGGCAGCAGCAGTGCGTACGAGAAGCGCGCGAGACCGAGCGCGATCGCGCTGCCGAGCGACAGGCAGATCGCGAGCCGCCACGCGGTCATGCGGTCGGGTTCGGTGGCGCCGGCGTCCTGTCGTGCTGGCCCGGCGTGCTCCGGTTGCGGCGCTGCGCGCATCGCGGTGTCTCCATCGTGGTTCGCATCGTGCCGCCGGGACGGCGGCAGGCGCGCGGCTGCGGCCCGCGCGCGAGGTCGTCAGATGGTGCCAGAAAACCGCTGAAGCCGGTTCGCGTCCACGATAACCGCGCGCATTGTTCGTGAATGGCGGAAATCGAAACGATCGACGCGATTGAACTCGCGATTCAAAAAATCGCTTGAATGAATGAATCAATCGATTGCGGCCCCGATATTCGAAAAAAATCCTCGGGTTTTGCGATTGGATTCATACGCCTTCACCGCGCGAAATGCAGCGAACCCGCATGTTTAGCACGCCGCGGCTAAAAACCTCGCCACGCATTGCATTCACCAAATCATCAGACTAATATCGACGCCACTCGTCCGGTATTCAAAAAACATCGGATGAGCCGCGGTAATCCCGTTACCGCGCTTTCATGTTGAATCGCTCATGTTCACCACAGGAGAATTGACATGCAGGAAACCCGGCAGATCGAATTGCTTGACTGGATGCAGGAAGACACGCACCCCGAGGCCGTCGAGATGATGGTCGAGGATGCCGTGGTGCCGTTCGGCACCGCGCTCTGGCCGGTCTGAGCGGCCAGCCCGTTCCCGCGGAAGGGCCACGGCCCTTCCGCCGCCTCCGGAGACACGCATGCTGAACCTGCACCGTGCGCTGGGGTATCACCCGGCGCTGCGCGACAAGCTCGCACGCGGCGAGACGGGCAAACTGCTGGTCGGCTACGACAGCCGCAACCGCGACACCGCGTTGCGTGCGTTTTCCGCCCTGCCCGACTCGCTCGACGCGACGATCCTCTGCCTCGACACCACCCCGCCCGCCGACATCGCCGCCGCGCTCACGCATGCGGACCTGTTCGTGCTGCTGTACGACTCGTCGTGCCTGCCGACGCCGTCGCCGAGCGGCCCGCCGTTCCTGGCCGCGATCCGTCCCGCGATCGTCAGGCACTGGAGCAAGTCGGTGCTGTTCAAGGATTACGGCCCGCATCTCGACGAGGCGTTCGCCGAATCGCTCGACGACATCGCCGCGCGCAACGGCCGGCTGATCGAAGCGGCCGCGCGCGCATCGCAGATCCATTTCATCGACGAAGCCGGCAACACGCTGACCGGCTCGCTTGCGCCGGACCAGAAATGGACGAGCGTGGACGGGATGGGCAATCTCGACGTCGTGCCCGGCGAGATCGCGACGCACGTCACCGACCTGCACGGCTCGATCGTGTTCAGCGGCACGTTCCTCGGCACCGTGCCGTTCGCGATCAAGTACCGCGTGACGGAGCGGCTCGCGACGCTGCATGTCGAAGACAGCCTGATCGTCGATTTCGACAGCGACGACGCGGGCTTCCGGCGCGACTTCGCGTCGTACCTCGACCGGCACGACAATCACCGGCGCATCGAGGAATTCGGCATCGGCACGAACCTGGGCATCCGCGGGCTATACGGCCGCAACGCCGGCTTCGAGGAACGCCACCCGGGCCTGCATCTCGGCCTCGGCGGCGGCGCGAACGGCAGCCACCACCTCGACCTGATCTTCGCGCGCGGCACGCTCGCGTTCGACGAGCGGATCGTGTTCGACGGCGCGTTCGCCGTCTAACCTTGGCATCAGGCGTCGGCGGCCGCCGCGTCGCCGAGCCACTTGAACATCACGAAGCAGTCGACGAAGCCGAGCCGCGCGTGACGATACGCGCGCGGCAGGCGGCCGACGATCTCGAAGCCGAGCTTCTGCCACAGCGCGACCGCCACCTCGTTCGTCGCGACCACCGAATTGAACTGCATCGCGAGGAAGCCGCGTTCGCGCGCCACCTGCTGCGAGTGCTCGCACATCAGGCGCGCGACGCCCTTGCCGCGCGCGGCCTCGCTGACCATGTACCCGCAGTTGCACACGTGATTGCCGGGGCCGGCCGCGTTCGCCTTCAGGAAGTACGAGCCGAGCAGCACGCCATCCTCTTCGGCAACCCACGTGCAAAGCGGCGCATCGAGCCACAGCGCGCGGGCGGCTTCACGCGTGGGCGCCGGATCGAATGCGTAGGTCTCCTGCGCGGCGACGATCGCGTGGTACGTGGGCCAGAAGCGGGGGAAGTCGTCTTCGGTCATCGGGCGAAGCGTGATCATGCGGGTCCTCTCGTGAAGGGGTTGGGGAATGCGCGCGTGGCGCGACCCTGCGTCAGGGTGAGCTGATCAGCCGCGCCATGTCCTCGCGCGAGAACGGCACGTTGCCGGGCGTCGCCGTCAGATATTACCGGACCCTCTCCGACGTGCCGACCCGCGCGCGCCGCACGTCGACCAGCGGGCTGCACATCTGCTCGCACATCGAAACGGTCAGCGGGTTGAGTGCGGCAGCGGCCGGCCGGGAAACGCGCAGTCCCTCCCCCGCACGGCGCGTTTCCCGTACGCGCCGACGAGATCGGCCGTTCGGCCGAATCGTCATCCGACGCCCCGAATCAAAGAATGATTTTCATTCGGGCAACCGGTCTCCCCGCCCGACACCCCGAGCCACGAAGGCACTGCAGGCATTCCCGCGCAGCGCCTTCGCGTCGTGCTTCGTCTCGATTCGGCAGTCGGCCCGCGTGCGTTTCACGTCATCCGCCTCATCGGGCCCACAACGCAATCACGCCGATATCCATGCCCTTCATGTAACTTATAAGCTACAATGCTCTCCAAGTTCGAACTGCTTCGCTATCAGCGCGCCGACGGTCGCGAGCCTTTCACCGAATGGTTGAACGCCGTGCGCGACAAAGTCGCCCAGGCGCGGATTCGCGAGCGGCTGCGTCGCGTGCAGACCGGAAATTTCGGCGATTGCGAGCCCGTCGGTGAAGGTGTGATCGAACTGCGCATCCACGTCGGTGCCGGCTATCGCGTGTACTTCGGCCGGTACGGCAGTGCGCTGGTGCTGCTGTTGTACGGCAGCGACAAGCACAGCCAGTCCGACGACATCAGGCATGCGAAGGAACACTGGCTGGACTGGAAACGGAGGCAAGCATGAACAAGCTCAAAGGCGCGGTATCGCACCACGACGCGGAAGTCGCCGAACTCGGCGCGGACCGCGAGCTCGCGGTGGCCTATTTGCGCGTCGCGATGGAATCGCTCGACGACCCCGACAACCGCGCGGCCGCGCTGCTCGCGCTGCGCACGGTCGCGGAAGCGTATGGCGGGCTCGGCGCGGTCGCGGCCGACGCCGGCATCAGCCGCGAATCGCTGTATCGCACGCTGTCGCCCAACGGCAACCCGACGCTGAAAACCCTGCTCGCGGTGCTCAAGACGGTCGGCCTGCGCCTGTCCGTCGTCCCCGCGCAACCGTCGCACGCATAACGCGGCGCACGCGCTTCAAGGCTGCACCATCCACACGAGCAACACCGCGGCCGGCGCCCCACTCGTCCCCGCCGGCGGCCGCGCGAGCGTCGGCTCGACCTGCAGCGCCTGCGCGATCGTCGCCGCATCGTCGATCGTCGTCGTGCGCACGACCGTCATCAGCCCCGCGGGCCGATGCAGCGTCTCGCGATACAGCGCGCCGTACCACAGCGGCCGCGTGCCGAGCGCATCCTGCAGCGCGTACGGATAACGCCACAGCCGCAGCACGAGGCGGCTGTCCGGACGGGCCGGATCGACACGCACGAACACGCGGCGCGTACTCTCGCCGTGCGTATAGCGCGGCAGCACGGGCAGCGCATCGGCCGGCCCCTGCGGCAGCAGCCAACGCAGCGCGGCGGCGGCCGACCACGGCGTCGCGCGCTGCCAGCCGGCCAGCGAAAGATGGCGATCGAGCGTGTCCGACGTCGCGCACCATTGCAACGGCAGATATTCCTCGCGATCGCCGCCGATCTCGGTGCGCCGCGTCGGCACGCGCGGCCACCCGCCGCGCATCCATTGATCGACGGTCATCGCGACGACGTCGCCCACGTGCGGACGCGCGGCGCGATCGAGTTGCCATTGCGCGGGCACGGTCCAGACGCCGGCCGTCGCGAGCACGACGAGCACCGCGACGAGCGCGCCCCGCGGCTGCACATGCTCGCGCACCTGCCAGTACGCATAGGCGCCCGCCAGCACCGCGAACCACGCGAGCCCGAGGCTCCAGCCGCCGAGCAGACCCGACAGCCACGTATCGCCGACGTACAGCCGCGCGAAGCCGCCCAGCACGATCCACAACACGACCGCCGTCACGACCGGAATGCGCCACAGCGCCGGCCGGTCGCGTGTGATCACCCAGCCGATGCCGCTGCTCGCGAGCATCGCGAACGCCGCGTCGGCGTCGGGCAGCGGCACGTGCAGCGCGCCGGGCGGCAGGCTCGCGGGCGTCACGCCGGGCACGCCGGTGCCGAACGCCGGCACGAGCACGACCGCGATGCCGACCGTCGCAAGCCACCACGCGGACGTCACCCAGCAGCGATGGATCATCAGCCAGACCAGGAACGCGGCCGCGACGATCAGCCCCGTATCGTGTCCGTGCAGCACCGCGAGCGCGCGCATTGCGGCATCCACCGGCGGCGTGCGCAGGTCCTGCAGGAACGCATACACCGTGATGTCGGCGTGCATCAGCGGATCGTTCGCGACGACGTCCTGCACGATGCCGGCAAACAGCCACACGCAGCCGACGAACAGCAGCGCGAACACGGGCACCACGCCCGGCAGGCGGCGCCCCTTCTCGATCGCGTCGTGCAGCCAGCCGCCGACGCGCGGCCAGCGGCGCGCGCATGCATGCACGGCCGCGCCGGCCGCGCGGCGCAGCAACGGCCAGCCGCGCCGCAGCGCGACGCGCACGCCGATCCACACGAGCGCGACCAGCGCGGCGATCACGAGCAGGATCGCGGCGACCCGCACGCTGATCGCGGCGGCCAGCACCGCCGACGCGCCGAACAGGATGCCCGGCACGATGTGCACGGGCGCCCAGATCAGCGCCGACACGACATTGACCGGGTAGAACGACCGGCGCGGCAGCGTCGCGCAGCCGACCACGACCGGCACGACCGCGCGCACCGGCGCCAGGAAACGCGCGAGCACGATGCTCTTCGTCCCGTGGCGCAGCACGAACTGCTCGCCGCGCGCATAGGCATCCGCATAGCCCAGCCGGACCCACCCGTTTCGAATCGCGCCGCGGTAGCGGCGTCCGAGTTCGTAGCTGATCCCGTCGCCGAGGATCGCGCCGGCGGCCGCGACGCCGATCGCCGTCCAGCCGTCGAGCGCGCCCGCGCCGATCAGCGTGCCGGCCGCGAACATCACGGCACCGGCCGGCACGACCGTGCCGATCAGCGCGATCGCCTCGGCACAGGCGGCGGCGAACACGATCGCCAGCACGAGCGCCGGATGCGCGCCGATCGCACCGAGCCATGCGTGGATGGTGTCGCTCATCGCAGGCCGCGCGGCGTGGCGGCGCGGCGTGTCTGCACCGGGCCGGCGGTGGCGTGGGGAAGGTTCATCGGCGTGTGCGCGCGGTCGCGCCGGCGGGCGGCGTCAGTCGAACTCGTGCTGGCGCGCGTCGGCCTCGAGCGGCGCGTCGTGGTAGCCGACGGTCGCGATCTCGTGCAGATAGCGCGCGAGAAACGCGCCGATCGACCCGGCTTCCTCGTACTGATGCACATGGCGGAATTCGTGCGTGAGCAGGCGTCGCGTGTCGTGGCCGCGCAGCACGAACACCGCATGGCCGAGCGTGAGGCCGATCGTCCCCGGCGACAACAGGCCGGTGTCGCGCGCGATCGCGCCCAGCGCCGGCGTGTCCGGGAACGGCAGCCGGTCGGCGACCACGACGCGGATCCGCTCCGGCCGGGCGACGCCCACGGTGCGCGCGTCGTCGGCCTGCGCGGGCGTCAGCGGCACGCCCTGCGCGAGCCCGTGGGCCGCCTGCGCGTCAGCCCACGCGACGGCGTCGGGCAACGCGGACGGCAGGATGTCGGCGAGATCGATCATCGTGGCGGCTCCTCGGGTCGGGACGGTGCAATCGGGCACCAGTTTATCTCTGAATCAGGGCGGTCCGCGACGCATGCCGCCCGCCCGACGGCGACAATTCCTCGGGAATACCCGCCCCATCTGGCCCTATCGCCTGTACCATTTCACGCCGATTATTTCGCTTCAAGACAGATTCGACACTCTCGTATCTCAAAAATTTCCCGCAGGTGCACCATTTTTGGTTTCGGCGGAATATATTGGTCAGAAGAACGGCCGCGGCGGCTACCGGCGGAGCAGCCCGCGGCATCATCCCGAAGAGGACCGCTAGATGATCAGGGTAATGCTGGCTGACGATCACGCAGTCATGCGGGACGGACTGCGTCACATCCTGGAAACGGCCGGCGGTTTCGAAATCGTCGGCGAGGCGAGCGACGGCGCGGCCACGCTCGCGCTGGCCGAGCGTCGCGCCGCCGACGTGCTGCTGCTCGACCTGTCGATGCCCGCGCCGACCGGTATCGAGCTGATCCGGCTGGTCAGGACGCATGCGCCGTCGCTGCGCATGCTGGTGCTGACGATGCATGCGGAGGCGCAGTACGCGGCGCGCACGTTCAAGGCCGGCGCAACCGGCTACCTGACGAAGGACAGCGCGACCGCCGAACTCGTCGAGGCCGTCATCAAGGTCGCGGCGGGCGGCGTGTACGTGAGCCGGTCGGCAGCCGAGAGCCTCGCGCGCACGCTGCGCACGCCGGCCGACATGCTGCCGCACGAGCGGCTGTCCGCGCGCGAACTCGACGTGATGCGCCGCATCGTCGCGGGCCAGACGGTCACGCGGATCGCGGCGGAACTCACGCTGAGCGCGAAGACGGTCAGCACCTACAAGACCCGCATCCTCGAGAAGATGGAGCTGCCGCACGAAGCCGCGCTGGTGCGCTACGCGATGCGCCACGATCTCGACCTCGGCGTCGACGACGCATGATGCCCGCGTTCCGCGTCCGCTCCGCCGCCCCCGACGACGACGACGCGTCGGATCCGTCGCGCCTGTTCATGTCGTCGCTGCCGCCCGACCGGCGCGAGCGGCGGCTCGCGATCGCGACGGTGATCGTGTCGGCCGCGATCTTCGCCGCCCTCGCGCCGTTCGCGGGCGTGCCGCTCGCGCGCGTGTTGGGCTTCATTCCCGTGTACCAGTCGGCGATCGTGATCAACGACATGGTGACGGCCGGCCTGCTGCTCGGCCAGTACGCGATCCTGCGCGAGAAATCGCTGCTCGCGCTCGCGGGCGGCTACCTGTTCACGGGCTTCATGGCCGGCACGCACATGCTGACCTTTCCGGGGCTGTTCTCGCCGACGGGCCTGCTCGGCGCGGGCGAACAGACCACCGCGTGGCTTTATCTGTTCTGGCACGGCGGCTTTCCGCTGACGGTCATCGCGTACGTGCTGCTGCGCGCGGCGGCGCGCGCGCGACCGCCGTCGCTCGAGCAGCGTCGCGCGGCGATTCCGATCCTGCTTTGCATCGCGTCGGCCGCGGGCGCGACCGTCGCGCTCGCGCTGCTCGCGACCGCCGGCCACGACCTGCTGCCGCGCATCATGCAGGGCAACCGGATGGCGTCGACGATGACGCACGCGATCACGATCGTCTGGGCACTGAACCTCGCCGCGCTCGTGTTGATGTGGCGACTGCGGCGTCGTCATTCGGTGCTCGATCTGTGGGTGATGATCGTGCTCGTCGCCTGGCTGTTCGACATCGCGCTGTCGGCGATGCTGAACCACGGTCGCTTCGACCTGGGCTTCTACGCCGGGCGGACCTACGGCCTCGTCGCATCGTGCGTCGTGCTGTTCGCGCTGCTGTTCGAGAACGGCCGGCTGCATGCGCAGACGGTGCGCGCGCTGGCCGGCGCGCGCTATCAGCACCTGCTCGTCGTGCAGAAGAGCGCGCAGCTCAACGAGGCGAACGAACGGCTCGAGCAGCGCGTCGCGGCGCGCACCGCGCAGTTGAGCGCGTCGAACCGCGACCTGCGGCGCGAAGTCGAGGAGCGCGTGCGCGCGGAGCGGGCGCTGCAGGCGTCGCGCGAGGAGCTGCGGGAGATCGCGGCGATCAGTGCGACCGCACGCGAGGCCGAACAGCGCCGCATCGCGCGCGAACTGCACGACGAACTCGCGCAGACGCTCGCGGCGCTGAAGAACGATCTCGAATGGCTGCTCGACCGCGTGCCGCAGGACGACGCGCCGCTGGCGCGCAAGATCGCGGCGATGCATGCGCTCGCGCGCGGCGCGGTGACGGCCACGCGGCGCATCGCGTCCGACCTGCGTCCGCTGATGCTCGACGACCTCGGGTTCGCGGCCGCGATGCAATGGCTCGTGGAGGATTTCCAGCACCGTCACGGCATCGCGTGCGCGCTGCACGTCGAGCCGGGCGAATTGCTGCTCGACGAACCGTATGCGACGGCCGTGTTCCGTATCGCGCAGGAAGCGCTCGCGAACGTCGCGCGGCACGCGGCCGCGTCGAGCGCGACCGTGGCGCTCGTCTACCGTGACGAGACGATCGCGCTGACGATTCGCGACGACGGTGCGGGCTTCGATCCCGGTGCGCCGCGCAAGTCGGGATCGTTCGGGCTGGTCGGCCTGCGCGAGCGCGCGTATCTCGTCGGCGGCACGCTGCGGATCGATACGACGCTCGGCGAAGGAACGACGGTGGAAGTGGATATTCCGGTGGGGTCGGCGCATGTGGCGATTGCGCATGACGGACGGGGGACGTCACGGACGGAAGAGGTAAGGGCGAAGCAGTAGCGGCGTTGTGCTGCCATGGGGGGCAGTGGTAGTCCTCTTCCCGCTGATGCCGAACGGTGAGGATCGTGACTTGTTCGACCGTTGGCCCGATCGGCAGCAGGGACTGCGCGATACCGCAGCCCCCGGCCGCCGCCGCCCATCACACCCGCGCCGCCACCATCCCCCTCTCCGAGCGCGTCCACGCGACGAGCGCGCCGATCCCGAGCAGCGCGAGGCACACGATCGGCACGATCATCGGCCCGAACGCCGTGCCCGTCACCTTGCCCGCGAACGGCATCAGGTTCTGGCTGAAGAAGCCGCCGAGGTTGCCGATCGAGTTGATCGCCGCGACGCTCGCCGCCGCACGCGCGCCGGTGAAGTAGCGCGGCGGCATCGACCAGAAGCACGGATACAGCAGCGGGATGCACGCCCCGCCCAGCACGAGCGCGACGAAGCGCAGCGGCGTCGACGGCAGCACGAGGCTCAGCAGGAAGCCGAGCGCGCCGAGCGCCGCGACGATCGCGATCGTGCGCAGGATGCTCTTCGCGCGGCGCAGCTTCGACGGCAGCCACACCAGCAGCACCACCGCGAGCGCCCACGGCAGCATGCTCAGCAAACCGTTCGTACTGCTCGACACACCGAACGATTTCACGAGCGTCGGCAGCCAGTACGTGACGCCGTACAGCGACGTCGACATCAGCATGTAGGTCGCCGCGAACAGCATCACGCGCGGATCGAGCAGCGCCTTCCACGGCTGCGCATGCTCGGCCTGCGCCGGCTTCTCGCGCTCCAGCGCGGCTGCGACGATCTGCTTCTCGCGTTCGTCGAGGAACGGCGCCTCGCGGAACGACGCCGGCAGCACGCGGAACACGACGATCGCGACGATCACGGCCGGGATGCCCGTCGCCACGAACACCCACTGCCAGCCCGCGAGCCCCCACACGCCGTTCAGGCTCAGCAGCACGCCGCCGACCAGCGAGCCGAGCATGTTCGCGAGCGCGCTGCCGAGCGTGAAGATGCCGAGCACCTTCGCGCGATAGCTCTGCGGGAACCACAGCGTCAGGTAATAGATCACGCCCGGATAGAAGCCGGCCTCGGCAATCCCGAGCAGGAAGCGCAGCGAACAGAACGCGGGCATCGACGTCGTGAAGCCCATCAGCACGGTGATGAGGCCCCACGTTAGCATGATCCGCGCGAGCCACACGCGTGCGCCGTAGCGATGCAGCGCGAGCGTGCTCGGCACCTCGAACAGCAGGTAGCCGATGAAGAACAGCGACGACGCGAGACCGAACGCGGCCTCGGTCATCCCGAGGCTGTGCACCATCTGCAGTTTCGCGAAGCCGACGTTCTGCCGGTCGATGAACGCGATCAGGAACATCACGACGAGGATGGGCATCAGGCGCCGCGCCATCTTCGACATGATGCGCTGCTCTTCGGCGGACGCGGGGTCCAGGGTTTCGGTGGCATTCACTGCGGGCTCCTCCGTGAAGCGGTTGCTTGTCGGTTGAATCGGCGCCGCGCGCGACGAACGCGCGGGCGCGGTGGGGTTCGATGAAATCGGGATCCGGAAACGGATGGCCGCCGTCGTCAGCCGGTCCGGTAGTCGTCGAGCATCGGCGCGAACATCTCGTGCCACGCGCGCGGCTTCGCCTTGATCGTGCCGGCGAGATACAGGAATTCGACGTAGTCCATCAGCTGATTCGGCCGCACCGAGAAACGCGTGTCAGGCGCGGCGAGCATCTGCATCACATCGTCGTGCGACACGGCGACGCCCGACGACGCCGCATACAGCGCGGCCGCCGCGCGCGGGTCCTGCGCGATCAGGCGGTTCGCTTCGTCGAGCGCGCCGAGAAACGCCGCGGCCAGCGCGGGCTCCGTATCGACGAGCCGCTTCGGCGCGAACACGACGTCGAGCGTCAGCGGGCCGAGCACGTCGACCGAATTCACGACACGATGAATGCCCGGCTGCCGCAATTCGAGGGTCGAGAACGGCGGCGACGTGAAGTGCGCGGTGACGCCGTTCTCGCGGCGGATCAGCGCCTGCATCGCCTGCGGATGCGGCAGGTTCACGGTGATCGAGTCGAGCTGCGCGAAATGCCGCGCGCCGAGCTGCCGGCTCGCGACCATCTGCAGCACGACCGCCGACAGCGACGTGCGGATGCCCGGCACCGCGATCCGGTCGGACGGCGTGAAGTCGCGCAGCGACGTCAGGCCCGGACGGTTCGCATTGAGCGACAGCGAGGTCGTGGACAATCCGCTGATGCCGATCACCTCGACGTTCGGAATCCCGCGCGCCCGCGCCCACAGCTCGATGAAGCCCGGCGCGCCGGCACCCGCGAAATCGAGCGTGCCGGCCATCATCGCGTCGTTGACGGAATTGCCGCCGTCGAGCAGCACCCAGTCGACCGCGACGTCGCGCAGGCCGTGCCGCGCCGCATGCCGCTCGAACAGGCGCTGCTTCTCCATCACGAGCAGCGGCAGGTACAACACGCCATAGCCTTTCGAGATCCGCACCGTGCGTGGCTTCGCGCGCACCAGCGACGGTGCGGCAAGCATGCCGAGGCCGGCGGCGAGCAACGCGCGGCGGCGCGGCGACGTCTTCATGCGCATGCCTCCATGCGGCGCGCGACCAGCCGCAACGCGGCAGCCGGCGTCAGGCTACGCCGTGCATCCGGCCGCGCCTTCGTCGTGCCCGTGACATGCTGCATGTTGCCGTCTCCTCTGGTATTAATGCCGTCGTCGCTTGCTCCGGCTGAACACAGGTTATCGAGCGAGTCTGAGAAAATACTGACATCCCGCCCCCGGGAAAACCCCTAACCCCTCACCCTGCAAACGGCACCATGCGCATTCTCGTCGTGGAGGACGATGCCGAAATCGGCGCGGCGATCCGCAGCCGCCTCGCGCGGCTCGGCCATGCCGTCGATCTCGAAACCGACGGCTCGACCGCGAACGGCCTGCTGCGCGTCGAGCGCTTCGACCTCGTCGTGCTCGATGCGAACCTGCCCGGCCTCGACGGCTTCGCGGTGCTGCGCAACCTGCGCGCGTCGGGCAGCACGACGCCGGTGCTGCTCGTCACCGCGCGCTCGGCGATCGACGACCGCGTGAGCGGCCTCGGCCTCGGCGCCGACGACTATCTCGTGAAGCCGTTCGACTACCGCGAGCTCGATGCGCGCGTGCAGGCGCTGCTGCGCCGCAACAGCGGCCATGCGAACGACGTGCTGACGCTCGGCGGCCTCGTGATCGACCGCAGCAGCCGGCTTGCCGAACTCGACGGCCAGCCGCTGTCGCTGTCGCGCCAGGAATTCGCGCTGCTGGAGATCCTCGCGAGCCGTCCGCAGCGGATCTTCTCGAAGGACGAACTGCTGAACCAGCTGTTCAGCTTCGGCAACGAGCCGACCGCGAACGCGGTCGAGCAATACGTGACGCGCGTGCGCAGGAAGCTGCAGGGCAGCTCGGTCGAGATCCGCACCGCGCGCGGGATGGGGTATCAGATTGCCGCGCACTGACTGGTTCCCGAAGACGCTGTTCGGGCGCACGCTGCTGTTCATCGCGCTCGTCGTCGCGACCGGCGCGCTCGCGCTGGCCGCGATCGCGCGCTACTACGCGGGCGTCGCGGCCGAGCGCGCGTACGACCAGCTGCTCGCCGGCGCGTCGATCCAGGTCGCGGAGAACCTGTATGTGCAAGGCGGCGTGCTCGCGCTGAACCCGCCCGTCGCCGCGCTGTCGACGCTGTCGCGCTACGACCTCGTCTACTACAAGGTGGTCGATTCGCGCGGCGTCGTCGTGGCCGGCTACAACGATCTCGCGAGCCCCGCAACGCTCGCGGCCGCGAAACAGGGCCCGTCGTTCGCGAACGCCGTCTACCAGGGTCACCGGATCCGCACCGCGACCATCGCGCGCTACATGCCGGAAGAAAGCACGCCGGGCTGGGCGCTCGTGACGGTCGCGCAGACAACCAATGCGCGGCAACAGCTGACGAACGACATGAGCATCAAGGTGTGGACGCTGATCCTGCTGATGAGCGTGCTCGCGATCGGCGCGAGCGGCCTCGCGATCCGGCGCGGGCTGCGCCCGCTCGCACAGATCGGCGCGATCATCGCCGCGCGCGACCCGGCCGACCTGCGGCCGGTGGCCGTCGACACGCCGAGCGAGATCGACGCGATCATCGGGTCGATCAACGGGCTGATGCGGCGGCTCGCCGAGCGGATCAACGCGATGCAGCGCTTCATCGCCGACGCCGCGCACCAGATGCGCACGCCGCTCGCGCGGCTCGACGCGCAGATCGAACTGCTCGACGGCGAAGCCGATCCCGCGCGTCATGCGGCGCGGCTCGATGCGTTGCGCGCGACCTGCTCGGATGTCGGGCGTCTCACCGGGCAGTTGCTCAATCATGCGATGGTGATTCATCGAACCGAGGTCGTGCCGCTGCAGCCCGTCGATCTCGTCGCGCTCGCGAAGGACGTGCTCGGCCGCACGATTCCGCTCGCGGACGCGCGCGACGTGGCCGTCGCGTTCGCGAGCGACGCGCCGCATGCGTGGATCGACGGCGATGCAATCAGTCTGCAGGAGGCATTGTCGAACGTGCTGCACAACGCGCTGCTGCACGGGCATGCGGACGATATCGTCGTGTCGGTCGCCACCGCGGGCAACGCGGATCGGTCGGTGACGCTGACCGTCACCGACAACGGGCGCGGCATTCCGCGCGAGCATTGGGACGCGGCATTGCAGCCGTTCGTGCGGATCGCACCGGACGGCAGCGAACGCCGCACCGGGTCGGGGCTCGGGCTCGCGATCGTGCAGGAAGTGATGAAGGCGCACGGCGGGCGCGTCGGGTTCGCGTTTCCCGATGCGGGCGGGTTCGCGGTGGTGCTGACGTTTCCGCGGCCGGCAACGGCGCACGCCGGTCACGCATGAATCGGCGGAACGCGGCGCCCCTTCCATCGACTACGCCGCGACCGCCTCCCCGCCGAGATACGCATCGCGCACGCGTTCGTCGTCGAGCAGCGTTTTCGCGGGCCCTTCGAGCACGACGCGCCCCGTCTGCAGCACGTATCCGTAATGCGCGATCTCCAGCGCGAGGCTCGCGTTCTGCTCGACCATGAACACCGTCACGCCCTGCCGGTTGATCGTGTCGATCAGTTCCAGCACCTTGTCGACGTAGAGCGGCGACAACCCCATCGTCGGCTCGTCCATGCAGATCAGCTTCGGACGCGCCATCAGCGCGCGCGCCATCGCGAGCATCTGCTGCTCGCCGCCCGACAGCGTGCCCGCGCGCTGCGCGAGCCGCTCGCGCACGCGCGGAAACAGTTCGAGCACGCGCGCGTAGTCGTCGGCCACCGCCGTACGATCGCCGCGCGTATAGGCGCCCATCAGCAGGTTCTCGCGCACGCTCATGTCGCCGAACAGCCGCCGCGCCTCGGGCACGGCCGCGATCCCGCGCCGCACGCGCTGCGGCGTCGCGAGCGCGGTCACGTCGTCGCCGTCGAAACGCACGACGCCGCGACGCGGCCGCATCAGCCCGAGAATCAGCTTCATCGTCGTGGACTTGCCGCTCGCGTTGCCGCCGAGCAGGCTGACGATCTGCCCGCGGCCGACTTCGACGTTCACGTCGAAATGCACCTGCACCGGGCCGTAGAACGTGTCGAGGTGTTCGAGTTTCAGCAGCGCGTCGGTCATGGTCGTGTCGGGTCCGGAAGAAGGTGCGCTCATGCGGCCGCCTGCACGGTGCGCTCGGCGGCCGTGCCGCCTGCATGGCGGCGACCGAGATAAGCCTCGATCACGCGCGGATCGTGCCGCACGTCGCGTGGCGCGCCTTCGGCGATCTTCACGCCGTTGTCGAGCACCATCACGCGGTCGGACACGCGCATCACGAGTTCGAGCTTGTGCTCGATCAGCAGGATCGTCAGGCCGCGCGTCTTCAGCGACTGGATCAGTTGCAGCATCTCGGCGGTCTCGGTCTCGTTCATCCCGGCGGTCGGCTCGTCGAGCAGCAGCAGGCGCGGATGCAGCGCGAGCGCGCGGCCGATCTCCACGCGCCGCCGGTTCGCATACGACAGGCTGTGCGCCGGATGATCGATGCGCGGCGCGAGCCGCTCGCCGAACCCGGCGATGATGTCGCGCGCCTCGTCGCGCAGCGCCGCTTCCTCGCGCCGCACCGACGCGGGCCGCACGAGCGCGCGCCACACCTCGGCCGCCGCGCCGAGCGCCGGCCAGCCCGGCCGCGCCGCGCGCAACCGCGCGTGCGCGCCGATCAGCACGTTGTCGAGCACGCTCAGGTTGCCGAACACGCGGCCGTGCTGGAACGTGCGCGCGATGCCGAGCGCCGCGAGCCGTTCCGGCGGCGTGCCGGTGATGTCGCGGCCGTCGAACGTCACGCGGCCGGCATCGGGGCGGTCCGCGCCCGCGATCAGGTTGAACAGCGTCGACTTGCCCGCGCCGTTCGGGCCGATCACGCTCAGCAGCTCGCCGTCGGCGAGCGTCAGGCTTGCCGCGTCGAGCGCGGTCACGCCGTCGAAGCGGCGCGTCAAACCCCGTACGTCGAGCAAGGGTCGAGTGGTGGTCATCGCATTCCTCCTCACACCGTGCCGAGCAGGCCCTGCGGCCGGAACCGGACGAGCAGCAGCAGCACGAGGCCGTAGATCAGCATCCGGTAGTCGGCCGCCCAGCGGAACAGCTCGGGCAGCCCGATCAGCGCGATCGCGCCGACGACGCCGCCGAGCACGTTGCCGAGCCCGCCGAGGATCACCATCGTCAGCGCGAGGATCGACACCTGCGAATCGAAGGTCTGGTGATTGATGTAGCTGTACAGGTGCGCGGCGATGCCGCCGCTCACGCCGGCCGCGACGCCGCCGACCGCGAACGCGATCGCCTTGTAGCGGTTCGGCGCGATGCCGTGCGCGCGCGCGGCGACGTCGTCCTCGCGCACCGCGCGCAGCGTGCGGCCGAGATGCGAGCGCAGCAGCCGCACCTGCACGAGCGCGAACGCGACGAGCACCGCGAGCGTGAACCAGTACGCGGCGCGCGCGGTCGTCGCCCACGGCAGCGGCGCGATGCCGGTGATGCCGAGCGGGCCGCGCGTGAGACCGTCCCAGTTCAGGATCACGAGGCTCACCACTTCGCCGATCCCGAGAGTCGCGATCGATACGTAGTGCCCGCGCAGCCGGAACGCCGGATAGACGAGCAGCGTGCCGAGCACGGCGGTGATCGCGCCCGCGCACGGAACCGTCACGGCCGGCGACCAGCCGAGATCCGACGACAGCAGCGCCGACGCATACGCGCCGATCACGAGCAGCGCGGCGTGGCCGAGCGAGATCTGCCCGACCGTGCCCGCGACGAGCGTGAGGCTCAGCGCGAGCAGCCCGTACAGCCACGCGTTGGTCAGCGTCTGCAGCACATAAGGCGATGCACCGAACCACGGCAGCACGGCCGCCGCCACGATCAGCACGACGAGCACCGGGCGCGGCACGCGCACGGCTTTCGCGGCCGCGAGGAAGGTGCCCGTCATCGGCTCCGGCGGCAGCGCGCGCTTCCCGCTGAACAGGCCGTTCGGCCGCCACACGAGGAACACGATCAGCAGCCCGAACGCGAACAGGTCGCGATAGCTGGTGCCGAACAGCGCGACGCCGTAGCTTTCGACGAGGCCGAGCAGCAGGCTGCCGCCGATCGCGCCGGGCACGTTGCCGAGCCCGCCGATCAGCAGCGCGACCACGCCCTTCAGCGTCGCCTGGAAGCCCATCGCCGGATCGATGCTGTTGTAGTACATGCCGACCAGCAGCCCGCTGACACCGCCGAGCGCGCACGCGATCGCGAACACCGTCTGGTTCACGCGATCGACGTCCACGCCCATCTGCAGCGCCGCGTCGCGATCCTGCGCGGTCGCGCGCACGGCCCAGCCGAGCCGCGTGAAGCGCAGGAAGCCGTACAGCAGCGCGGCCGCCGCGAGGCCGATGCCGGCGATCAGCAGGTCGAGCGCACCGAGCGTCGCGCCGGCGATGCGCAGGTGCCAGTCGGGCAGCGGCGTCGGCACCGCACGCGGGTCCGCGCCGAACGCGAGTTGCGCGAGCTGGTCGAGGATGAAGCTGATGCCGATCGTCGCGAGCAGCGGCGCGATGCGCGCGGCGTGGCGCAACGGCCGCAGCCCGACCCGCTCGATCGCGATGCCGAGCGCGCCGCAGCCGACGACGACCGCCGCGAGCGCGGCCGGCAGCGGCAAGCCGAAGCGCGTCAGGCACAGCCAGCCGATGAAGGCGCCGCCCATGTAGACCGAGCCGTGCGCGAAGTTGATCAGGTGCGACACGCCGAAGATCAGCGCGAGCCCCACCGCGAGCAGCGCGTAGATGTTGCCGACGATGAGGCCGTTGAGCGTGTAGTCGAGCCAGGAAGCCATCACGATGCGTCCGTCATTTGCATGCGGTTCCGGGTCGGGGTCAGCGCGCCGCGAGCTGCGGCTTCGCGCCGTCCCACAGCGCCCACTGCCCCTGCTTCACGACGAGATACACGGTGCGTGCGCCCGCGACGCGGCGCGTCTGAGGATCGAAACGCACCTTGCCGAAGATCACGCTCGGCACGTCGCTCACTTTCTCGAAGCCGTCGTGCGCGGCTTGGCGCGTCACGCCGTAGCGGCGCAGCACTTCGGCCGACAGGATCAGCGCATCGTATGCACGCGCGACGAACGAATCGGGATCGGCATGGAATTTCGCGCGATAGCGCTGCACGAACGCCTGCACCTCCGGTCGCGGTTCGGCCGGGAAGAAGTTCGATTCCGTATAGACGCCTTCGACGGCCGTGCCGCCGAGTTCGAGGAACTTCGGCGAATACACGGAGCCGACCGCCGCGATCGGCAGCGTGAGCCCCGACGTGCGCGCCTGCCGCACGATCTGCGCGCCGTCCGCGTAGTAGGAAATCAGCACGATGGAATCGGGCTTCGACGCACCGATCCGCACGAGCGTCGAGCGGAAATCCTTCTCCGCCGGCTGGTAGCCTTCGGCCGCGACGACCTGCGCGCCGAGCCCCGTCACCGCCTTCGCGAAGATGTCCTTGCTGGTGCGGCCCCAGTCGGTGTTCAGGTACAGCACCGCGATCCGCTTGAAGCCGAGCTCCTTCACCGCGTAGCGCGCGAGCAGCGGCTGCTCCTCGGCCTGGCTCAGCGCGGTGCTCCACAGGTAGTCGCCGCCCTTCGTGAAATCCGGATGGGAGTTCGTGAAGCCGAACTGGATCAGCTGCCCGCGCTGGTAGATCGGCGACGCGGCCATCGACGTCGCGCTGGAAAAGTCGCCGAGCTCGATCACGATGCGCGGGTCCGCGACGAATTTCTGCGCGATCGCCACCGCCTGGCGCGGATCGCTGCGGCTGTCCTGGAAGTCGACCGCGAGCGGCCGGCCGTGGATGCCGCCGCCGCCGTTGATCTCGTCGAGCGCGAGATCGAAGCCGCGCTTCCATTGTTCGCCGTATTGCGCGTCCTGCCCGGTGAGCGGCCCGCTCACGCCGATCACCACCGGCTCGCCGGACACGCCCGCCGCGAGCGCGCCGCCCGTCGACAAGCCCCATGCGGCAGCCAGTGCCGCCACCGTGCCCAGCACGCGCCGCCATGCGCCGCGTGCGTCGTTCCCCGAAACGTTCATGCGTCCCCCCAGCTTCAGTCAGTCGAAAAGAGTGAGGGCATGTAACCATCCGGTTCAGGGCGTTCCAACGAAGTTTTGCGCATATCGATATCGTGCGCGGCGCGAAGCGCAACATCACTGCCACGGTCTCCTGCACGGCGCGCCTCGCGCGACGCATCGGCATGCGCTGCAGCGCATTGATTCGATTGACGTTTGCCGTCGTGCAGCGCTGCCGGCCGACGCGCGTGCATGCACGGCTCGTCGTACCGGCGCGCGTGCCCTTCGCATGTTTGGCACTGTCGATAGCAAAAATCATTATATGAATCGTGCATGCTCGCACTCCTACAATGCGCAAATCGCATCATCGGAACGCGTCATGGAGTTGCATCAACTCGAAGCCTTTTCCGCGGTCATGTCGGCCGGCAGCGTGACCGGCGCGGGCGAACTGCTCGGCCGCTCGCAGCCGGCCGTCACGCGACAGATCCAGGAGCTCGAAGCCGATCTCGGCTATGCGCTGTTCGACCGGCACGGCCCGCGCGTCACGCCGACGCGCCGTGCATTCCTGCTCTACGAGGAAGTCGAACGCTCGCTCGTCGGCCTGCGCGCGATCGAAGCGCGGGCGCGCGCACTCGGCGACGAAACCGCCGAACCCGTGCGCATCGCGGCCACGCCTTCACTCGCGGCCACGCTCGTGCCGGCCGCGCTCGCCGCACTGCCCGACGGCGCGCACGCGCCGCACTACCAGTTGCGCAGCGAGTCGGCCGAACACGTCGTGCACGAAGTGCTCGCCGGCACGGCCGATATCGGCGTCGTCACGCTGCCGATGGCGCATGCGGGGCTCGACGTGCACTGGATCGCGCAAACGCCCTGCGTCGCCGTGCTGCCGGCCGACGATCCGCTCGCGGGCAAGCCGCGCATCGCGCTGCGCGATCTCGCGGGCCGCCGCATCGTGACGGTCGCGAACCGGCACCGGCTGCGCCAGCGGATCGATGCGGCATTCGCGGCCGCACGCGTCGACGCGCACGTGTTCATCGAAACCAATGCATCGCTGAACGCGGTGATGGCCGCGCGCGCAGGCGTCGGGATCGGCATCGTCGACCCGGCGACCGGCGTGGCACTGCCGGTGGACGGCGTCGTCGCACGACCGCTCGATGTCGACATCCCGTTCGCGTTCGGTGTCGCGACGCCCGCCGGCAAGACGCGCACGGCCTCCGTCGAGGCGCTGCTCGACGCGCTGCAGAACACGACGCGCGCGCTGCTCGACGACGTGACCTTTCACGATGCATCCGTGCACGACGCGCTGCTGCGAGGCGACCGGTTGCGCATCGATCGCCCGCCTCGCGTGACACGCGCCACACGAACCGCACGCACACGCGGTACCCGCCCGGAGGCCGCATGACGGCGACGCCCGACACACCCGACGCACCCGACACGCTCGACGCACTCGAAGCCCGCCTCGCCCAGGACCTGCGCTGGCTCGACCTGCCCGCGCCGTCGTGGGTGCCGCCGCGCGACGTCGACGGCACGCGCGTGCTCGACGTCGCGATCGTCGGCGGCGGAATGGCGGGGCTCGCGGCATCCGCCGAACTGCGCCTGCTCGGCATCGACAACCAGTGCGTGATCGACCGTGCACCGGCCGGCTACGAAGGCCCGTGGATCACGTTTGCGCGGATGGAGACGCTGCGCTCGCCGAAGCAACTCACCGGCCCCGCGCTCGGCCTGCCCGCGCTGACGTTCCGCGCGTGGTTCGAAGCACGATACGGCCGCGACGCGTGGGATGCGCTCTACAAGATTCCGCGCACGCAATGGATGGAATACCTGCGCTGGTATCGCCGCGTGCTCGACCTGCCGGTGCGCAACGACACCGCGCTCGTGGCACTGCGTCCGCGCGACGACGGCCTGCTCGCGCTCGACCTGCGCGCGAACGGCCAGGCGCAGACCGTGCTCGCGCGACACGTCGTGCTGGCGACCGGCCGCGACGGGCTCGGCGGCCCGTACGTGCCGCCTGTCGCGCAACGCGCGCCGAGCTCGCGTTGGGCCCATTCGTCCGAGCCGATCGATTTCGCTTCGCTCGCCGGCAAGCGCGTCGGCGTGGTCGGCGCGGGTGCGTCCGCGTTCGACAATGCGGGCACCGCGCTCGAAGCGGGCGCCGCGCGCGTCGACCTGTTCTTCCGTCGCGCGGACATTCCGCGCATCAACAAGCTGACGGGCATCGGCAGCCCGGGCCTCGTGCACGGTTATGCCGATCTCGACGATGCGACGAAGTGGCGCTTCATGCACTACGCGCTGACGTCGCAGACACCGCCGCCGCGCGACAGCGTGCTGCGCGTGTCGCGGCATGCTCACGCACACTTCCATGCAGCCAGCCCGATCGAAACGCTGGTCGAACACGCGGACGGCCTCGACGTCGTCACGCCGCGCGGCCGCTACACGGTCGACTTCCTGATCTTCGCGACGGGCTTTCATTCCGACTGGACGACACGCGCGGAATTCGCGTCGTTCGGGCCGCATGTGCGGCGCTGGAAGGATCGCTATCAACCGGAACCGGGCACATGGCTCGACGAGCTCGCCGAGTCGCCCGACCTCGGCCCCGCGTTCGCGTTCCAGGAACGCGAGCGCGGCGCCTGCCCGGCCGTCACGCGCATCCATTGCTTCAACCATGCGGCGAGCCTGAGCCACGGCAAGCTGTCGGGCGACATCCCCGCGATCAGCGCGGGCGCCGGGCGGCTCGCACGCGGCATCGCGAGCCGGCTGTTCGACGCCGATCGCGACCGCCACTACGACGCGCTCGTCGCGTTCGCGACCGCGGAGCTGCAGGGCGACGAATGGCGCGACGCCGACGCATGAGCGCCGCCGCGATCCACGCTACTCACGACGACTGGAATCCATCACGATGACCGAACCCGTCCCGCCGGCCGCCGCGCCGGATACGATCGACGCCGTCGCCGGCCTGCGCGAAGGCGATGCCGTGGCCACGCTGCGTCGCGCACGCGACAAGGTGCTGCTCCATACGCGGCTCAGCGAAGCCGCGCTGTTCGACACCGCTCTGCCCGATCTTTCGTTAATCGAACGATTGCATGCGGCGCGGTACGTCGCGCAGCGCTCGAATGCGCACGCACTGGCCGCAACCTATCGCGCACGGCTGATCGACGCAGGCGGCACGCCCGACGACATCGCCCGCGCGGATGCCGATGCATTCGACGCGCTGCCTCGACGCCTCGGCGCGCTCCTCGTGCATGCGCGGCGCCTGACGCGCTCGCCCGCCGACGCACGCCCGTCCGATCTCGACGCACTGAAGTCGGCCGGGTTCACGACACCCGCGATCGTCGCGCTGTCGCAGCTCGTCGCCTTCGTCTCGTATCAGCTGCGTGTCGCGGCAGCGGCGCAAGCGTTGCAGGCGCGTGCCGCCCGGGAGGCCGCATGACGATGGCCACGCACGGTTTCACGTCCGCCACGCTCGGCTGGCGTGCATGGCTCGACACGGTGCCGCTCGAGCGCGCCACGGCCGACCAGCTCGCGGTGCTCGAAGCGAGCCATCCGCAAGCGAAAACGTCGGACTACTACCTGCTGCTCGTCCACCTGCCCGACATCCTGCGGCAGCGTTCCGGCGTGTTCAACGCGATCATGTATGGTCCGGGCGGACTGTCGCGCGCGGAACGCGAGCTGGCAAGCACGGCCGTGTCGCGCGTGAACGGCTGCGTGTATTGCGCATCGGTGCACGCACAACGCTTCGCGCAGCTCGCGAAACGCACCGATGCGATCGACCAGGTGTTCGACGATCCGTCGACAGCCGGCACGACCGCGCGCGAACGCGCGATCATCCGCTATGCGGTCGCGCTGACCGAGCGGCCCGACACGGTGGACGAACGCGACATCGCCGCGCTCGAAGCCGAAGGGCTCACCCACGAAGAAATTCTCGACCTGTCGCACGCCGTCGCGATCTTCGCGTGGGCGAACCGGCTGATGCTGACGCTGGGCGAACCGGTGTTTCCCGAATCCGCAGCGGGCGACTGACTCGCCGCCGCGCCGGCGCTGGCGCAGGCGAGCACGCCGGCCGACGCGCGCCGCCGCGCGTCACGCCTTGTGCGTCGACAACAGAATGCTCGTCTCCGTATTCGCGATCCCGTCGATCAACCGGATCGCGCCGAGCACGCGATCGAAATGCTCGAGCGAATCGGCGTGCAGCTCGGCGACCAGATCCCAGCGCCCGTTGGTACTGTGGATCGACGCGACGTTCGGATGCCCGCGCAGCACCTTCACCACTTCCGCGCCGCGATTGCCCTGCACCGCGATCGACATCAGCGCGCGGATCCGGTGCCGCTCGGCGGCCGGCTTGAGCCGCACCGTATAGCCGACGATCACGCCGTTCTTCTCCAGCCGCGTCAGCCGGTTCTGCACGGTCGCGCGCGCGACGCGCAACGCCTTCGCAAGGGCGACGACGGGCATCCGCGCGTTGTCGCGCAGCAGCGCGATGAGCTGCCGGTCGACGTCGTCGAGCGTAATCATGAACGGACCTTCCTGTTGAACGTGACACGGCCGCCAGCGTGCCGGACGGCACGCATTTCGACCAGCATGATTTGAACAAACTGCCATATCCGGCCAGCAATCTGCCAAGTCTATCGAGAAATCTGCCATTTTTGCCGTCTTTTTGTTGGCTCGACTCACGGAAATAATGACTCCAACGACCGGCCGCATGGGCCGCGACGCCGCTTTTGACGGAGCCGGGGCCCGGGCCGACACGCCCGCCCCGGTCGACCAGAACGCCTGGACACGCGTCCGGGCAGCAAAATGGAGACAGACCGATGACCCGCTTCCTCGACGTACCCGCCACCGCCCGACTGATCGCCCAGACCGGCGTCACGCCGTTCCTGCGCGCGCTCGTCGACACGCTGCGCGCCGATTACCTGCACTGGGCCGACTTCGACAAGTCGCCGCGCGTCGCCTGCCACTCGCGCGACGGCGTGATCGAGCTGATGCCCGTCGCGAACGCGTCGCTGTTCGCGTTCAAGTACGTGAACGGCCACCCCGTCAACGCCGCGCGCGGGATGCACACCGTGATGGCGTTCGGCGCGCTCGCCGAAGTCGACACCGGCTACCCGCTGCTGCTCGCCGAACTCACGCTGACCACCGCGTTGCGCACCGCCGCGACGTCGGTGCTGGCCGCGCAAGCGCTCGCGCGCCCCGACGCGCGCACGATGGCGCTGATCGGCAACGGCGCGCAGAGCGAATTCCAGGCGATCGCGTTCCACACGCTGCTCGGCATCGAGGAAATCCGCGTGTTCGACGTCGATCCGCTCGCGACCGACAAGCTCGTGAAGAACCTCGCCGCTTACCCTGAATTGCGCGTCGTGCGCGCCGCGTCGACCGCCGACGCCGTGCGTGGCGCCGACATCGTGACGACCGTCACCGCCGACAAGGCGTATGCGACGATCGTCACGGCCGACATGATCGAGCCCGGCATGCACCTGAACGCGGTCGGCGGCGATTGCCCGGGCAAGACCGAGCTCGACGCGGGCGTGCTGCAGGCGGGCCGCGTGTTCGTCGAATTCGAGCCGCAGTCGCGCATCGAGGGCGAGATCCAGCAGATGCCGGCCGACTTCCCGGTGACGGAACTGTGGCGCGTGCTGCAGGGCGAGACGACCGGCCGCGAGCGCGCAGATGAAGTCACGGTGTTCGACTCGGTCGGCTTCGCGCTCGAGGACTACTCGGCGCTGCGCTACCTGTATGCGCTCGCGCAGCAGCACAACGCGGGCGTCGAGATCGCGCTGATTCCGCCGGCCGTCGATCCGAAAAACCTGTTCGCGCTGATCGACGATCCGGCCGCGATCGCGCAGGGTCATGCGGCGTTCGTGACCGAAGCCGTCGCCGCGTTCGCACGCTGATCGTCATCCCGGGCGGCCGGCGCGCCGCCCGATTCTCCGCCTGTCTCTTCAAACGTTCATGAATCTCGTATCGATCCAGGCGCCGGCCGCCGTCGTGATGATCCGGCCGCACCGCTTCCTGCCGAATCCGCAGACCGCGGCCGACAACGCGTTCCAGCGCACGGCCGTCGGCGGCGCGCACGACACGCTGTCGGTGTCGGCCGCCGCGCGCGACGAAGTCACGGCCGCCGCGCGCACACTCGCCGATGCAGGCGTGCGCGTGCACGTGTTCGACGATCACGGCGAGCGCGACACGCCCGACTCCGTGTTCCCGAACAACTGGTTCTCGACTCATCCGGGCGGGCATATCGCGCTGTTTCCGATGCATAGCCCGAACCGCCGCCGCGAGCGGCGCGCGGACATCGTCGAGATGCTGAAAGCGGAATACCGCGTGCAGGACGTGATCGACTACTCGGGGCTCGAGTACGACGACGTGTTCCTGGAAGGCACCGGCGCGATGGTGCTCGACCACGTCGCCCGGATCGCGTACACCGCGCGTTCGCGCCGCGCCGATCCGGTCGCGCTCGAGCGTTTCTGCACGAACTTCAACTTCGAGCCGATCTGCTTCGATACGGCCGATGCGAACGGCAACCCGATCTATCACACGAACGTAATGATGAGCGTCGCCACCGAGTTCGCGATGATCGGCCTCGACCTGATCGCCGACCGCCGGCGCCGCGACGAAATCGCGCAACGCCTGACCGAAACGGGCCGCACCGTGATCGCGCTCGATCATGCGCAGATCGCGAATTTCGCGGGCAATACGCTGGAGCTGTCGGGCAAGGACGGGCGCGTGCTCGCGCTGTCGCGGCGTGCGTTCGACTGCCTCACCGGCGGCCAGCGCGCGACGATCGAACGCTCCGCGCGGCTGCTGCCGCTCGACGTGTCGACGATCGAACTGGCCGGTGGCTCGGTGCGCTGCATGCTCGCGGGCATTCATCTCGCGCGGCGGGCCGCAGCACATGACGTGAAGGAAATGGAATCGGCGGCGCGGTAACGCGAACCGGTGCCGCACGCCTGAGCGGACATCCTGCGCGAATAGCCCGATGGCGCCGCCGGACGATGCTTCGATCTGCGAATCAGATCGAAGCATCGTCCCGCCCGTTCATCACCCCGCCAGCAGCTTCAACCCGGCCGGCAACGTTTCGCCGAACACACGTGCGGTGTCGGCTTCGTCGAACGCAATCGCCTCGCGCACCATGTCGATCCACGCGGCCGACACATTCGCGGAAGACAGGCGCTTGATCACCGCCTCACGCGTTTCATCCGGCAAATCGCGTTCGCGGTCACCTGTCATCCGCGCGATTTGCGCGACCGCGAACGCCGCGGGTTCCACCTGCTTCCAGTCCAGCGCGAACAGCGCATCGAGCCAGCGGTTCGCGACGTCGGCCGGCACCACGCTGTGCGCGCTGCCGTAGAACGGCCGGCGCGCACCGATCCGCCCGAGCGCCCACGCGCACAGCGTGCGCTCGGCCGGCTTCTGCAATTGCACGATCAACCGCTCGGCCAGTTCCACCTTGCGCTCGACCGGCAGTCGTTCGAGCGACGCGGACAGGCGCGTCATGTCGGCCGGGCCGACCTTGGCCGGGTCGAACGGCAGCTTGCGGCGCTTGTCGTCGGACGGTTCGAGGAACGCGATCGCATCGCGCACCTGCGTCTGCGCGTCGTCGTCGAGGCCGCCGGCCACGCGCCGCCACAACGTCCACCACTCGGACCACACCTGCGCGTCGTTCACGTACTGGATCCCGTCGTCGAACAGCGGCCACAGCTGCTCGATGCGCCACGCATCGAGCGGATGGCCGAAGCCCGGGCGCAGGCAATAGCCGGCGAGGTTCAGCCACGCGCGTTCGTGATCGGCCGAGCGCCGCCGGCGACGCGCGCGCGCAAGCAACGCGTCGAACAGCTCGCGCGCGAGCGCGACGTCCCACTCGTCGCGCGGGCCGAGCACCTGTTCAAGTTGCGCGCGCAACCGTCGCGTGTCCTTCGGCGTGACGTCCGCGGCCTTGCTGCCGAACGAGCGGTCGATCAGCTCGATCGCGTGATCGACGCGCGGATGGCGCGCGAACGCGGCATCGTCGCCTTGCGCGGGCGCATCGCCGCGCAACTGGAATTCGAGCCGCCAGCGGCGCGCTGCATCGTCGGTCGCGATGCAGTGCATTTCGAGCGTGCCGACCTCGGTCAGCGACGCGGTCAGTTTCACCGGCGTTTCGCGCGCATCGCTACCGGCCTTCGCGTCGACGACCGTCGCGATCGGCGGCAGCCGCACGAAGTCGCCGCCGTCCAGCTCGACCAGATCGCCCGGCTGGTACGCGGTGTCGGCGACCGTCGACACGAGGTGGAAACGCACCGGCTGCCCGAGCTGCAGCGCGAACGTGCGTTCCTCGAGCCGGATCTCGCGGCCCTCCTCGGCACCGCGCGGCAGCAGGCAGACACCGCGCGCCGCCGTGGCGCCCTCGCCATCGTCGAGCACGAGGAAATAACTGCGCGCGGAACCGCCGCCGATGCGCGGCGCATGCCCCGCCCGCGCCAGGCCATAAGCCACCGCGCCGCGCGCGACCGCCACGTCCGGATGCGCGTTGTGCAGCACGTCGAGCGGCGCGCCGCGCCACGCGCCGAGCGTCTGCGCGAGACGGCCGGCCAGCGCACCCGCGCGGAACACGCCGCCGTTGAGCAGCAGCGTGTCGGGCAGCGGGCCTTCCGCATGACGATTCAGGAACGCGGCGACGTGGCGCGTGACGGCCGGGTCGCTCGCATACGGCAAGCCGAATTCGACGATCGCGGCCCGCGCGCGGCGCGGCAGCTCGCCGGCCTCGACCTGCGGAAAGAAGCCGTCGACGACGATCTGCTCGACTTCCTGACGCGTCAGCTCGGCCGAGCGTGCGCCGCCGACGAGCTTGCTGCCCGCGCCGAGCAGCGTCACGGTGACGGAGGCCGGCGCGTCGTCGCCGAGCAGCCGCTCCTTCGCCGCGCGGCAGCGCTCGACGAGCTGCGACAGGCTCGCGGCCGACAGCCGCGTGCCGGGCTCGGTCAGCCGCGTCTCGACCAGGCGCGCGAGCGCGAGGTCCATGTTGTCGCCGCCGAGCATCAGGTGATTGCCGACGCCGACGCGCGTGAAGGCCGGTTCGCCATCGTCTCCCGGCGCGACGTCGACCAGCGTGAGGTCGGTCGTGCCGCCGCCGACATCGCAGATCAGCACGCGGCGCGGTGCGGCGAAGGTGTCGCGCAACGTCGCGCGCTGGCCGTACAGCCAGTCGTAGAACGCGGCCTGCGGTTCTTCCAGCAAGCGCAGCGCCGGCAGTTTCGCGCGTTTGGCCGCCTCGACCGTCAACGCGCGGGCGCCGTCGTCGAACGACGCCGGCACCGTCAGAATGACGTCCTGCTTCGCGAGCGGCGCATCGGGAAAACGCGCATCCCACGCGGCCCGCACGTGCGCGAGATAGCTCGCGCTCGCGTCGACCGGCGACACCTTGTCGACGCCGTCGGCCGCGCCCCACGGCAGGATCGCCGCGAGCCGGTCGACCGATGCGTGCGACAGCCAGCTCTTCGCGCTGGTGACGAGCCGCCCCGGCACCTGCGCGCCGAGCGTGCGCGCATAGCGGCCGATCACGGCCGGCGGTGCACCGGCCGCATTCGCGTTGGCCTTCGGATCAGCCTTCGCACCCGCCTTCGAATCGGCCGCCCACGGCAGGCGCAGCGCGTCCGGCGGCAGCTCACCCGCCGCCGGGTGATAACGCACCGACGGCAGCAGCGGCTGCGCCGCCACCGCGCCGGGGCCGACCAGCTGCTCGACGTCGAACACGCGGATCGCGTCGGAGCCGGCCTCGACGTATGCGACGACCGTGTTGCTCGTGCCGAGGTCGATGCCGACCGTATAGCGCTTCATCGCGCTCAGGCGGCGCCGCGCACGTCGAACTCGACCTTCCAGCGCTCGTTCGTGCCGCTCGGGATCGCCTCGAGTTCGAGCGTGCCGGCTTCGGTCACGCGCGCATGCAGCTTCACCGGCACGACCTCGCCGACCGTGCGCCCTTCGGCGGGCAGCGTGGCCTGGATTTCCTCGAGTTCCTGCAGCTCTTCAGGCGACCAGTAGTCGAGCAGCGTGCCGACCTGGTCCTGACGCCGCACCGACGACCCGAAGAAGCGGAACTGCACCGGCTCGCCGACGACGAGGCCGAACTCCTGCGGCGGCAACGCCGCATCCGAGCCTTCCTCCATCCCGAACGGCGCGACGCAGAGCGCCTGCACCGGCGGCTCCAGCCCCGGCACCGCGGGCATCGCCGACTCGATCGCGACGTAATACGCACGCGCCGTGCCGCCGCGAATGCGCACGCCACGGCCGCGCTTCACGTAGCCGTAATACGCCGCGCCGCGCGCGACCGCCAGATCGAGGTCCGCGCCTTCGAGCAGGCGCGCGGCCGGCGCGCCTTCGGCGGCGAGCCAGCTATTGAGCGTATCGAGCACGCGCTGCGTGAGCAGCGGCGACTTGAACACGCCGCCGTTGAACAGCACCGCGGTCGGATGCAGGAACGTCGCACCTTGCGGCAGCGTGCGCTGCACGCCTTCGAGCGCGTCGAGCGCCGCGACCTGGCGGCCGAGGAACGCCGCGAGGTGGCGCGTGATGCCCGCGTCCTGCGCATACGGCAGGCCGAGCTGCGTCAGGCCGACGCGCGCGCGGCTCACCGGGCGCGCGGCCGCATCGACTTGCGGGAAGAAACCTTCGAGGATCGTCTGCGTGAGTTCCGCGCGCGTCAGTTCCGTGCGGATCGAGCCGCCGATCAGCTTCGAGCCGCGGCTCGGCACGACGAGCGGCACCGCGTCGGTCGTCGGGTCGGACAGCAGCGTTTCCTTCGCCGAGCGGCACGCGTAGGTCAGCGCGCGCAATTGCCACGGATCGGCCTGCGTGCCCTGCTGCGCGAGCTTGCGCGCGACCACGTGCGCGAGCGCGAGGTCCATGTTGTCGCCGCCGAGCAGGATGTGCTCGCCGACCGCCACGCGATGCAGTTCGAGATTGCCGTCGCGCTCGACCACCGCGATCAGCGACAGGTCGGTCGTGCCGCCGCCGACGTCCACGCACAGGATCAGGTCGCCGACCTGCACCTGCTTGCGCCAGCCGCCTTCGCTCTTCTGGATCCAGCTGTAGAGCGCCGCCTGCGGCTCTTCCAGCAGCGTCATGCGCGAATAGCCGGCGGCACGCGCGGCTTCCGCCGTCAGCTCGCGCGCGGCCGGGTCGAACGACGCGGGGATCGTGACCGTCACGTCCTGGTCGGCGAACGGCGCGTCGGGATGCGCGTGGTCCCACGCTTCGCGCAGGTGCGTCAGGTAGCGGATCGAGCTTTCCAGCGGCGACACGCGCGCCACTTCCGGCGGCGCATCGCTCGGCAGGATCGCCGCGCGGCGATCGACGCCCGGGTGGCACAGCCAGCTCTTCGCGCTCGACACGAGGCGAATCGGCGTGCCGGCGCCACGCGTGCGCGCCATCTCGCCGACCGCGAACGCGCGCGAGGCCGTCCACGGCAGCGTCAGGTCGCCCTGCGTCAGCTCGCTTTCATGCGGAAGATAGAGGAACGACGGCAGCAGGTCGCGCGACTCCAGCGCGCCGGGCGCGGTCAGCTGCGCGATCGGCAGCACCTGCTGCGTGATCGTTTCGCCGTCGCTCGCGGCGCTGTCGACGTACGACAGCGCGCAGTGGGTCGTACCGAGGTCGATACCGATCGAATAGCGCGGATCGTTCACAGTTCCACCTCCGCCGGTGCGACCACCGAGGCGTCGTGGCTGCCGGTCAGCTTCGGCAGGCGCACGTCGGCCACGCGCCAGCCGCGGTGGCTGACCGTGCCCGTGAACGGCGCGGCGCCGACCACGTTGCCCGTCACGCGCACGGCCGTCGCGTCGAAGCCGGCCGGCAGCGTCACGCGGCTGCCTTCGGCTTCGTCGCGCACCGGCACGATCGTGAAATGTTCGCGCAGCGCGGCGCGGCAGCCGTCGTGCACGAGGCGTGCGGCGGCGCCGATGTCGGCGTCCGCGTAGCCCGCGATGTCTTCCTCGACGAAGTCGATGAAGCGCGCATCGCGCTGCAGCAGGCCGAGCAGTTGCAGCGCGGCTTGCGGGCTCGCTTCGCGCAGCTCGGGGGCCGGCGCCTTCACGGGCGCGGGTGCCGGGGCCGCCGCGGGGGCCGGCGTAACCGGCGCCGGCGCGACCGGTGCCGGGGCGCCGTCGCGCACGCGCAGCACGCCGGCCGCGAACTCGCGGTTGCCGATCACGGAGAAGAACGTGCCGACGGCCAGCGATAGCCGGCCGAAGAAGGACAGGTTGGATTCGGGCATGGGGTCTGGACTCCTGTGGGCTCGCGACACGGCGAGCAGCTTGCCTGGGCGCCCGGCGGCGGCGTGCGAATGCGCACTGCCGCCGCCCGGCGCGTGATTCGGGCGCGCCCTCTCGGGTGCGGAAAACCCGTATTTTGCCCTGTGGCGGGCGAACCGGGCAGAAGTTGGGGGACAGAACACAGCGGCGCGCGGGTTTTGCGCCGCGCCGGATTGCATCGGACTGCCGGCTATCGGGGGTCGGCCGGGTGTCGGCCGCGATGTTGCGGCGCGTCAGCGCGGCTTGCGGCGGCGTACCGCCTTCACCCCAAAATCGCGCGAATTCGGGCGCGCGACGTGAAACGCATGCCCCCGCATGGGGACCGCGGCGGCGTAGCGCTACATGCTTCATGCAATGTGATGTTTAATGCCCGGCAACGCCAGCATTAAAGGACACGCAATGCTCGACCTCGACGACCTTCGCCTCGTGCGCGCGATCGGCGCGTCGCGTTCATTGGCATCCGCCGCGCGCCTGCTCGACCTCACCCCGCCCGCGGTCACGATCCGCCTGCAGCGGATGGAGGCGCGGCTGGACGTCCGGCTCGCCGTGCGGCAGCCGAAAGGGATCGAGTTGACCGACGAAGGTCAGCGGCTTTATCGGGAAGCCGTGGAGATTCTCGAGCGCGTGGACGCGCTGCCGGGCAACATCGCGGGCGATCACGGCGACGTGCAGGGCACGCTGCGCGTCGTCGCGCCGTTCGGCTTCGGACGCAAGTACGTCGCGCGGATCGTGCGCGACGTGCAGCGCGCGCATCCGAAGCTCGAAATCTCGCTGCACCTGTCGGAGAGTCCGCTGACCAGCGCGTCGGGGGCCGACGTGGTCATCCATGTCGGCAGCCTGAAGTCGTCGTCGTGGATCGGCTATCCGCTCGCGCCCAACGAGCGCTTCCTGTGCGCGAGCCCCGGTTACGCGCGGCGCATCAAGCAACTGGACCATCCGTCCGACCTCGCGCGCTACGACTGCCTGTGCCTGCGCGAGAACGACGAGGACGTGCCGCGCTGGCGCTTCTCGCAAGCCGGCGACGGCAAGGGCGAATCCAGACGATCGGCGGTGATTCGCGTCACGGGCGCGCTGTCGTCGAACGACGGCACCGTCATTACCGACTGGGCACTGGCCGGGCTCGGCATCGTCGAGCGCTCCGAGTGGGACGTCGCGCCGCTGCTGGCGAACGGCAAGCTGGTCAGGCTGCTGCCCGACTGGCATTTGCCGCCCGCGCCCGTGACCGCGCTGCTGCCGTCACGCACGGGCCGCTCCGCGCGGCAGCGGGTTTTCCTCGAAGCCGCGACGCAATTCCTCGCTCCGCCGCCGTGGCGCGGCAAGGCATGAGCGCGGTCCAGGGATTAAATGCTGCTTAATGCTCGATTTGGCATGCGTTAAACACGCTGCGCGCCAAACGCCCTACTGTGTTCGCTGTCGGCAATCCACCGAGGCAACGCATCATGGGCATTCCCCTCCTTCTCAACACCCCCGCCGCATTGATCGACGTCGGCCGCATGCGTGACAACATCGCGCGCATGCAGGCGCGTCTGGACGCGCTCGGCGTCAGGTTCCGGCCGCACGTGAAGACGACCAAGTGCCAGCACGTCGTCGACGCGCAGGTTGCGGCCGGCGCGCAAGGCATCACGGTATCGACGCTGAAGGAAGCCGAGCAGTTCTTCGCGGGCGGCGTGCGCGACATCGTCTACGCGGTCGGCATGATTCCCGCGAAGCTCGGCCAGGCGCTCGCGTTGCGCCGGCAGGGCTGCGACCTGAAGATCGTCGCCGACAGCCTGCAGGCCGCGAATGCGATCGCAGCGTTCGGGCGCGAGCACGGCGAGCGCTTCGAAGTCTGGATCGAGGTCGATGTCGACGGCCATCGCTCGGGGATCGCCCCCGACGACGACCTGCTGATCGACGTCGGCCGCGCGCTGGTCGACGGCGGCATGACGCTCGGCGGCGTGCTCGCGCACGCCGGCTCCAGCTACGAATACGACACCCGCGACGCGCTGGTCGCGATCGCCGAACAGGAGCGCAGCCGGACCGTGCACGCCGCGGAGCGCCTCAGGGCCGCCGGGCTGCCCTGCGCGGTCGTCAGCATCGGTTCGACGCCGACCGCGCTGTCCGCGGAGCGTCTCGACGGCGTGACCGAAGTCCGCGCGGGCGTGTACGTGCTGTTCGACCTCGTGATGCACAACGTCGGCGTGTGCGCGCTGTCCGACATCGCGCTGTCCGTGCTGACCACCGTCATCGGGCACCAGGAAGAAAAAGGCTGGGCCATCGTCGACGCGGGCTGGATGGCGATGAGCCGCGATCGCGGCACGCAGCGGCAGGCGCGGGATTTCGGCTACGGGCAGGTGTGTAGCGAAGACGGTGACGTGCTCGGCGAGTACGTGATGAGCGCGGCCAATCAGGAGCACGGCATCGTGTCCCGCATCGGGACGCCGGACACGGATATCGCGAAGCGGTTTCCGATCGGGACCCGTTTGCGGATCCTGCCGAACCACGCGTGCGCGACCGGCGCGCAACATCCGGAATACCAGGCGCTGGGCGACGACGGCATCGTGCAGAGCTGGCCGCGCTTCTATGGGTGGTAAGCAGAGGCGGCGCGGTGGCGTTCGCCGGTGCGGCGAACTGATACGCCGACGTCCGGCGACGCAACCGGCCGCCGCGCGCGACCGACTGACCGCCCTCCCAACATTGACTATTTGTCCAATTTTATACAAACTATAAAACCGCGATTCACATTGCATCCGACAGGCTCCCCCACCATGCCGACAGACGCCCACCTCCTTCTTCTCGACCGGGATGTCGTCGAACCGGCCCTTCAAGCCGAACACGTGATGGCGGCGGTCCGCGAAGCCTTCGTGCTGCACAGCCAACGCGCGGGGCGCGTGTTCCCGGTCGTGCGCGAGAAGCTGCATACCGGCGGCGTGTTCGGCATCAAGTCGGGCGACGTCGCGAGCCAGGATCTGCTCGGCTTCAAGGCGGCCGGATTCTGGCCCGGCAATCGCAGCCTGGGCGGCGAGCCGCACCAGGCGACGATCGCGCTGTTCGATCCGGCCACCGGCCGCCCGCTCTGCATCATGGACGGCAACGCGATCACCACCGCCCGGACCGGCGCGGCCGGCGGCCTCGGCCTGCAGGCGCTGGCCCGCCGCGACAGTATGCGCATCTGCGTGTTCGGCACCGGCGTGCAGGCGCGCGTCCAGCTCGACCGTGCGCTCAGGCTGCTCCCGCAACGGTGCGCGGTGCAGTACGTGAACGCGCGCGGCGAAGCGGACGCGGTGTTCGAATCGGCATTCCGCGAACGCTGCGACATCCGCGTCGCACGCGACCGAAACGATGCGGTGGCCGACAGCGACGTGGTCATCACGGCCACGCCGGGCGGCGGCCCGCTGTTCGATGCGGACGCGGTTCAGCCCGGCACCCACCTGACCTGCGTCGGCGCGGACACCGCGGGCAAGCGCGAGCTTCCCGAAGGCTTGCTGCAGCGCGCGCGCATTTTCGTGGACGATCACGAGCAGGCGCGTGGCATCGGCGAGTGCCAATGGGCGCCCGATCTGCCGCGCACCGAAATCGGCGACGTGCTCGCCGGGACCGTGTCGGTCGATCGCTCGCCGGGCGAGATCACCGTATTCGACATGACGGGGCTCGCGCTGCAGGACCTGACCGTGGCGCGCTTCCTGTATCGGCAGGCCGTCGAGCGCGGCACGGGACGCTCGATCCCGTGGCCGTGGTGAACGGCAACGGCGTGATATCTTCCATCGCCATGCGTCTATCCAAAGTTTCCGCCATCTCGTTCGATCTTGACGACACGCTATGGCCGTTCGGCCCTTCCGTCGCACGGGCCGAGGCGTCGCTGCATGCGTGGCTGATCGCGCACGCCCCCGATACCGCGAGCGTGCTGCCGACGTCGCAGACGCTGGCTCAACTGCGCGATGAATACGAACGCTCGCGGCCAGATCTCGTCGGCGACTATCGCGCGTTGCGCATCGGATCGATCCGGCTGGCGTTGCAGCGCGCGAACGAAGACGTCTCACTGACCGACCGCGCCTACGACGTGTTCTATTCGGCGCGAAACCAGGTCGAGTTCTTCGACGATGCATTGCCGGCGCTCGCGTGGTTGAGCGCGCGGTTTCCGCTGATCGCGGTGACGAACGGCAATGCGGACCTTCAACTGACCGGCGGCGGCGAGTTCTTCCGTGAAACGCTCAGCGCGCGTGCGTTCGGGTTCGCGAAGCCCGAGCCGGAAATCTTCCATGCGGCCGCCGCGACGCTCGGCGTGCCTGCGGCGGAGCTGCTGCACGTCGGCGACGACTTTCACCTCGATATCGTCGGCGCGTTGAATGCGGGGCTTCAGGCAGCGTGGGTCGTGCGTCACGCAGGGGCGCAAGCGGAGCATGCTGCGCATCGTGCCCCGTCGCCGCATCTGACCGTTCGCGACTTGTCAGTGCTGTGTCGCGCGCTGGGTGCGCCTGACGCGGTGGCGTAACCGCAAGCCCGCAAGATCGCGCGGCCGCGATCGATCACGCCCGTCGACATGACCGACCGCCGCTTCACGCCGCCTTGCGTGCGTCCGCGATCCGCTGCGGCGCCTTCGGCCGCGCATAAAGCCGCTCGAGGTACGCACGCAATTGCGGGAACGGTTCGATCAGGTGGCATTCGCTCGCCCAGTCGATCAGGTAGACCGTCACGCAATCGGCCACCGTCAGCGTGTCGCCGACGATGAATTCGCGCCCTTCGAGATGCCTGTCGAGGATCGCGGCCATCGTCGCGAAATCCTCGCGTGCCAGCTCGATATCGGCCGGCGAGCGCTTTTCCGGCGGATAGAGGAACGAATGGCGCGTAATCCGCCACAACGGCTGTTCAAGCTCCGTCACCGCGAACATGACCCATCGATAGGCCTGCGCGCGCAAAGCGAGATCGACGGGCAGCAGCGCCTTCTCCGGGTACTTGTCCGCGAGATACAGCACGATCGCGGCCGACTCGGGAATCACGAGGTCGCCGTCCACCAGCACGGGCACCTTGCCGGCCGGATTGAGGCGCAGGAATTCGGGCCGCTTGTGCTCGCCTTTTAGCAGGTTGACCGACACGAACTCGAAATCCGCGTCCAGTTCCTTGAGCCCCCAGAGCGCGCGTTGCGTGCGCGTGCCGGCGAATCCGTAAAGCTTCATCGCAATGTCTCCATCGATAATGTCGGGAAAAATCGCCGCGCGCAGGCGACGGCCAATCGGCCGCTTCGAATGCTTCGAATGCTTCGAGTGCTTCGAGTGCTTCGAGTGCTTCGAATGATGTGAATGCTTCGAATGATGTGAATGCTTCGATCACTTCGGCCGCTTCGCCCACGCATGCAGCGCCTGTCGCCGCTCACATGCCGGGTACCGGGAGCACCGGCATCACGTCGATCGCATCGCCCGGGAACAGCGTGAAATGCGGATGGCCCTCGAACAGCGCGGCGGCCGCGTCGTGCGATGCGGCGCGCACCACGGTGAAGCCGCTCATCGCATTGGCGGTGTCCGTCACGCCGCCCTTGCCGATCGTCTTGGTCTTGCCGAGCGGCCCGCCGGGCTCGACGATCGCGTCGCGATGCCGCTCGACCCACGCGTGCCACGCGGCGATCCCTTCGCGCTCCCGCGTGCGCCGCTCGTCCTCCGGCAACGCCATCCACGCCTTCATGCCCGGGCTATCCTTGCTGCCGAGGAATACCGCGAGATACAACTGCTGTTGAGCACTCATGCTTCCTCCGTCCGATGGCGGGCACGGCGGGCTGCCGCACCTCGCCCTTGACACAGTAGGTTGATATCAACACAATTGCAACATGGCACGCAAAGAAAAGCTCCCTTTCGAAACGACGCTGATGGTGCGCGATTGCTGCCTGTGCCTGCACATGCAGCGCGCGGCGCGCAATCTCGCGCGCATCTTCGACGATGTGCTGCGTCCGCTGGATCTCACCAACGGCCAGTTCTCGCTGCTGATGTCGCTGAACCGGCCGCAGCCGGCCGCGATGAAATCGGTCGCGTCATTGCTCGCGATGGATCGCACCACGCTGACCGCCGCGCTCAAGCCGCTCGAGCGGCGCGGGCTGCTCACGATCACGGTGGATCCGGACGACAAGCGCAGCCGCCTGCTCGAACTCACGCCGGCCGGTCATCAGTTGCTGGCCGAAGCGTTCCCGCTCTGGCAGCAGACCCATACCGAGATCGAACGGCCGTTCGCGCCGGAAGCAGTCGATGTGTTGCGCGGCCAGTTGCGCGCGCTGTCGGAGGATCCGGCTACGCGCGGCTGAAGCGGCGCGTCACGTCATTCACTTCCGGCCCTTCTTCGGCATCAGCAGTTGCGCGCATTCCTGCAGGAAGCGCACGGGCCCGTGCGCATGCAGTACCTGCCCGCCGCTGAGCGCGCCGTCGATGACGGTTGCGAGCCGCAGTGCGTAGGTTTCCGGCGGTTTCATCGACAGCGAGCAGATGCCGAAAGCACGCTTCGGGCGTCGCGCCGCCATGCCGGCGGCGCACATCGCCCAGAGGCGTCCTGTCCCGCTATCCGCCGAACGCGACCGACTCGGCAACGCCACGCCGCATAACTCGGGCCGGCTAGTGCGCGACCTCGCCGCGCCACTAGCCGATGCGCGATCGCGCGCATCGGCGTGCCGTAATCCGTCACTCGGCCAGCGCCGGCGCCACGCCAACCCGCTTCGGCACGCCGGTCACGATCGTCGCGACCGCGACGGCCAGCACCGCGGCCGCGCCCAGGAACACGCCGCCCGCGCCGTTCGCGTCGAACACGACGCCGCCGGCCGCCGCGCCCGTCGCGATCGCGAGCTGGATCGCCGCGACGATCAGCCCGCCCGCGCTCTCGGCTTCGTCGGGCACGGTGCGCGTGACCCACGTCGACCACGCGACCGGCACGCCGCCGAACGCCATCCCCCACAACGCGACGAGCACCGCGTCGATCATCGGCGCGCGGCCGAGCGCGACGAGCGCGACGCCGAGCACGACCATCAGCGCGGGCATCCCGATCAGCATCGGCCGCAGCCGGTGCTCGAGCACGCGCCCGGCGAGCGACGTGCCGACGAAGTTCGCGATCCCGTAGCCGAGCAGGATCGCCGACAGCCCGTTCACGCCGACGCCCGCGACCTGTTCGAGGAACGGCCGCAGGTACGTGAAGAACGCGAAATGGCCGGTGAACACGAGGATCGTCGCGAACATCCCGAGGCCGACGGTCGGCCGGCGCAGCACGTCGACGAGCGTGCGCAGCCGCGTGGTGCCGCTCGGCGGCATCGACGGCAGCGTCATGACCTGCGACACGAACGCGAGCGCGCCGAGCCCGGCCGCGATCAGGAACACGTTGCGCCAGCCGATCAGGTGCCCGAAATAACTGCCCATCGGCGCGGACGCGATCGTCGCGACCGCCACGCCGCTGAAGATGATCGACAGCGCACGCGGCACCATCGCGGTCGGCACGAGCCGCATCGCGGTGGCCGTCGCCATCGTCCAGAAGCCGCCGAGCGCGATGCCGAGCACGACGCGGCCGATCAGCAGCATGGCCAGGTTCGGCGCGAACGCGACCGCCAGGTTCGACGCGACGAGCAGCACCGAGAACACGAGCAGCACGCGCCGCCGGTCGATCGTGCGCGTCAGCGCCGAGATCAGCAGGCTCGTGACGAGCGCGACCGTCGCGGTGGCCGTGACGGCCTGCCCGGCCACGCCTTCGGTCACGCCGAGGCTGTCGGCCATCGGCGTGAGCAGGCTCGCGGGCAGGAATTCGGCGGTGACGAGGCCGAACACGCCGAGCGTCATCGCGAATACCGCGCCCCAGGCCGGTTCACGGGGGGCCGCCGTCGAAGCGGCCGAGGAGATTCCGGGATTCATGCGGGGTTCCGTGTCGGTTAGGGAAAGTACTGATGAGGGCGTATCGTAAGGAACAGCGGCAGGACGGTCTATGACATACAATCCGTTCTTGTTGATCGATCGTCCGAATCTCGCGATGTCCGAGCCCTTGCTTCCCCCCGTGCCCGACGTACACGACCTCGTCAGCGAGTTGCTGCTGGGGATGCGCCTGAGCGGCGTGCAGTATCGCCGGATCCAGGTGCCGCGGCCGTTCGGGCTGAGCTTCGGCCATGCGCCGGGCCGCGCGCAGTTCCATTTCGTCGGGCGCGGGCCCGTGCTGCTGCGCGACGCGGACGGCACGACGGTGCGGCTCGAGGCCGGCGACGCGATCCTGCTGCCGCACGGCCGCACGCATGCGCTGGTGTCCGATCCGGACGCGCCGTGCCGCGAGATCGGCGGCTTCGCGGCCGCGAAGATCTGCGACACGGTCGCGTCGGTGGGCGCGACGACGTGCGCCGCGACGGAGCCGGCCGCCGGCGATGCGCTGATCTTCAGCGCGTGCATGGAGCTCGATCTCGGCGGCATGCAGCCGCTCGTCGGGACGATGCCGGCATTCATGCACGTCGGCACGCTGCTCGCGCGCTACCCGGAAATCCGCCCGATGCTCGACGCGATGGAACGCGAATCGTGCGCCGCGCGCGCGGGCTTCGCGGGCATCCTCGCGCGGCTCGCGGACGTGGTCGCCGCGTTCATCGTGCGCGGCTGGGTCGAGTGCGGATGCGGCGACGCGACGGGCTGGGTGCAGGCGTTGCGCGAGCCGAAGCTCGGCCGCGCGATCGTCGCGCTGCATCGCGATCCGGGGCGCAACTGGAGCGTCGCGGAACTGGCCGCCGAAGCGGGCGTGTCGCGCTCGGTATTCGCCGAGCGCTTTCTCGCGGCCACCGGGATGACGCCGGTGCGTTACCTGACCGAGTTGCGGATGCGGCTCGCCGCGCAGTGGATCGCCCGCGAGGGCGAGACGATCGAAGCGGTGGCGTACCGGCTCGGCTACGGGTCGCTCGCCGCGTTCAGCCGCGCGTTCAAGCGCGTGGTCGGCAGGCCGCCGGGCGCGGTGCGTGCCGAAGGCGACACGCACGCCGATGCGTGACGTGTAACGCGTCACGCGCAACGCACGGCGCAGCGAACGCCTGCCGGGTCGCCCCGGCATCGCACGATCGGTCGCCGGGCGTGACGATTCCGTTCAGCCGCTGCGCGCGTCGAGCTCGTCGATCAGCGCCGTCGCGCACTTCACGGCCAGCGCCGCGCACTGTTGCGCATCCACCGGCGCGCCGTTCGTCACCGCACCCTGCACGATCCGGCCCAGCAATTCCTTCGACAGGTCGGCGATCTCGTGTTCCCGTTCCGTCATGTTCCTCTCCTGCGCGCCGGCCGGCTTCGGCCGCACGCGCGATTGCACCGGGCGCCGCGTGCGCCGCGCCCGACCTTCAACGTTGCCTGGCCCGCACGACGATCTGCGCCTGCGTGTCGCGTTCGATGCGTTCGAGCGACGCGCGCAGCGCGGTGAACTCGTCGGGCGTGCAGACCTGGCGGCCGAATTCGGCCTTCATCCTCCGCGTGACCTGCACGACGTGCGCGGCCGCATCGAATACGTAATGCGACGTGAACTCGACGAAACGGTCGTGCACGGCCGTATCGGCCGGCAGGTCGGTCACCGCGACGTCGGCCGGCAGCGCGACCTGGCCGGTCTCGTCGAACGTGCCGCCGATGCATGCCCACGGCTGCGTGCGCACGGGCTCGGCCAGCCAGCCCTCGACCTGCGTCGCGATGCCGCCCGTGAGACTCGACAGCGCGGGCACGGCGGTCGTGCCGTCCGGCCACACGAAGTGATCGAGCGTGCCGGCATACGTGACGTCGAACGGCCCGTCCGTCGCACGGCGATCGCTCGTCGCGATCTGCGCGCGGCCGCGCAGCCCGCTTTGCCGCAGGCGTTCGTTCGCGAGCTGCCGGATGCGGTCGGGCGCCGCCCGGCGAAACAGCGTGCGTTCGAGTTCCGCGGTCCAGCCGTCGTCCTCGACGCGCGCATGAAACCGCGCGGCGCCCGGTTGCGCGGCATCGATCTCCACGCGCGCGGCGCGGTGCTTCGGCTGCGTGGCCGGCGTGCGCGACAGCACGCCGGTGTCGACGAGCAGCGCCGGCCGGTCCATCACGATCGGCGGCAGGTAGCCGAACGCGATGCCAGCCGTCGTGGTGTCCGCGTAGACGCCGAGATCGGGCAGCCACGTGATCGCGTGATTGATCGCGCCGCCGCCGTAACCGGGCACCGACGGCAGCGTGTACACGGAGCCGAGATTGATCAGCACCGCTTCGCTGCGGATGCCGGCCGCCGCGAGCAACGCGCCGAACAGCGCGACGTGGTCCTTGCAGTCGCCGTAGCGGTTGCGCAGGATGTCGGTCACGCGGTGCGGCGCGGCGGCCGTCTCGCCGAGAAAAAGCGCGACGTAACGCACGTTCGCCTGCACCCAGTCGTACAGGACGCGCGCGCGATCGCGCGGATCGGCGGTGCCGGCGGTGAGCGCGCGCGCCAGTTGCACGACGGCCGGATCGTTTGCGCCCGGGTCGACGGCCGCGTTGCGGTAGCGCGCGGCGAACGCCGCGTAGTCGGGTAGCGTGGACACCACGAGCCGGTCGCCGTAGGTCGGATAGCCGACCGAGCCGTTCTCGATCCGGTCGTACGTGCCGTGCCGGTATTCGAATGCGTAGCGCGTGCGGCCGTTCGAGGTCACCGGCGGCAGCGCGACGTAACCGCGCGCGTCCGCATGCAGCGGCATGTCGGCCGGCACGTCGAAGATCAGCCGCTGGTTCTCCACCGGCTCACGCGACGGTTCGACGTAGTAGCCGAAGTAACCTGCGTTGACCGGCTTCGTGCGCGACTTGCGGAACGCGATGCGCGTGCTCGATCCGGCTTCGACGCCGGGAAACACGACGGTGCGCAGCAGCCCGTCCTGGAACGTCGGCGCGCCGGCCGAGCGCGGCTCCTGCACATCGCGGATGCCTTCCGGACCGACCGGATGCGCGACGCCGTCGCGATCGATCGTCTCGGCCGCGACCAGGTCGACCTTCTCGAGGTTCTTGTCGAACCACACGTAACGCTGCGCGATCGCATCGATCCCGTTCGCATCGTTCGCGCGCAGTGTCGAATCGTCGTCCTCGTCGAGCGAGCCGTCGTGCTGGATCACGAATACATGGACGTCGCTGACGAGCGTGACGGGCGCGGCGTCGCCCGCGTCGGCGAACGCGGGACGCACGAACGCCAGCGCGATCGCGGTCACGGCAACCGCGAGCGCTGCGGCGCGACCCGGCGGCCTGCCGGTCGATCGGAACGGAAAACGCACCACGTCGAAGCTCTCCGCGCGTTCGTGTTCAGGTCGGGACGCAACGGGCACGCATTGGCGCGCGCCGCGCCCCGTCGTTCAACCCAGTGTGGGTGACGTGCCCGCGAGCGTCAAGCCACGGGGCGGCGGCCCGCGCCGCCATGCAGCGGGCGCACGAGGAAGCGCGCATGCGTCATGCAGGCATGACTGTCGCACTTTCGCGCCCTGCTGGCTGCGCGATCGCCATTTATGTCATGTCGCGACATATTATTTGGGCGCATAACGCGCGCGTGCGAGGTCGCCGAAACGCATGACGATCGGGTGAATTCGACACGCCGACATGGGGATGGAGACATCGTGCCGATCGACACGAATTCGAAACCGGTTATCTCGTGATCGCGTTCGCGCTGCCGGGCGTGATCCCGATCGCTGCGCTGCATCTCGAACGGTGGCATCCTGAACGTGTCGGCGCCGCGATCGGCGCGCGGCTCGGAATCGCGCTGATCGAAGCGATGCCGATGCTGACGCGAACGCGGCCTGGCCCTCGTTCTTGCCCCCCGTTTCCGCTGCGCCGTGTGCGCGTTCGCGGCCCGGGGTCGGAACGAGCGGCACCGGCCCCTACCTGCCGGAGGCGACATGGAAAACGCTATCGTCGCGATCATCCTGATGCTCGCGGTCCTCGTGTTCGCAGTGCTGTTCTTCGCGGAACGGCGCAGCCGCGACCGCACGCGCGACCGGCTGCTGCACCGCTCGTCGCAGCGCTCGGCACGCTCGCATACGCATCACCATTCGTAAGCGGAAAGCGCGCCGCGCACGTCGAGCCCCTTCAAGCGGACAGCCCCGGAATGGCGGCACATGTTTCTCGAGGACATCAACGGGCGCAGAAGGGCGCTCGCGGTCCGGCTGCTTGCGCGTCGAGCGTCGTTGCGTTCAATGGCAATCGCCGACGCGCTTGCCGCGCCACGTCCACGCGAGCGTGTATGCGCCGGCCTTTGCATGCTGCCCGTGCAATTGCCCCTTGAGGTCGTAGCGCGTCGGCGTCACATCGCCCGTCACGGTCGCGTTGCCGCGGCCCTGTTCGTTCGCGCAGCGCGTGCGCCCGGTCCGGCGTGCGTTATTGCTGCACGAGTTCGACGCGGCGGTTCTGCGCGCGGCCGGCGTCGTCGCCGTTGGACGCAACCGGCGACAGCGACCCGACACCCTTCGCGACGAGCCGCGCCGGCGCGATCTTGTAGGTCGTCGCCAGTGCCTGCGCGACGGCCTCCGCACGCTTTTGCGACAGGTCGGCGTTGTGCGCGAACTGAAACAGTGCGTTGCGGCCACGGCGCGCGACATGGAATACGGACGATGCTGCGTTCTTCATTGAGCCCCTCGGAAAGGATTTGTCGTTCTGTTGATGGCGTCGAAGCGCGCGCATCTTATCAAATCTTTCCGGGAAAACGGGCAATAGCTTTCGGATACTGAACGTTCTGACGCGCCACGTCATGTTGAATCGTTTCCAGGCGTGCGCGGGCGTCTCCCGCGTGCATCGCTACCCGACGTTCATCGGCAACAACACCATCTGCCGCCCCTCGACGTGCAGCCGCGCCTGCAGCTCGACGGGCGTCTGGTTGTGCAGCCACGCGGTCAGGAAATTCACGCGCCTGAAGATCAGCTTGCTCGCGAAGCACACCGCGTTCGGATAGGCATCGAGCGTCGACGACGCGAGGTTCATGAATTCGACGACCGGGTTCGTGCCGAACGCGATCCGGTAGTCGGCCGCGATGCCGTTGCGGCGGCAGTGCGCGACGTAATAGTCGAGCGCTTCGGTGATCGTGTGACGCAGCCGCTCGAGATGCTCGTGCCCGTCGTAGGCCTTCGCATCGACCTCGCCCACCGCGAGAAAGATCACGTTGCGAAAGTGCCCGGGAAACAGCCGGTTCACCCACAGCAGCGCGTGCATGCTCGCGCCGCGATGTTTGCCGACCAGCAGCACCGCGGTCGGCTGCGACGGGTCGGGCTTGCCCGGCGCCGTCGCCTCGTCGACTGCCGGCGGCGGCCCCGAGAACAGCGCGTCTTCCTTCGCGAGCTGCGCGCGCGTGTACGCGTAGTGGCGGTTGATCATGACGCACAGCGCGATCACCGCGCTCGTCACGAGCACCGTGAGCCAGCCGCCGGCCGTGAACTTCTCGATCAGCGTGATGACGAGCACCGTCGACGTCACGCTGAACCCGAGCGCCGACAGGAAGAAGTGCTTGAACCAGCCGCGCTCGCCGCGATGGCGCCACCAGTACGTGCACAGCCCCAGCAGCGACATGCTGAACGTGAGGAACACGTTGATGCTGTACAGCACGACGAGCACGTCGACGCTGCCGTGCGTCCACAGCAGGATCAGCAGGCCCGACAGGCCGACGACGATGATGCCGTTCTGCCGCACGAGGCGCGTCGACAGGTCGCGGAAATGGCGCGGCACCCACGAGTCCGACGCCATGTTCGACAGCACCGCCGGCCCGTCGAGAAAACCCGTCTGCGCGCCGACCAGCAGCAGCCCTGCCTCGAACGCGAGCACCGCCGCGAGCAGCGCGTGGCGCGCGACCGCGGAGCCGAGCCCGAGATGATCGATCACGCTGCCGAACACGACGGCGTTGAGCGTCTCGCCTTCGACGGGCCGTGCGTGCCACAGCATGTACAGCAGGATGATGCCGCCGGCCGTGAACGCGAGCGACGTCGACATGTACCACATCGTCGCCTTGCCGTTCGGCACGCGCGGATCCGCGAGCATGTTCACGTTGTTCGACACGGCCTCGAGGCCCGTATAGGTGCCGCCGCCGAGCGAGAACGCGCGCATCAGCAATGCGAGCATCACGAACACGCCGAGCGATTGCGACATCCCGTGCGCCTCGTGCACCGCGTCGGGCACGATCGTCGCCAGCGCGCTGCCGTGCACCGCGACGCCGTACACGATCAGCCCGAAATGCAGCACGACGAAGCCGATGAAGATCGGCAGCAGCACCATGATCGATTCGCGCATCCCGCGGAAGTTGAGCCCGGTCATCAGCAGGATCAGCACGATCTCGGTCGTGAGCTTGAACGCCTGCGCACTGACCGGCAGCAGGCTGAAGAACGCGTCGACACCGCTCGCGAGCGACGTCGCGACGGTCAGCACGTAGTCGACCAGCAGCGCAGCGCCCGACACGAGCCCCGGCTTCGACCCGAGCAGCGAGGTCGCGACGCGATAGCCGCCGCCGCCGGTCGGGAACAGCTCGATCACCTGGTTGTAGCCGAGCGCGATGATGAACACGGTCGCCGCGGTGGCGCAGGCGAGGAACAGCGCAAGCGGCGTGTGGTGCGCGAGCGCGAGGAACGCCTCCTCCGGGCCGTAGCACGACGACGACAGGCCGTCCGCGCCGAGTCCGACCCAGGCCAGCAACGGCGTCACCGCGATCGCATGGCGCGTGCGCGGATCGAGCGGGTCCAGCGGCTTCCCGACGAGCAGCTGCCACATCTTCTGGAATGCGGTCACGGTCCCCTCCCGGGACGCCGGGCGCGGCGGCGTCATCTTCTAAAGCTAGCCGACGCCCGGCCGCTGCACCAGTCCGCACAATCCATGAGACGCGGTCGGCGGCACGGCGTCGCTTTCACCGCGTAAGCGGCCGGCACGCCGCGCGTCGGCCGAAGCGGCGTGCCCGTACCGCCCGCCGCCCGCCGGCCGATCGCGCGGATCGCGCGGATCGCGCACGGCATCGTCATCGCGGCCGCCCTCACCGCCTTCGCTGCCTTCGCTGCCTTCGCTGCCTTCACCGCCCCGGACGACCACCGGCCCGATCCCGCCCACCTCTCATCACGGTTCTCCCGCCGGGCGATCACATCGACCACATCGTTCGCATCACCCGCATGACCCGCACGGTTCGCGCCGGACGCGATACCCGCCCGCGCCCCCGTCATGCGTTGTTCCCCGCAATTCGACATTTGTGCGCGCGCAACAATGGCGGTGCCTCGCGGCCGGCGCCGTGCGGGGGCAGGTTTCCACGTCGCCGGCCGCGTCGGTCTCTGAAAAACCACATCTCTCGAGGACATACCATGCAACTCCAATCCCATCCGGCGTGCCGTCCGTTTTACGAAGCAGGCGAACTCACGCAACTGACCGCGTTCTACGAAGAAGGCCGCAACGTCATGTGGATGATGCTGCGATCGGAGCCGCGGCCGTGCTTCAACCAGCAACTCGTCACCGACATCATCCATCTCGCGCGCGTCGCACGCGACTCGGGCCTGCCGTTCGACTTCTGGGTGACGGGCTCGCTCGTCCCCGAGCTGTTCAACGTCGGCGGCGACCTGAGCTTCTTCGTCGACGCGATCCGCAGCGGGCGCCGCGACCAGCTGATGGCCTACGCGCGCTCGTGCATCGACGGCGTATACGAGATCTACACGGGCTTCGGCACCGGGGCGATCTCGATCGCGATGGTCGAGGGCAGCGCGCTGGGCGGCGGCTTCGAGGCCGCCCTCGCGCACCACTACATGCTCGCGCAGAAGGGCGTGAAGCTCGGCTTCCCCGAGATCGCGTTCAACCTGTTCCCGGGCATGGGCGGCTATTCGCTGGTCGCGCGCAAGGCGGACCGCGGGCTCGCGGAAGCGCTGATCTCGTCCGGCGAGGCGCATGCTGCCGAGTGGTACGAGGATCGCGGGCTGATCGACCAGACGTTCGACGCGGGCGACGCATATCTCGCGACACGCACCTTCATCGACGTGATGAAGCCGAAGCTGAACGGCGTGCGCGCGATGCTGCGCGCCCGCGAACGCGTGTTCCATCTCACGCGTTCCGAGCTGATGGACATCACCGAGGAATGGGTGCACGCGGCGTTCACGATCGAGCCGAAGGATCTCGCGTACATGGAACGCCTGGTGATGCTGCAGAACCGGCGCGTGTCGAAGCTGCGCACGGTGTGACGTGAGCGGCGCGCCGCCGCGCAAGCGGCGGCGCCCGTCATGCGGGGAGGCTCAGGCGATCAGCCTGAGCTTTCTGGTTTCCGCGAGCCAGGCCTCGAAGGCCTGGGCCGGCATCGGCCGCGCGAAGTAGAAACCCTGCGCGTGGTCGACGCTGATCTGCTTCAGGAATTCGGCTTCCGCGTGCGTCTCGACGCCCTCGGCGACCACCGAGAAACTCAGCGCCCGCGCGAGCGACACGACCGAGCGCACCAGCGCCTGCGAGCGCGGGTTGCGGTCGATGCCCGTGATGAAGCTGCGATCGAGCTTGATCGAATCGAGCGGCAGCCGCGACAGTTGCGACAGCGACGAATAGCCGGTGCCGAAATCGTCGAGGTGAACCTCCGCGCCGAGCTGGCGGAACTGCTTCATCAGCTCGTGCGCCGCTTCTTCGTCCTCGATGAAGCTGCTTTCGGTGAGCTCGATGTCGACGAGGCTCGGCTTCAACCCGGCGCTGTCGAGGATCGACGCGAACTGATCGACGATGTTCATGTCCTGCAACTGCCGCGCGGACACGTTCACCGCGATCCGCACGTCGAGCCCCTTCGCCTTCCACGCGGCGGCCTGCGCGGCCGCGGTGCGCATCACCCAGCGCCCGAGCGGCGCGATCAGCCCCGATTCCTCGGCGAAGCGGATGAACTCGATCGGCGCGACGAGCCCGCGATCCGGCGACTGCCAGCGGATCAGCGCCTCGACGGCGTGCACGTCGCCGGTCGCGATGTCGACGACCGGCTGGTAGTGCAGCACGAACTGCTCTTCCTCGAGCGCCTTGCGCAGGTTCGTGTCGAGCCACATGTACTTCGCGACCTTCTGGTTCATCTCCAGCGAGAACACGCGGTACGTATGCTTGCCCTCTTCCTTCGCGACGTACATCGCGGTGTCGGCGCTGCGGATCAGCGTTTCGAGCGAATCGCCGTGCTGCGGATACATCGCGATGCCGATCGAGCAGCTCGTGTAGACCTCCACCAGCCCGAGGTGGATCGGCGTACGCAGCCGCTCGAGGATGATCTGCGCGGTCGCCTCGAGCAGCGGCCGCGTGCCGTGCTCGAACAGCACCAGGAATTCGTCGCCGCCGAGCCGCGCGAGCGTCGCGCCGGACGGCAGGCAGCCGCCGATGACCGCGGACACGTCCTGCAGCAGGCGGTCGCCGGTGATGTGCCCGTAGTGGTCGTTGACGCGCTTGAAGTTGTCGAGATCGAGGAACAGGATGCCGACCTGGCCGCGCACGTCGGTGCGGTCCGCGGCCAGCGCGACGCGGATGCGCTCGCTGATTGCATGACGGTTCGGCAAGCCGGTCAGCACGTCGGAATTCGCGAGTTCGCTGAGCCGCTGCTGCGCGTTGCGCTCCTCGGTGACGTCGACGCCCGAGCAGATCAGGAACTGCTCGTCGGCACCGCTGCCGCTCTGCACGAACTTGTTGCGGAACTGGAACAGGCGCGGGCCGTTGACCGTGTTGATGTAGCGCTCGACCTCGAACGCCCGGTTGCTCGCGAAAAAGCCGGTGATGTTGCTGCGCGACTGCGCACCCTGGTCGGGGCTCATGAACAGCTCGAACGCGCTGCGGCCGATCACGTCGACCTCGCGCTTGCCGGTCACTTCCTCGCACAGGCGGTTGAAGCGCTGCACCATGCCGTTGCGGTCGAGGATCACGACGAGCGAATTCACCTCGGACACGACCTGCTCGGCGAACGCGAGCCCGTGCGCGAGGTCGCCCGCGACGGACGCGGTATCGGAATAGGCGGAGGCGGTGCCGGCCCAATTGGCGGTGTCGACCTTCCTGCCGACCAGATGGAGGCTGACCGGATCGCCGAACAGCGCGAGTTCGAGCACGAGGTGCGACGTGACGCCGGTGAGCGCGCGGATTCGCGCGGCCTGCTCGCCGGTCAGTGCCACCGCGACATTGGTCAGGCCGCGAACGGCGGCCAGCTCGAGTGCATTGCTGTCGCTGCCGAGCCGCCAGCACGGGCTATGCGTACCGAGATGCGCTTCGAGCACGGCGCGATCGTTTTCGTCATCCATGGACACGCCCCGATCCAGAAAAAACGCACAGTGTAGACGGAGGCGAGCCGGCCGCCCCCGATCCCCGGGCGCGCAGTGCGCGTACCCGGTGGGGCAGTCGTGATGACCGTGCCAGTGGCCCTCGTTCCGTACTTGTTTCCAACCAATGCGAACCGGCGTTCGCGCATCTCGCGCGCAGGTTTTCCAAACGAATGATGGAACCCATCTTATCAAATGACGAAGAAGATTGGCACTCACATTTGGAACGGGGTGTCAAGGAATTGGAACTCGGTTGGCATGACGGATTTTTCGTGATCGGCGGGAGGCACGAAGCCGGTCGCGAACGCGTCGAACCCGGCCGGTGGAATCGCCGGAGCGCCCGCCGGACGGGCGGTTTGCGGGAAATCGAGGCATCCCGGCAGCGACGTGTCGGCACGGCGCTGCGGCGGGGTCGGATCGCATTGCGCCGCGCGCGGAATCGGGGATTCTCGTTGCCCGTTCGTGCGTGAATGCGCGCCCTTATTCCCAGCGCCGTTGCAACATCGCGTCGATCGGCGCGAGCGAATAGATCGCCGGACCGCGCAGCCGATGCAGCGGCATGAATGGAACCGGTGCGATCGCCGCCCGGAACGCGCGAAAGCGGTGCGGCGGGCGCCCCGCCGCACCGCTTTCCGCGTGCGCCCCCTGCCGCTCAGCCCGCCGCGCCGTACCCGCCGCCGCCCGGCGTTTCGACGACGAACACGTCACCCGGCGCCATCTGCGCGCGGCCGATATGCTCGAGCGTCTCGACCGTGCCGTCCGCCCGCTCGATCGTGTTGCGGCCGAGCGCGCCGGCCTCGCCGCCCGCCGCGCCGAACGGCGCGTGGATCCGGTTGTTCGACAGGATCGACGCGGTCATCGGCTCGAGGAAGCGGATCCGCCGCACCGCGCCGTCGCCGCCGCGCCAGCGCCCGGCGCCGCCGGAACCCGCGCGCAGCCGATGCGAGTCGAGCCGCACCGGATAGCGCCATTCGAGCACCTCCGGGTCGGTCAGCCGCGAGTTCGTCATGTGCGTCTGCACCGCGCCGACGCCCGCGAAGCCGTCGCCCGCGCCGCTGCCGCCGGCGATGGTCTCGTAGTACTGGTAGCGATCATTGCCGAACGTGAAGTTGTTCATCGTTCCCTGGCTCGATGCGACGCAGCCGAGCGCGCCGTACAGCGCGTTGGTGATCGCCGACGACGTCTCGACGTTGCCCGATACCACGGCCGCCGGATACTCGGGGTTCAGCATCGAGCGTGCCGGCACGATCACCGTCAGCGGCTTCAGGCAGCCGGCGTTCAGCGGGATGTCGTCGCCGACCAGCGTGCGGAACACGTACAGCACCGCGGCCATGCAGACGGCCTTCGGCGCGTTGAAGTTGTTGTCGAGCTGCGCGGACGTGCCGGTGAAGTCGATCTCCGCGCGGCGCGCCGCGCGGTCCACGCGGATCGCGACGCGAATCTCGGCGCCGTTGTCGAGCGGATAACGATACGCGCCGTCCTGCAGCGCGCCGATCACGCGCCGCACCGCTTCTTCCGCGTTGTCCTGCACGTGCCCCATGAACGCGAGCACGACGTCGCGGCCGAACTGCCCGACCATCCGCCGCAGCTCGTCGACGCCCTTCTGGTTCGCCGCGACCTGCGCGCGCAGGTCCGCCATGTTCTGCTCGACGTTGCGCGCCGGATAGCGGCCCGACGCGAGCAGCGCGCGCGTGTCGGCATCGCGCAGCACGCCCGCCGACACGAGCTGCCAGTTGTCGATCAGCACGCCTTCTTCGTCGATGTGCGTCGAATCGGGCGGCATCGAGCCCGGCGTCGTGCCGCCGATGTCCGCATGGTGGCCGCGCGAGCCGACGTAGAACAGCGGCGTGTCCGAGCCGTCCGCGAACACCGGCGTGATGACGGTGACGTCCGGCAGGTGCGTGCCGCCGTGATACGGGTCGTTCAGCATGAACACGTCGCCGTCGCGCATGCGGCCGCGGTTGCGCTCGATCACCGTGCGGATGCTTTCGCCCATCGAGCCGAGATGCACCGGCATGTGCGGCGCGTTCGCGATCAGATTGCCGTCGCCGTCGAAGATCGCGCACGAGAAGTCGAGCCGCTCCTTGATGTTCACCGAATACGCGGTGTTCTGCAGCCGCAGCCCCATCTGCTCGGCGATCGACATGAACAGGTTGTTGAAGATCTCGAGCCGCACCGGATCGGCATCGGTGCCGAGCGAACGGCGCGTCGGCAGCGGCGTCGTGCGCGTCAGCACGAGGTTGCCTTGCGCGGTCATCTGCGCGCGCCAGCCGGGTTCGACGACGGTCGTGCCGTTCTTCTCCGCGACGATCGCCGGGCCGTCGATCGTGTCGCCGGCCAGCAGCGCGTCGCGCACGTACAGCGCCGCGTCGTGCCATTGGCCGCCGGAATGGAAACGCACGGCGCTGTGCGCGCGTGGCGCCGCGCCCGTGTCGCGCGGCACGAGCGGTGCGATCTCGACCGGCGCATCCGAGCGGCCGATCGCCTCGACCGATGCCAGCTCGGCGACCAGCGGCGTGCCGGGCATCAGGAACGCATAGCGCTGCCGATACGCGGCCTCGAACGCCTGCTGCATCGCGGCGACGCTTCCGGCCGGCACGTCGAGCGCGGAATCGGTGCCCTGGTAACGCAGGTGCACGCGCCGCTCGGTCGCGATGCGCTCCGGCGCCACGCCCTGTTCGAGCAGCGCGCCGACCGCGTCGTCGGCCAGCCGGTCGAGCGCCGCGTTCAGCGCCGGCAACGATTCATCGGACAACACGGCTTCCACCGCGCGCTCGCGCATCGCGGTCTGGTCGGCGAGCCCCATCCCGTAAGCGGACAGCACGCCCGCGAGCGGATGCGCGAACACCTGCGTCATCCCGAGCGCGTCGGCCACGCCGCAGGCGTGCTGGCCGCCCGCGCCGCCGAACGTCGTCAGCACGTAGCGCGACACGTCGTGGCCGCGCTGCACCGAGATCTTCTTGATCGCGTTCGCCATGCTGCCGATCGCGATTTCCAGGAACCCTTCGGCCAGTGCCTCGGGCGTGTCGCGCCGCCCGGTCGCCGCGTGAATCTCGTCGGCGAGCGCCGCGAATTTCGCGGCCACGCCGTCGCGGTCGAGCGGCTGGCCCGCATTCGGGCCGAACACGCGCGGGAAGTGATCGGGCTGGATCTTGCCGAGCATCACGTTGCAGTCGGTCACCGTCAGCGGGCCGCCGCGCCGGTAGGCGGCCGGCCCCGGGTTCGCGCCGGCCGATTCGGGCCCGACGCGCAGCCGCGCGCCGTCGAAGCCGAGCACCGAACCGCCGCCGGCCGCGACCGTGTGGATGCTCATCATCGGCGCGCGCATCCGCACGCCGGCCACCTGCGTCTCGAACACGCGCTCGAATTCGCCGTTGTAGTGCGACACGTCGGTCGACGTGCCTCCCATGTCGAAGCCGATCACGCGCTCGAAGCCGGCCGCGCGCGCGGCGCGCACCATCCCGACGATGCCGCCGGCCGGGCCGGACAGGATCGCGTCCTTGCCCTGGAACGCGTCGGCGCGTGTCAGGCCGCCGCTGCTCTGCATGAACTGCAGGTTCACGCCGGGCATCTCGTGCGCGACCTGCTCGACGTAGCGGCGCAGGATCGGCGACAGGTAGGCGTCGACCACGGTCGTATCGCCGCGCGACACCATCTTCATCAGCGGCGACACCTCGTGCGACACCGACACCTGCGTGAAGCCGATCCGGCGCGCGAGATCCGCCAGCGCGCGCTCGTGCGCGGTGTAGCGATAGCCGTGGATCAGCACGATGGCCAGCGCCTGCACACCCGAGTCGAACACGCGGCGCAACGCCGCTTCCGCGCGTTGCACGTCGAGCGGCACGACGACGTCGCCGTGCGCGCCGATCCGCTCGTCGACCTCGACGACGGTCTCGTACAGCGCATCGGGCAGCACGATGTCGAGATCGAACAGGCGCGGCCGGTTCTGGTACGCGATGCGCAGCACGTCGCGAAAGCCGCGCGTCGTCGCGAGCGCGGTGCGTTCGCCCTTGCGTTCGAGCAGCGCGTTGGTCGCGACCGTCGTGCCCATCTTCACCATGTCGACGCGCTCGGGCGTGATCGGCTCGCCGTCGGCGAGGCCGAGCAGGTGGCGGATGCCGGCCACGGCCGCGTCGCGATACTGCTCGGGATTCTCCGACAGCAGCTTGTGCGTGACGAGCGAGCCGTCGGGCCGGCGCGCGACGATGTCGGTGAAGGTGCCGCCGCGGTCGATCCAGAATTGCCAGCGCGCGGCGTCGGAGGAAACGGGGAAAGTGTGTCGGTCAGTCATGGCGATGAACTCGATGCGTCGTTGAACGAAGGACGAGCGCCGCCGCACGGCGCGCGTCGCGCGCCGCGTGAGGGCTTCGATGAAAAGGGAGCGGTAGAAAGGCGGCGGGCGGGCGCCCGCCCATGCAGCCTTATGCGGCGTCGAGTTCGCGGCCGCGCGTCTCGGGCAGCGTCAGCGCGGCGACGATCAACACGCCGTAGGCGGCGACCGCGAAGATCCCGATGCTCGCGCCGAGCCCGTAGTGCTTCGACAGCGCGCCGATCAGGAACGGGAACAGGGCGCCGATCGCGCGGCCCACGTTGTAGCAGAAGCCCTGGCCCGAGCCGCGCACCCGCGTCGGGAACAGCTCGGTGAGGAACGCCCCCATCCCGGAGAAGATGCCCGATGCGAAGAAACCGAGCGGGAAGCCGAGCCACAGCATCGACGCGTTCGTGAGGTGCAGCACCGGCGACGTGTAGGCGAACGCGATCACCATCGAGCCGAGCGCGAACAGGATGAAGTTCGGCTTGCGGCCGAGCCGGTCGGTCAGGTACGCGCTCGTCAGGTAGCCGACCCACGAGCCGAAGATGATCATCGCGAGATAGCCGCCGGTGCCCATCACGGTCAGGTGCCGCTCGGTCTTCAGGAAGGTCGGCAGCCAGGTCGTGATCGCGTAGTAGCCGCCCTGCGCGCCGGTAGTCAGCAGCGCCGCGCGCAGCGTCGTCGACAGCAGCTTCGGCGCGAAGATTTCGGTGAGGCGCGGCGCGTCGGCTACCTTCGCCTGCGTGGCCTTCTCCTTCTCGTAGACGTCCGGCTCCTTCACGTAGCGGCGGATCACGACCACCAGCAGCGCCGGCGCGAGGCCGACGAGGAACAGCGCGCGCCAGGCCTGTTCGGCCGGCAGCACCGAGAACAGCAGCGCATACAGCAGCGCCGACAGCCCCCAGCCGATCGCCCAGCCCGACTGCACGAGGCCGACCGCCTTGCCGCGATCGCGGGCGCGGATCACTTCGCCGATCAGCACCGCGCCGGCCGTCCATTCGCCGCCGAAGCCGAAGCCCATCAGCGCGCGCGCCGCGAGCAGCTGGTGATAGTTCTGCGCGAGCCCGCACAGCGCGGTGAACACGGCGAACCACAGCACCGTCAGCTGCAGCGTGCGCACGCGGCCGATCCGGTCGGACAGGATGCCCGCGATCCAGCCGCCGAGCGCCGACGCGAGCAGCGTCATCGTGCCGATGAAGCCGGCGTCCGCGAGCGAGATGCCCCAGGTCGCGACGAGCGTCGGGATCACGAACGACAGCATCTGTGTATCCATCCCGTCGAGCATGTAGCCGACCTTGCAGCTCCAGAACGCGCGGCGTTCGCGCGGCTGCGCGTCCGCATACCATCCGAACAGGCCGTTGCGTGCGGGGCCCGCGGGGTCGGCGGCGGGCGCCGCGAGGGTCTTGCTTTCCATGGTGAAGCTCCTGTCGAAATATGCGGTCGAAACCTTGCGTGTGGTGCGTGTGGTGCGTGTGGTGCGTGTCGTGCGTGTCGTGCGTGTCGTGCGTGTCGTGCGTGTCGTGCGCGTCGTGCGTGCATCGCACTCGTCGGGCCAAGGGTGCGCGCCGCCCTCCGGGCGGCCGAATCGTCTGTGGTCGCGGCATGCCGCCGCGTCGGGGCCGGACCGGCGCCCGTGCGGGCCGCCGGCGTCGGTCGGGTCAGAACACGGCCAGCGACGCGTTCGTGATGTCGGTCATCAGCATGTAGCCGGGCGTATGCGCGATCGCGAGCGGCAGCTTCGCGTCCATCAGCGCGGTTTGCGGCGTCACGCCGCACGCCCAGAACACCGGCAGTTCGCCGTCGCGCACCGTCACCGCGTCGCCGAAATCGGGCGCGGCGAGATCGGCGATGCCCAGTTCCTGCGGATGGCCGATATGGACCGGCGCGCCGTGCACGCCCGGGAACCGGCTCGTGATCTGCACCGCGCGGATCGCGTCGGCGCCGCGCAGCGGCCGCATCGACACGACCAGCTGGCCGCCGAAGATTCCCGCGCGCCGGTTCGGAATCGTCGTACGGTACATCGGCACGTTGCGACCCTCCTCGATGTGGCGCAGCCCGATCCCTTCGCGCGCCAGCATGTCCTCGAACGAGAACGAGCAGCCGATCGCGAACACGACGAAATCGTCGCGCCACAGCGCTTCGAGCGATTCGACCCGCTCCGTCAGGCGCCCGTCGCGGTAGACGTTGTAGCTCGGCACGTCGGTGCGGATGTCGAGATCCTCGCCGAGCACGTCGAGCCGGAACGCGCCGGGTTCGCCCACGCCCAGCAGCGGGCACGCTTTCGGGTTCGCCTGGCAGAAGCGCAGGAAATCGTGCGCGTACGCGTTCGGCAGGATCGCAAGATTGGCTTGCGCGAACGGGCCGCACTGGCCGGCCGTCGGGCTGCGAAACGTGCCGTTGCGCACGGACTGGCGGAATTCGGTAGGCGTCATGATGGTCGCGGGCAGATCGATATGTCGTCGGAATGACGGTTGCGTCAGCGGATACGGCGAAGAATAGAAAAGAAAAAATTTTGTCGCCAACGAGTTTTTTTGCGTCGCGTGTATAGAATTTCTTTACACGAAGCCGGGTTTTCCCCAGTCCCGTTCATTTTTTCAGCGGGGCAAGCTGCGCGCCCAACGCCTTGCCGACCGCCATGAACACGCGTTTCCTCGAAACCTTCGTCACGCTCGCGAAGCTGCGCAACTTCCGCACGACGGCCGCCGCGCTGCATGCGACGCCGGCCGCGATCTCGCAGCGCCTGAAGGCGCTCGAGGACGAATTGCAGACCGTTCTCGTCGACCGCGACAGCCGCGAATTCCGGCTCACGCCGAACGGCGAGTACCTGCTCGGCTATGCGAAGGCCGTCGTCGAGGCGACACACGAGCTGCAGGCCGCCGCGGCCGGCGAAAGCGCGCTGCGCGGCAAGTTGCGGCTCGGCGTGATCGAGACGGTCGTGCACAGCTGGCTGCCGCATTACCTGCGCCGCCTCGCCGCCGACTATCCGCAACTGGAGATCGACCTGACCGTCGACGTCAGTGTCGTGCTGCAGCGCCGGCTGATGGCCGGCGAACTGGACCTGATCATTCGCGTGGAGGGAAGCGACGAGGCGTCGGTCGTCTGTGACGCGCTCGCGAACTATCCGGTGCGCTGGATCGCGCGCGCGGGGCTGCTGCCGACTGCGCGCGCCGGCCTCGCGCGGCAGGTGCTGCGCCAGCCGATCCTGACCTACGGGCGCGGTACCGCGCCGCACCGCGCGCTCGAGGACATCGTGCGCACACTCGCGCACGCGCATGGCGTGCCGCTGTCGGAGACGCGCATCACCGGCTCGCCGTCGATCTCGGTGATCGTGCAGCTCGTGCGCGACGGCTTCGGCGTCGCCGCGATTCCGGTGCTGTTCGTGGATGCGCTGATCGCGAGCGGCGAGGTCGTCGAGCTGCCGCTGCAGCCGTCGCCGCCGTCGATCGTCGTGTCGATGTCACGGCGGGCGGACGCGCCGAAGTTCGTGCATGGCGCGTCGATCGCGGCACGCGCCGCGTGTCACGAGTATTGCGAGAAGAGCAACCGGCTGCTGGTCGAGGCGCTTTGATGTCGTGTGGCGATGCCGGGCGGATCACGCACGGCGCCTGAATCGCCCGTTCGGCGATCGGCTTACGCCGGCTGCCGCGCATGCGGCTGCGCGAGCTTGCCGTCGCCGTACTCGTGCAGCACCTGCGAGATCACCACGCGATAGCCGTCCAGCCAGCGCGCCTGCTTCGCCTTCGCTTCCAGATGCGCGGGATGCTGCATCAACTGCCGCAGCGCCGCCTCCGATTCCCAGTAGTAGACGTTCTGGATCAGCCCCGCCTCGGCGTTCTCCCACGTCTCCTCGCCGAGGTAGCCGGGCGTCGCGCGCGCCATGTCGGCGATCTGCCGGTCGAGGCGGTGGAATTCGTCGTCGTATTGCCCTGCGCGGAAAATGAAGGTCGATGCGTACATGCGCGCCCCATCGGAGACGGTTGAAAGAGCGCCAAGTGTAAGGCACGCGCGGCGTGCCGCCGGTGTCACGCGGTGAGCGCGATGGAAGCGTGCCGATCGTCGAGCCACGCGTCGATGCGCGGGGCGTCGGTGCGCGTGCCCGCCGTGGCGGCCGGCATGGCGGCGAGTGCGTTCCCCGCACGTTCGAGTGCCTGCGCAAAGCCGCGCAATTCGGCCGTCGCCGGCCGGTCGTCGAGACGACGGCGTGCGAGCGCCGCCTCGATACGTGCGTCGATCAACGCGCGCTGCGCGTCGATGAAGTCGATGCACAACGCGCGGCAATGTGCGGACACCGATGCGACCGCCAGCAGCACCGGCACGATCGACATCGTCAGGTAACCGCCGGGCGCAAGCCGCGCCAACGCCGCGCGCACCTGCGGTCCGCCGTCGATCAGCGATGCGAACACCGCGTCGCGCCATACCGCACGCTCGAACGCGAGCGCATCGCGAAACGTGTCGAGCGCCGCGCGGTCCGCGAGCTGCCCTGCCGTCACGAGCGGCAGCGCCGACGCCATATCGAGGGAAGCCGAGCCGCCGTCCGCGCCGACGATGCAATTCGCACCGAGCCACGCCGTCTCGTCGCGCCGCCCGGCGAGCACGCGGGATTGCAGGCGGTCCGGCAGCATCGGATCGAGCGGCACGGCGCCGCAGATCGAAGGCTTGTCCGCATGCACGCTGCAGCGGCCGTCGTCGGCCAATGCAGGACAGCGCCCGAGCGACGGATAGTCGTAGCCCTGAAGCGTCAGCGCAATCCATTCGTCGTTCGCGCCGCGTGCGCGGTGGAACAACGCGTTCGCGAGCGCATCGCAGGCGGCGATGTCGTCCGCGTCGAGCGCATGCTCGCGTCCGCCCGCGCGCGTTCGTTCACCGATGCGCCGCTTCGGCACACGATGGATCGTCAGCGCGCCGACGAAGCGGTGCCGATGCCGGAACAGTTCGCGCAACGACAGCGTCGGCGCGCTGTTGCAGCAGCGGCCGCACGCATTGCACGCGAGGCGGTAGTCGTCTACCACGGCCGCCGCACCGAGTCCCGATAGCGCGTCAGGATGAAATGCGCGACGTCGTGCGAGTGATACGCGGCGACGAGCTGCGCGACCCACGGCTTCGTGCGGTCGGCGTCGCGCACGGTCAGCACGTTCGCATACGGCGAGCGCGCATCCTCGAGATTGATGCTGTCGCGCGCCGGTTGCAGCCCAGCGCGCGCGGCGTCCTCGTAGTCGATCGCGACGAACGCGGCCGAGTCGAGCGCCGCATGCAGCCGGTCGCGGCGCAGCGCGACGAGCTTCAGCGCGAGCCGGTTGCCCGTCACGTCGCGCAGCGTCGCGTGCAGGCCGGCCTGGTCGCGCAGCGTCACCAGCGTGTCGTTCTGCAGCAGCACGAGCGCGCGAGCCATCCCGCGCGGATCGGCCGGGATCGCGACCGTCGCGCCGGGCTGCAGTTCGTTCAGACTCCTGATCTTGCGCGAATAGAGCGCCATCGGCAGCGTGACGGTCGGCGCGACGGCGTTCAGTGCATGACCTTTCGCCGTGCGCGTCGCGGCAAGGCGCTGCGCGTCCTCGAAGCTCGCCGCGTCGATCCTGCCGTCGGCGAGCGCGGTATCGATGCGCGACGCGTCGTCGAATTCGACGACGTCGACATTCAGCCCGCGCGTGGCGGCGACACGCTTCACCTCGTCCAGGATGTCCGCATGCACGCCGCGCGTCACGCCGACGCGGATCGTCGACGTGACGGTTTCGGCCGCAACGATCCAGCCCGAATGGGCAACACCGCACGCAACGATCAGCGACGCGGCAACGCAATGCATCACCCTCTTCATGACGCATCCCTCAGAATCGTGCGAAACCCGATATGCGATGCACCGAGATCCGCTTCCTGCTGCTCGCGCGACGACGCGCGATAGCGCACGCAGTAATCGCGCGAGCACAGGAACGAGCCGCCCTTGATCACCATCGGCGTGTCGTGCCGGCGCGTCGGCGGTGCGACGGCCGCCGTGTCGCCGTTCGTGTGCGACTGATGCTGGCCCGTGTATGTGTCCTTCGTCCATTCCCACGCGTTGCCGATCATGTCGTACAGATGGAAACCGTTCGCCGCATAACAGCCGACCGGTGCGAGGCCCGCGTGGCCGTCCTCGGCCGTATCGAGCACCGGGAACGCGCCCTGCCAGTAGTTCGCGGCCGGCTTGCCCTGCGCGTCGCGCGGCGCCGCATCGAGCGACGCGTCGTCGCGACCGGCCTTGCCCGCGTATTCCCATTCGGCTTCGGTCGGCAGATCGCGGCCGAGCCAGCGCGCATACGCGAGCGCGTCGCGCTGCGTGACGAGCGTGACGGGCAGGTTGCCGAGCCCGTCGACGCTGCTGCCGGGGCCGCGCGGCTGCCGCCACGATGCGCCCTTCACCCAGGTCCACCATGCGAGGTCGCGCGCGTTCAGCTCGTCGCGCGTCGGCACATGAAACACGGCCGCGCCGCCCTGCTGCTCGGCCTCGGTCACGTAGCCGGTCGCCTGCACGAACGCGGCGAACTGCGCGATCGTCACGTCGGTCTGGTCGATCCAGAAGCCGCCGACGCGCGTCTTGCCGTCGCCCGCCGGACGCTCGTCCGCATAGCCGCGTGTGCTGCCGAACACGAACGCGCCGCCGCTCAGGTGCACCATCCCGGCCTTCGGGTCGTCGCGCCACTTCGCGGGCAGGCCCGAGTAGCGCTCGCACTGCCGCTCCGAGCCGAGCGGCACGAGCGGGCGGCCGCGATTCGCGTCGTCGAAGGCGCCGGCGGGCGACGCCGACGGGCTCGCATAGCCGACGGCGAACGCAGCCGCGAACAGCGTGGCCGCGAGCGCCGCGCCGAGTGTCCGGAAGCGGAACCGCATCGTGCCGTCCTCAGTAGTAGCCGCGCGGACGCAGCGGTTCCACCCCGCCGACGTTGCTCATGTACGTCTTCCACTGGTCGACGAGCGTGCTGATCACCGACGGGTTCTGCGCCGACACGTCGGTCGTCTCGCCGCGATCCGCCGCAAGGTCGTACAGCTGCCAGTGGCCATCGAGCGGCCCGAGCGGCGGTTCGGTCCACAACGCCTTCCAGCGGCCGTCGGCGCTGCGCAGGTATGCGCGGCCGTACGCTTCGTCGCCGAACGGCGTGGTATGCACCTCGCCCGTCGCCGAGCCGGTGAGCACCGGCAGCAGCGACTGGCCCGTCGGCGGATAGACGTAGCGGTTGTTGTAGACGACCTTGCCCTTGTTCTGGTCGACGCCCGTCAGCGTGTTCACGAGCGGCGGCGCCGGTTGCGACGGCGGCGTGACGCCCGCGACCGCGAGGAAGGTCGCCGTGTTGTCGGTCACGTGCGTGAACGCGCGCAGCGTCGGCAACTGGCGTGTCTGCCCCGGCAGCCGCACGATCGTCGGCGTCGACACGCCGCCTTCGGCCGAATAACCCTTCGTGAGCCGGAACGGCGTCGCGCTCACTTCGGCCCAGCGCAGCCCGTACTGCAGCCGTTGCGCGTTCTGCTTGCCGTTGTCGGTGCCGAGCGTCGAATAGACCGGCTCCTGCCCGTTCGCGGTGTCGGTCGCCGTCGGGTCCGCGCCGGAGTCGATCGGCCAGCCTTCCGCGCCGTTGTCCGACTGGAACATGATGAACGTGTTGTCGTATTCGCCGATGTCCTTCAGGTGCTGGATCAGGAGGCCGATGTTGTAGTCGAGATTCTCGACCATCCCCGCGTAGATTTCCATGTAGCGCGCCTGCGCGCGGCGCTCGGCCGGGCTCAGGCTCGCCCACAGCTTGTCGACCTTGCCGGTGCCGTAGTCGCTGTAGCCGTCGGCGGCGGAATGCACGGCGCTGATGTACTTCGCGTTCGCGGTGCCGTTGTTCGCCGTCGCCGGCGACGCGGCCGTCGTTTCGGGCAGGCCGTCGAACGGCTTGAAGTCGGCGGGGATCAGGCCGAGCGCCTTCTGCCGCGCGATCCGCGCGTTGCGGATCGCATCGTAGCCGGCGTCGTATACGCCCGCGTACTTGTGCAGCCACGGGTCCGGCACCTGCAGCGGCCAGTGCGGCGACGTGTAGGCCGCGTACGCGAAGAACGGCTTGCCGTCCTGCCTGTTCGCATCGATGTACGAGATCAGCTTCTGCGTATAGAAGTCCGTCGAGTAGAACACGGCCGGATTGCCGCCCGCGCCGCCCGGCTGTCCGGGCTGGCCCGGCTGCACGTAGCTGCCGTCTTCCGTGTAGTTCGACGAGCCGGCCGGCTCGTGCGCGAAATGGTTCGTCGCCGCGCCGCCGAGCAGCACGTAGCTGCGCTCGAAGCCCCACTGGTCGGGCGTCTGTCCGCTGCCCGTCGCACTGCCGACGATCCCCGAGCCGATGTGCCACTTGCCGGCGATGTACGTGTGATAGCCGGCGTCCTTCAGTAGTTGTGCGAACGACAGCGCGCGATCGTTCAGGTAGCCCTCGTAGCCGGGCAGCCCGCGCCGCTCGTCGGTCGGCACGCCCATCGTGCCTTCGCCGACGAGGTGGTGGTCGGTGCCGGAAATCAGCATCGCGCGCGTGATCGCGCAGACGGTGCCCGTGTGGTGGTTCGACAGGATGCGGCCCGACGCGACGAGCGCGTCGAGGTTCGGCGTGTTGATCTCGCCGCCGAATGCATGGATGTCGGAGTAGCCGAGATCGTCAGCCATGATGTACAGGATGTTCGGGCGCTTCGCGGCCTGCGGCGGTGTCGCGGCGGACTGCGACGGCGCATCGCTGTCGACGCCCCCGCACGATGCGAGCGACAACGCGCCGGCAATCGCGGCGCAGACGACACGGAAACGGAAGGCATGCAACGGCGACGCGGACTTTTTCATTTTGTCGAACGCTCGATTACGGATCGGCGATCTTAGCGGCGCCCGCGCGGCGCCCAAAGTCGGATTCGTCACATGCTAACGGGGAGCAGGAATATGCACGGCGGCCCACGCTGGCCCGTGCTGCTCATCCCCGATATCGAGATAGGAAATGAAATTCCGAACGCATAATCCGATCGCATACCGCGATGAAAGCATGCGACCGCATATCGTTGTCGGCCGAAAGCACAACGCGTGTATGCCGCCCGACCGTGAAATGTTCATCGGAGACCTCATGTTGAAAATCAAGGAACTACTGAAAACCCTCTCTACGTTCGAGCCTTACCGGCCGGCAAAAGCACTGTCGATGGAGCGAGCGCGGAAGGGCTCGATACTTCTGCTTGGTGGCGGCGGCATTTGTTTCCTGCTGCTCCTCTTGATGGTGGTATGGCACAAACTGGCGCCTGCAGAGTGGCAAACGGCGCCGGCCTTGGTGCTCTATGCGTTCACCGTGGTCCTGAGCCTTCTTTCTCTCATCGTTGAACCCATCGTCGGCGTCATTCAGATGTTTCGCTGGAAACAGGAAGCGCTGGATACGCTCATTCGCGAGATAGAGACTGATGAGAAAAGCGCACGGCTTCTGAACAGCTATGCCGACAACACACTGAAATACGCGCAGCATTGCCTGCAACTCAAGGTGAAGCGCCTCGACTCACGGGTCGTTTCATTCTTCGGCGGAGGTACGGCGGCCTATGCGCTTCTTGCCATCACGCTCACCAATATCAAAGATGCGGGCGGATTGCCGTGGCTGCGGAACACGCTGACGAACGGATTCGTCTCCGGAAACTTCATCAATACGGCGATTCTCTGGGGTATCGCGCTGGTTTTCGGCCTGTCCGTCGGCTCGATGATGCTGAAGCGCGTCCAGTCGCGCTTCGCCTACCAACTCGAGCTAATCGAACTGACGTTGTTGCGGCGAACGTTGGAGAACGCGGAAAAGAACACATCGCGTTCAGCAGCGCTGTCGGGCGATGCGTAGCCAGCCGAGTCGTCGTCGGGCTTCATCCGTCGTTGCCACGCTGATGGCCCCCACTAGGGCGAGTGTGCGATGGAGGCCATACGCTCGCGCTTCGTGACGCCGCACGCCGCGCACCATTCGTCCATAGCGCCTGCACGCAAATGCATTTCGGAATCCGTTATTGGATCGCGCCGTCGCGCGTTTTTATACTCGTCAGCACTCTCTGCTAAAGAGTGCCAGCCAATTTCGACACAACAGAACAGGACGGACAGATGAGCCTACGCCCCTTGCACGACCGGGTCATCGTGAAACGACTCGACCAGGAAACCACCACCGCCTCGGGCATCGTGATCCCCGACAGCGCCGCGGAAAAGCCCGACCAGGGCGAAGTGATTGCCGTCGGCCCCGGCCGCAAGGACGCGGACGGCCAGCGCATCGTGCCCGACCTGCAGGTCGGCGAACGCGTGCTGTTCGGCAAGTACGCGGGCCAGGCGGTCAAGGTGGACGGCAATGAATTCCTCGTGCTGCGCGAGGAAGACATCGTCGCGGTCGTCAATCAATAACGGAGTGCAAATCATGGCAGCGAAGGAAATCATTTTCAGCGACGTCGCACGTGCGAAGCTGACCGAAGGCGTCAACATTCTCGCGAACGCGGTGAAGGTCACGCTCGGGCCGAAGGGCCGCAACGTCGTGCTCGAACGCAGCTTCGGCGCACCCGTCGTCACGAAGGACGGCGTGTCGGTCGCGAAGGAAATCGAACTCGCGGACAAGCTGCAGAACATCGGCGCGCAACTCGTGAAGGAAGTCGCGTCGCGCACCAGCGACGCCGCCGGCGACGGCACGACGACGGCCACCGTGCTCGCGCAGGCGATCGTGCGTGAAGGCCAGAAATACGTCGCGGCCGGGCTCAACCCGCTCGACCTGAAGCGCGGCATCGACAAGGCGGTGGCAGCGGCCGTCGACGAGCTGAAGAAGATCAGCAAGCCGACCACCACCAGCAAGGAAATCGCGCAGGTCGCGACGATCTCCGCGAACGGCGAGGAATCGATCGGTCAGCGCATCGCCGAGGCGATCGATCGCGTCGGCAAGGAAGGCGTGATCACCGTCGAGGACGGCAAGTCGCTCGCCGACGAGCTCGACGTCGTCGAAGGGCTGCAGTTCGACCGCGGCTACCTGTCGCCGTACTTCATCAACAACGCCGACAAGCAGATCGCCGAGATCGAGAACCCGTACATCCTGCTGCACGACAAGAAGATCTCGAACATCCGCGACCTGCTGCCGGTGCTGGAGCAGGTCGCGAAGTCGGGCCGGCCGCTGCTGATCATCGCGGAAGACGTCGAAGGCGAAGCGCTCGCGACGCTGGTCGTGAACAACATCCGCGGCATCCTGAAGACGGTCGCGGTCAAGGCGCCGGGCTTCGGCGATCGCCGCAAGGCGCTGCTGGAAGACATCGCGATCCTGACCGGCGGCCAGGTCGTCGCCGAGGAAACGGGCCTCACGCTCGAGAAGGCGACGCTCGCCGAACTCGGCCAGGCCAAGCGCATCGAGGTCGGCAAGGAAAACACGACCGTGATCGACGGCGCGGGCGACGCGAAGAACATCGAGGCCCGCGTGAAGCAGATCCGCGTGCAGATCGAGGAAGCAACCTCCGACTACGATCGTGAAAAGCTGCAGGAACGCGTGGCCAAGCTCGCGGGCGGCGTCGCGGTGATCAAGGTCGGCGGCGCGACCGAGATCGAAGTGAAGGAGAAAAAGGACCGCGTCGACGACGCGCTGCACGCGACGCGCGCGGCCGTCGAGGAAGGCATCGTGCCGGGCGGCGGCGTCGCGCTGATCCGCGTGCGGCAGGCGATCCGCGCACTCAAGGGCGCGAACGCCGATCAGGACGCGGGCGTCAAGATCGTGCTGCGCGCGCTCGAGGAACCGCTGCGCCAGATCGTCACGAACGCGGGCGAGGAAGCGAGCGTGGTCGTCGCGAAGGTCGCGGAAGGCACGGGCAACTTCGGCTACAACGCGCAGACCGGCGAATACGGCGACCTCGTCGAGTCGGGCGTGCTCGATCCGACCAAGGTCACGCGCACGGCGCTGCAGAACGCGGCATCGGTCGCGGGGCTGCTGCTGACGACCGACGCGACCGTGTTCGAAGCGCCGAAGGATGCGGCGCCGGCCGCGTTGCCGGGCGGGCCGGGTGCGGGCGGGCCCGGGTTCGATTTCTGACATCGCTGTGCGCGGCCGCCCGAACCGGGCAACCGCGTTTCGATCCACGACGCGTGGCGGCACCGGTCGCCACGCGTTTTTTCATGCGTGAACGCCGCGCGCGCCGTCCGCCGCGCGCGCCGTCGTCAGAACATCTGGCGCAGGCCGATCGCGGCCCCGACGTTGTTGGTCCTGCCGATCTGGTCGACCTTGCCGGTGAGCCGGTTGGTGGCGCCCGGATAGTCGGCCGCGAACGCGCCGTTGCCGCGCGCGAAATCGACCGTGCCGTATACCTCGGTGTGCTTCGACAGCGCATATTCGGCCAGCACGGTCGCCGAGTAGTTGATCCCGGAGCCGAGCGTGCCGTCGAGCCGCTCCGCATTGCGCGCGTGGCCGTAATAGCCGGCCACCGTGATCAGCAGCGGCGCGGTAGCCTGCCAGTTCGCGCCGACGTAGAACGTATCGTCGATACGATTCGGGCTGCCGCCACCGAGCGTGGGCGCGCCGGCCTGCTGCATGTTGAAGTCGGTCGTACCCGTCTTGTCCCGCCCGTGCAGCCAGCCGGCCAGCAGGCGCACGGACGGCGTGACCTGGTACGCACCGCTCACGTGCAGGAAGTTCACCTTCGCGCCGTTGACCGCGCTGCCGTTCACGGACGATACCGAGGTCTGCTGGAAGCCGGCGTTGATCGACGCGGGCCCTTGCGCGTAGGTCAGCTCGACACCGTACGTGCTGTCGAGACCCATTGCACCGGCATGATTGCCGAACCCGTAGATCGCATCGACGCTGAAGCCGTTGGTCGAGAACTTGTACTTCACCGAGTTCGGCACCGTCAGGTAGTTGCCGATGCCGTTGTACGCCCAGCTGTCCTGCCAGTAGTCGCCGACGGTCATCGGGTCGAACACGTCGCCCATCGTGTCGTACAGCGGCGCGTACTGGTTGCCGAAGGTCAGCGAGCCGTACCGGTCGCTCGCCAGGCCGACGTACGCCTGCCGGCTGAACAGCGTGTTCGCGACGTGCAGCCTGCCGTCGCCGAGCTCGAAGCCGTTCTCGAGACGGAAGATCGCCGCGAGGCCCCCGCCGAGATCCTCGCTGCCACGCAAGCCCCAGCGGCTGTGCGTTTCCGGGCCGACCGTCATGCCGACCAGGTCCCGGCCGTCGGGGCCGGCGTTCGTCTGATAGCGGATCGCCGTATCGACGAGGCCATACAACGTGACGGAACTCTGCGCAAAGGCGGGTGATGCCGCTGCTACGGCGAACACCGCGCCGACACCACCGGATACGACGATGCGGTTCATGAAAGGCCTCCCTGAGCGATTGATTTTGTAAGCAGTCCGACAGCATTTGCGGCCGGCGGACGGTACTGCGCTCGGGAGAATAATCGGTCATATTCGCGACACCTATCGCCGATTCCGGATTGCACCTTTCCAACGCGCTCAACAATGGCGGCGGCGTGCGGCGCACGCCCGCCGGCCGGTGCCGAAACGACCGCGCGGCGCCATCGACGGCACGCCGGGGTAAGATGAACGCTCCTTCCGCCGCTTCGCCGCCCGCGCCATGTCGACCACCATCAACACCCTGCTGCCGCTCGCCGGCGTCCTGCTGCTCAGCGTGGCCAGCCCCGGCCCGAACTTCGTGATCGTCACGTCCACCGCGCTCGCGCAGCGCCGCGCCGGCGTGATGACCGGGCTCGGCCTCGCCGCCGCATCGGGCACCTGGGCCGCGATCGCGATTGCCGGCCTCGGCCTGCTCGTGACCCACGTCGCCTGGGTGCACACCGCGCTGCGACTGGCAGGCGCCACGTACCTGATCTGGCTCGGCCTGAAGATGGTGCTGAGCGCACGCAAGCCGCTCGCCGTGTCCGCGCCGCCCGCGTCCTCCGGCTGGCAGGCCGCGAAGAAGGGCTACGTGGTCAGCATGACGAACCCGAAATCCGTCGCGTTCTACGGCAGCATCTTCGCGTTGATGGTGCCGGCGCATACGCCGGTGTGGCTCGATCTCACGGTCGTCGTGCTGTCGATCTGGATTTCGGGCGCGTGGTACTGCGCGATGGCGCTGCTCGCATCGCATCCGTCGGTGCGCCGGCTGCTGATCCGGCGCAAGGCCGTGCTCGACACGACGGCCGGGCTGCTGCTGATGGGGCTCGGCGGGCGCATGCTGGCCGGGCGCTGAGCGCCGTCGCGCTGCCGCATCGCCACGAAAAAAGGCCGCTTGCGACGCCCCGTTGCCGGGAGTCGCAAGCGGCCTTTCCGCATGCCGCGCGCCTCAGCGCCGTGCCGCCAGCCTTCTCACGACGCTCACGAGCGCATCGACCTCATCGCACGTGTTGTAGAACGCCAGCGACGGCCGCACCGTCGCCTCGAGCCCGAAGCGCCGCAGGATCGGCTGCGCGCAGTGATGCCCGGAGCGCACCGCGATGCCCTCTTCGTTCAGCGCCTGCCCGACTTCCTCGGTCTCATAGCCCTTCAGCACGAACGACAGCACGCTCGCCTTGTCGCGCGCGGTGCCGACGAGCCGCACGCCCGGCACCGGCGCGAGCACGCTCGTCGCATACGCGAGCAGGTCGTGCTCGTAACGCGCGATGTTCTCGATACCGACGCGGCTCACGTAGTCGAGCGCCGCGCCGAGCCCCACCGCATCCGCGATGTTGCCGGTGCCGGCCTCGAAGCGGTTCGGCGGCGGCTGGAACACCGTGCGCTCGAACGTCACGTCCGCGATCATGTTGCCGCCGCCCTGCCAGGGCGGCATGTCGTCGAGGATCGCGCGCTTGCCGTACACGACGCCGATCCCGGTCGGCCCGTAGATCTTGTGCCCGGAGAACACGAAGAAATCCGCATCGAGCGCCTGCACGTCGACGCGCATGTGCGAGATCGACTGCGCGCCGTCGACCAGCGCCTTCGCGCCCGCGCGATGCGCGAGATCGACGATCTCCTTCACCGGCACGACCGTGCCGAGCGCATTCGACACCTGCGTGACGGACACGATCTTCGTGCGGTCGTTGAGCAGCTTCCGGTATTCGTCGAGCAGCACCTGCCCCGAATCGTCGACCGGAATCACGCGCAGCTTCGCGCCCTTGAGCGCGGCAAGCTGCTGCCACGGCACGATGTTCGCGTGATGCTCGAGGTTCGACACGATGATCTCGTCGCCTTCGCCGACGTTCTGCACGCCCCACGACTTCGCGATCAGGTTGATCGCCTCGGTGGTGCCGCGCACGAACACGATCTCGTCCGGCGACGACGCGCCGATGAAGCGCTGCACCGTTTCCCGCGCATGCTCGTACGCATCCGTCGCACGGCCGGCCAATGCATGTGCCGCGCGGTGAATGTTCGAGTTCTCGTGCGCATAGAAATACGCGAGTCGGTCGATCACGGCCTGCGGCTTGTGCGTCGTCGCCGCGTTGTCGAACCAGACGAGCTGCTTGCCGTTCACGCGCTCCTGCAGGATCGGGAAGTCGCGGCGGATCGCGTTCACGTCGAACGGCGGGTGTGCGCCGCGATACAACTGGCCTTGCGGCTCGGCCGCACGCGTATCGTCGATGAAGTAACGCGGCACCTCGCCGCCCGATGCGCGCGACACCGGCACGTCGCGCTGCACGGCGAGCAGTTCGCGCAGCGCATCGTCCCCCGGCAGCCCGAACGCTTCCGGCGACGCGAGGCCGTTCGACGGCACGACGATGTCCTGCGGCGTCGCCTGCCAGCCCTGCCGCGAGCCGTCGGTGAAGTAAAACGGCGACGCGGCCGGCACCGCGCCCTCCGACACCGCCGCCTGCGCCTGCGGCACGCCGAGCGCCGCGCCGCCGACGCGCGGCTCGAACGCGGGCGCGATCGACACCGCGTTGTCGGGCAGCCCGTTCTGCGCGGCCGCGTGCGGCGCGAGCGCGGGCACGCGATTGCCGAGCGACAGCACGTGCGTCGGCGCGGACGGCGCGAGGTTCGTGCCGGGCGCCTTGCCTTGCGGCAGCGCGAGGCCCGGCACGCCGGTGCCCGTGCCGCCCGGCCCCGCGAGCGGCGAGCCGCCCGGCGCCGGATTGCTCACCGACGCGAGGATCGGCGCGGCAGCCGGCAGCGCCGACGGCACGCCGCCGACCGCCCCGCTGCCCGCCGACAGCCCGGGCGCGGTGGCCTGCCCGGGCGGCGTCGCGAAGAACTCGGACGCGAGCCGCGCGAGCGCCGCCGGATCGGGCAGGCCGGCCGGCAGCGGCGCGTGCGGCAACGCGAGCGCGTCGCTGCCGGCCGAGCCGGGATTAACGGTAGGTGTCGGGATAGTCATGGTACTTGGCGATTTCGACGTCATCGAGGACAGCCAGCGCATCCGGCGAATGGACCGCGAGCGAGCAGTACAGCGAGATCAGGTACGACGCGATCGCCTGGTTGTTGATCCCCATGAAGCGCACCGACAGGCCCGGCCCCTGCTCGCCCGCGACGCCCGGCTGATAGAGGCCGACCACGCCCTGGCGCTTGTCGCCGACACGCAGCAGCAGGATCTTGGTCTTGCCGTCCGCGACCGGCACCTTGTCCGACGGGATCAGCGGAATGCCGCGCCACGTGAGGAACTGCGAGCCAAACAGGCTGACCGTCGGCGGCGGCACGCCGCGCCGCGTGCATTCGCGGCCGAACGCGGCGATCGCGAGCGGGTGCGTGAGGAAGAACGCCGGTTCCTTCCATACCTTGGTCAGCAGTTCGTCGAGGTCGTCCGGCGTCGGCGCGCCCGTCAACGGGAAAATCCGCTGTTCGTCGGTCACGTTCGCGAGCAGCCCGTAGTCCGGGTTGTTGATCAGCTGGCTTTCCTGCAGCTCCTTGATCGTCTCGATCGTCAGGCGCAGCTGTTCCTTGATCTGGTCATGGGGACTGCTGTAGAGATCGGAGATCCGCGTATGCACGTCGAGCACCGTGCTCACCGCGTTCAGAAAATACTCGCGCGGCTGTTCCTCGTACGGCACGAAGGTCTGCGGCAGCACGCTTTCGTCCTCGAGCTGCGTGCACGCGGCGCGCACGGCTTCCGGGTTCTTCACCTGGTTCAGGCGGTAGATGCCGGCCTCGACCGGCACCCACTGCAGCAGATGGGTCAGCCAGCGCGGCGTAATCGTGGAAAGCTGCGGGACGGTCTTGGTAGCGTTCGCTAGTTGGCGGGCGGCGTGATCGCTCAGCGCGGCCGTGCCGCTTGCAACGGTCGACATGTGTGGCTCCGGGTTCTTAAGATGAAAAACGGGATTGCTTATGACGCTGGGTGATTATCGGAAGCACGCACCTGCCGGCTCAACATGCTATAGCCGTCACGCGGCACCACCGAATGGGAAAGGAAGCGGAATGCGTCAGGCGACGGACACGCCGGGCAACAGCGTCGAGATCGACACGTCGAACGCGCGCGCGATCTTGTCGGCGGTGACGATCGAGGCGATCGCCTCGCCGCGCTCGATCTCGCCGACGTACGAGCGGTTCAGCCCCGCGTGTTCGGCGAGCTGCTCCTGCGACCACGTGCGCGCCTCGCGCAGCTTGCGCACGTTGGCGCCGAAGTGCTGGATCAGGTCGCTCATGTCGTCACCTGTGCGTCGGGCACCGGCTCGGCCGGCTCGCTCCGCGCGCGCGGCGCGGCATTCGCCTCGCTGCGCAGCACGGCCTGCGTGATGTTCGCGCCCGCCGGCACGTCCTGCGTGAGCCACACGTTGCCGCCGATCACCGCGCCGCGGCCGATCGTCACGCGCCCGAGGATCGTTGCGCCCGCATAGATCACCACGTCGTCCTCGACGATCGGGTGGCGCGCGAGCCCCTTCTCCAGATGACCGGCCGCATCGCGCGGGAAGCGCTTCGCGCCGAGCGTGACCGCCTGGTACACGCGCACGCGCTCGCCGATGATCGCGGTCTCGCCGATCACGACACCCGTGCCGTGGTCGATGAAGAAGCCGCCGCCGATCCGCGCGCCCGGGTGAATGTCGATGCCGGTTTCCGCATGCGCCTGCTCAGCGATGATCCGCGCGAGCAGCGGCAGCCCGAGCCGGTACAGCTCGTGCGCGAGCCGGTGGTGGATCATCGCGAGAATGCCGGGATAGCACAGCAGCACTTCGTCGACGCTGCCCGCCGCCGGATCGCCGTGGAACGCGGCCAGCACGTCGCTGTCGAGCAGCCGGCGGATGTCGGGCAGGCGTGCCGCGAAGGCCTGCACGGCCGTGGCGGCCGCTTCGTCGATCTGCGCGTCGGCGTTGCGTTGCCGCGCCGCGTAGCGCAGCTCGAGCGTCACCTGCGCAAGCAGCGCGTTCAGCGCCGCGTCGAGCGCGTGGGCCACATAGAAGTTCTCGCTCTCCTGCCGCAGGTCGGGCGGCCCGAGCCGCATCGGGAACAGCACGCCCTTGAGCGCGCCGATGATCTGTGCGAGCGCCTCGCGCGCCGGCAGGTCGCGCCCGCCCGGTTCGAGCGAGCGCCGCTGCTTCTCGCGCCACGCGCGGCGCACGGTCTGGAGCGACTGAACGATGTCGTCGATATCGAATGCGGCCATGCTGACTTCTCCCCGTAACGGCCGTGACTCAGTCCTGCGCCCACGGCAGGCCGCGATGGCGCCAGCCGTTGCTGCCGCCGCGATGCTGCTGTTCGTCGAGGTCGCCCTCGAACCCTTCGAGCACGTTGAATACCTGCGTGAAGCCGCCTTTGGCCGCGGCCTCGGCTGCCTGCGCGGAGCGGTTGCCGCTGCGGCAGAGCAACAGCACGACCGCGTCCTTGCCGGTCTTCGCTTCCAGTTCGCGCACGAAGCGCGGGTTGCGCGTCAGGCTCGTGCCGGTCGCCCACGGCACGTGCAGCGACTCCGGCACGTGGCCGACGAATTTCCGTTCTTCCGCGGTGCGCACGTCGACCAGCAACGCGTCGCCGGCGGAAAAGAGCGCCCACGCGGCTTCCGGCGCCACGCCGCCCGCGTACGGCGTGCCCGCCGCTGCGGCCGCCGCGCGGGCGTCTTCGAGCGCCTGCTGGGCGGCGGTTCGTTCTTCCAATGCAAACGTCATCACGCTTCCTTGTTCTCGCAGATTCGTATGATCAAACATGCCGGGAATGCGGCCGGTGCAGCTTGCGTGCTGTCTATAGCCGTCAGCCCCACTATGCGAGCGCGCTTGGGGAAGCAGAACCAATAAAAATTCATTTCCTAATCAGCAGCGCGTGAAATGCAATAGCAGACGCGCGCAATTGGGGCGGATTCGTGCGGAGGACGGGGAGCGATGGCCGTTCGATGTCGCGCATCGAAGGTTTTTTGAAAGGATCGGCGGCGGCGAAGCCGGGAACGATGCCGCATGCGACGCGCGCCGCACGTCGTGATGGAATCCGCGATGGAATCGTGCGCCGGGTCGAACGGCGCATGCTTCAATGAATCGGCGAACGGCAGGCGGCGGGCGCGGTGCATCGCCGACGCACCACGCCCGTCACCGCATCAGCGGCCCGGATCGTCGCCGCGGGCAATCGCGCGATCCACCTCGTCGGCCTGCCGGCGCACGTCGTCGGGCCGATGCTCGACCACCGCGTTGATCGCCGGGTTCACTCACTGCGCATCCTGCTTCGCACGTTCCGCGGCCGCGATGATCGCGTCGGCCACGGCTTTCGGCTGGCTCAGCATCGCGACGTGGCTGCCGTTCACACGCGTGACCGTCGCGCCGATCCGCTTCGCCATCGCCTCCTGCAGCTTCGGATCGATCATCCGGTCCTGCGTCGCGACGACGAACGACGACGGCTTCGCATGCCACGCGGCCTGCGCGACCTTCTCCGAAATGCAGCCACCGTACCACGGCCCCTGCGTCGCCGCGACGACGCGCTGCTGCGCGGGCGGCAGGTCCGGCGCGAAATCCTGTGCGATCGCCTTGTCCGACAGCGTCGCGAAACCGCCCGCATCGTTGCGCAACTCGCCGGCCCACGACGGTGCCGGCAGCCCCTGCGTGACGTCGGCGATCGACTGGCCGTTGTCCGGCGCGAACGCGGCGACGTAGACGAGCGACTTCACCTTGTCGTCGTTGCCCGCATCGCTGATCACGACACCGGCCCACGAATGGCCGACCAGCACGACGGGCCCCTTCTGCTCGTCGATCGCGCGCTTCGTCGCGGCGGCGTCGGCGGCGAGCGAGCTCAGCGGGTTCTGCACCGATACGACATGCAGGCCGCGCGCTTCGAGCAGCGGAATCACGCGGTTCCAGCTCGACCCGTCGGCGAACGCGCCGTGCACCAGCACGACGTTCGTGCCCTTCAGGTCTTCCTTGGGCGCCGCCTGCGCCGAGACCGCACCGAACAGCCCGCCGAGCACCGCCGCGGACACCAGAACCCGTTTCGTCAAACCGACCATCGTCATGCTCCTTTTCATCGTGTTGTGCATCTGAAGTGTTTCCGATGCGGCCGCGCCGCTCGTCTCACGGGCGCGGCCGCGGATCACGAGTGCGCGTACAGATCGTCCGCGTCCGTGCGCGCGTTCCGTGCGGCGCGCCGGTCGGCCGCGGCGTAGCGGGAGGCCGGCGCCGACGCGGCAGCCACGTTGTCGTCCTGCGACTTCGACGGGCCATTCTGGTCGGAGCGCGCGACCTGCTGCGCTGCGATGACGTTCTGTGCGGCGGCGATATCGTCCGGGTAACGCGCGTCGCTGCCGGCCGGGTTGTAGCCGGCCTGCTCGAGCCGGACGAGGTCGGCGCGCACATCGGCGCGCGTGAGGCCGTGGCCGGCATCGGCGAACGACAAGACGGGGATCGAAGCGAGTACGGCAACTGCGAGGATTCGAGCGGCTTTCATGAGATTTCTCCTGGAAGGAAGGTGGGGTATCGATCACTCGGCATCCGGTGCGAACGCTTGGCACCGAACGTTTTCTGCATGTCGACAGTAGAACCCGCTCACGTATCCGGGATGTTTCCAAAACTCGCCTTCAGTGCAATCCGATGTTTCCGGAGCCTCGATAGATACAGTGCGATACAAATCCGTCAGCATCGCCACGTACACACGGACGATAGCGATTCGAGCGCTTCCAAGTACGGACGCGATGTCATGCGCAGCTGTGTCATGAGGCCGATTCGCCGGATGGTCGCCTGTCGGACGACAGCGAATCGCAAGGCCACGCTCTACGTCAGCAGCGAAGCCATGCGACCGATTCGGGCCTGAAACACATTCTGACAATCCGTGTCCGTTATCACGGGCTCCGCGCGGAGTTTTCGGGCGGCCGCGTCTTTCATGCGCGCCGATTCAGTATGCTCGCCGCCTGATCACGTTTCCCTCTTGCTTCGGACACTTATCTTTTCAGTCCGTGTCGGTCCGATGGCGGTGGAACGCATCCCGCATGTTGAGGAGTCTGGATGACCGATTCAATTTTCGATCCTCGATCGGAAGCAAACACGCGCAATGACGAACCCGTCGCGCACGCGGCTGCACCTGACGCGCCCGCATCTCGGCCGGCACCGCCGCCGATCGTCGTCGGCCGCGTCGAAGGCGTGACGATGTTCGCGAAGAACACGCCGCTCATCTGTCTCAAGCAGATGCCCTTGCCCGGTATCGTGATCTTCGCTCATGGGGTGAACTCGGAGGGCGAATGGTTCGAGGCGTCGGAGGAAGGGCTGTGCAAAGGCCTGAACCGCAGGCTCGGGCGTCTGGACGATCAGAT
>NZ_QTPV01000020.1:0-116679 GCF_003857985.1 Burkholderia sp. Bp9090
GCGGTCGCCTGCTGCTCGCGCGACGTCGCCGCGATTTCGGCGACCGACGTCGTCACCTGCAGCGACGACTGCTGCGCGCGCGCGACCAGCTCGGTCAGCTCGTCGGCCATCCGGTTGAAGCCCGTCTCGAGCGTGCCGAATTCATCGCGGCGGCGCAGGTCGAGGCGGCGCGTCAGGTTGCCGGTACGCATCACGTCGTGCACCTCGACGAGCCGCGTCATCGGCACGGTGACGGAACGGTACAGCCCGTAGCCCAGCCCCAGCGCGGACAGCAGCACGATCGCCAGCGCGGTCGCGAGCACGACCTCGGTGTCCTGCACGGATTCGCGGATCAGCTTCGCGGACTGGTCGGCGAACTTGCGGTTCTCCTGCACCAGGATATTCGCGTTGCGCACGACCTCGGCCCATGAAGGCTGCACCTTCGCATAGGCGGCGACGGCCTCTTCGCGCGACACGCGACTCTTCTGCACCGCGTCGTTCAGCAGCGGCAGGTAGCGGTCGAAGGCGCCTCGAAACGTCGCGAAGCGCTGGCGGTCGTCATCGCGGAACGTCGTGTTCTGGTAGTCGACCGACAACGACTCGACCTCCTTGAGCGCCTCGCCGATCTTCGCGAAATCGCGCTGCACGAGTTCGGGATCGGTGTCGACGAACGTCGCCTGCTGCAGCGCCGTGAACGATTCGTTGACCGCGCCGCGCAGCGACGCCGCGAGATAGACGCCGGGCAGCGAATCGCGTTCGATGCTGACGGCTTCGCTGTTGATCGCGCGCAGGCGCTCGTAGGACACGCCGGCCATCACCAGCATCAGCACGAACAGCACGCCGAAGCTGATCAGGATACGGTTGCCGAGCGTCAGCCGGGCGGCGCCGCTCGTCGTGTGCAGGCTTTCATTGGTCGCGCGGGGCGTCACGGTGGCCATGTTCGTTATGGGCTTTCTAAAATCAGCGTTGAAAAAATCCGCGCCCGCCTGCGCGCCGGACGGCGCGCCACGAGCGCATCGGGGTCTGCGGGCAACGCGGCACCGGCGGGCCGCGCCGCGAAATCATCGCTCCGCTTGTGCCGGCAGCCGAAGCGCGACCATGAAGCCGCGCGCCGTATTGCGCATCAGGATCTGGCCGCGATGCCGCGCGGCCGTCGCGCGGACGAACGCAAGCCCGAGGCCGAAGCCGCCGCGCGCCGCGCCATGCGCGGATTCGAGCCGCACGAACGACTCGGTCGCGGCCGTGCGCTGCTCGGGCGCGATGCCGGAGCCGGCGTCCTCGACGCCGATCAGCCAGGCACCGTCGTCGTCGCTCAGCGTGCAATGCACGTCCGTACCGGCCGGGCCGTATTTCAGCGCGTTGTCGATCAGGTTCGCGACCGCGCGCGTGAGCATCATGCGGTCGCCCATCGTCACGCACTCGGTGCCGGGCACGTGGGCAACGACCCGGCTGCCGAATCCGGCCGCCTTCTCCCACAGCTGGTCGACCGCGTCGAGCACGATCTCGTTGAGGCTCAGGACCTCGTGCGCGCGGCGTTCCGACTGCGCGCGGGTCAGGTGGATGAAGCCGTCGGCGAGCGCGAGCGCGCGCCGGGCGTGGCCGGCAATGCGCTCCATGATCGCCGGCATGTCGCCGTGCTCGGTCCGGTAGACCTCGAGCAGCGCGAGAATCGAGGTCTGCGGCGAGCGCATGTCGTGCGACAGGAAATCCAGCGCTTCGTCGCGCTGCCGCGACATCAGGTACGAATTCGAGTGATAGCGGATGCGCGCGGTCAGCTCCATCGCGTCCGGGAGCTTCACGAGATAGTCGTTCGCGCCGGCGATGAATGCCTCGCGCTTGACGATCGGCTCTTCCTTCGCCGACAGCACGATGATCGGCACGCGTGCGGTGTCGGCGTTCGCGCGCCACGCGCGAACGAGGTCGAGGCCGTCGATGTCCGGCATCACGAGATCCTGCAGGATGACCGTCGGCTTCACGTCGCGCGCGACCGCCATCGCCCGGTGTGCGTCGGTGCACACATGCAGGTCGATATCGTGCTCGCTGCGCAGCGCGCGACGGATCACCTCGCCGACGAACGGCTGATCGTCGACGAGCAGAACCGATAGCCCCGATTCGAGACAATCCGGCGCATTTTCACCGCTGGATTCTTTCATAAATACCGTTTCAAACGCCAAATCTCCAATTGATTCTTTCATAGGAGTTGTTTATCCGACTTGGACGCCATCTTAAAACATGGCGGCAGAGAAATCCGCCTGTGTTGCCGATCTGGCCTGTCGGCATTGCCTCGCGGGGATCCGAACGTCGAATTCACCCCGACGACGGTCGCATTACCTCCGCGCGCTTTCTCTCAATAAAGATAACCGGCTGATTCTAAATGAAATTAGAACACAGCATCTATCTCCTTCCGGTTTAGTTTTGCCAAATATGGTGAGAGAGCGGAATTCAGATAAATCAGATCATTTCCTGGCGCGAAAGACGACAACGTTTGCGAAGCCGCCGCCATGAGGTTTGCATGCGCTGCAAGGCCGCCCGTCGAACGTATCGGGGCCGGATTTCGATGCGACGGAATGGGGGAAGGTGGAGAGGAGAAAAGCGCGCGCCGCCACCGGATCGGCCGCGACGCGGCACGCATCGAACGCCGCCGGCCGGCGCCGGTGGCGCAGCAAGGCGGCCGTGCGCTCACGCCCGGCCGCGCGGCCGGTTACCCGCGCGCGTGCTGCGCGGACACTTCCTGCAGGTCGAGATCGCGCTCGACCATGTGCAGCATCTCGTCGTGAATGCGGCCCGTACGATGCAGGCGCAGCAGCTCCGCGCGCCCGGCCTTGATCGCGGCCAGCACGACGTCGTAGTGCGCGACGCGGACCTCCGCCGGATATTCGGGCTCGTTCTTCGCCCGCTCGGTCAGCTCCGCACGATACGTGTATTGCTCCAGCAGGCGCGGATGAATCACGTTGCCGCTGTCGTCGCGCACCAGCGGCTGGATCGCCGCGAGCTGCGCTGCCTCGATATGCGCCCACGTCTGCGGCTCGGTCAGGTGATGCGCGGCGCGCTCTTCGCGTTGCGGCAGGCGCAGCAGCCGGATCAGCGGCCCGATGGTCGTGCCCTGCAGCAGCACGGTGACGAGGATCACCGCGAACGACGCGACCAAGATCACGTCGCGGCCCGGCAGCGCCTCCGGCAACGACAGCGCGATCGCCAGCGTCACGACCCCGCGCATGCCGGCCCAGCTCATGACCGTCGCGGCCTTCCAGTCGGGCGCGCCGCCGCGCCGCACGATCCCGCGCACCGGCCACTTCAGCACCTCGACGGCATAGATCCACACGAAGCGCGATACGATCACGGCCGCCAGCACCGCGAGCACGGCCGGCATCATCGTGGCGAGCACCTGCTCGAAGCCGCCGAGCCGGTGGATCGCGCCGCGCAGCGACAGCCCGATCAGCACGAACACCAGCGCTTCGAGCAGGAACACGATGACCTGCCAGAACGCGGTGCCGCGCGTGCGCACGGCCGCCGAGAACACCTCGTGCTGATGCCAGCCGACGATCATGCCGGTCGTGACCGTCGCGATCACGCCCGACACCTCGGCCATCTCGCCCGCGATGTATGCGATCCAGCCGGCGATCACCGCGACGGTGACCACCAGGTAGTCGTCGTCGAGCAGCTTCAGGAACCACACGACGAGCTTGCCGACCAGGAAGCCGACCACGACGCCGCCGAGCCCGAGTTCCGCGAAACGCACGACCGCGTGCTCGAGGCTGAACGCGCCCGTCAGCGCGGCGGCGACCGCGAAGCGGAACAGCACCAGGCCCGCCGCGTCGTTCAGCAGGCTCTCCCCTTCGAGCAGCACCATCAGACGGCGCGGCAGCGCGACGCGTTCGAGCACCGCCTTCGCGGCCACCGCATCGGGCGGCGACACGATCGCGCCGAGCGCAAAGCACGCGGCCCACGGCAGCGACGGCACGACCCAGTGCACGGCGAAGCCGACCGCGAACGTCGTGAACACCACCGCGCCGATCGCGAGCAGCAGGATGCCGCCCACATTGCGCTTGAACTCTTCCCACACGGTGAAATACGCGCCGTCCATCAGCAGCGGCGGCAGGAACACGAGCAGCACGAGCTCCGGATCGAGGTTGATCGGCGGCAGGCCGGGAATGAACGCGATGCCGATTCCGCCGATCAGCAGCGCGGCCGCTGGCGGCAACCGCAACCGCTTGGCGATGTATTCGAGCGCAACGATCGCGAGGAATGACAACAGAACCAGCTTGAATGCCGAGACGGGGGACATGAATCGACCTCGTGAGGAATGAATGCGCACGCCAGCCGGTGTCGTACCCCGGTTGGCCATTTCGCGCGATTACATCACGATGCGATGCGTGCAGTCGAGCGCGTTCGGCCGGCGCGGCCCGCATTGCCACGACGATGGCGCACGGCGGACATCGCCGCGATCCGTCGGTGTGCGCCGAAACGAAAACGGCACGCGGGCCGGCGCGATGCGCCCGCCCGCGTGCCGTCATGCGGCACCTCTCGCGCTAGCGGCGCCGCACGACCATCAGGCGCGGCTCGGTCATGTCCTCGATCGCGTAGCGGATCCCTTCGCGGCCGAGCCCCGAATCCTTCACGCCGCCATACGGCATGTTGTCGACGCGGAACGACGGCACGTCGTTGATCACGACGCCGCCCACCTCCAGTTCGTCCCATGCGCGCTGCGCATGCGCGAGCGAATCGGTGAACACGCCCGCCTGCAGGCCGAAGTCGCTGTCGTTGACGCGCGCGAGCGCATCGTCGAAGCGCTCGAACTTCTCGAGGATCGCGACCGGACCGAATGCCTCCTTCCGGTAGAGGTCCTGTTCGCGGCCGACGTTTTCCAGCAGCGTCGCCTCGAACATCGCGCCGTCGACCTTGCCGCCCGCGACGATCTTCGCGCCCGCCGCGACGGCCGCATCCATCCAGCCCGACAGGCGGCGCGATTCGGATTCCGAGATCATCGGGCCGACGAACGTCGACGGATCCTTCGGATCGCCCATCTTCAGCGAACGCGTCTTCGCGACCAGCTTGTCGCGCAGCGCGTCGTACAGGTCCGCATGCACGAGGATCCGCTGCACGCCGATACAGCTCTGGCCCGACTGGTAATACGCGCCGAACGCGAGACGCTCGACCACGTAGTCGAGCTGGTCGCGCTGGTCCGCGTCGACGATCGCCGCCGCGTTGCCGCCGAGCTCCAGCACGACTTTCTTCTTGCCGGCCTTCTCCTTCAGCGCCCAGCCCACGGCGGGCGAGCCCGTAAACGACAGCAGCCTGAAGCGCTCGTCGGTCGTGAACAGGTCCGCGCCGTCGCGATGCGCGGGCAACACCGAGAATGCGCCCTTCGGCAGGTCGGTTTCGGCGAGCACCTCGCCGATGATCAGCGCGCCGATCGGCGTGCGGCTCGCGGGTTTCAGCACGAACGGACAGCCAGCGGCCAGCGCCGGTGCGACCTTGTGCGCGGCGAGGTTCAACGGGAAGTTGAACGGCGAGATGAACGAGCACGGGCCGATCGGCACACGCCGCGTATAGCCGGTGTAGCCTTGCGCGCGGGCCGAGATCTCGAGGTTGATCACTTCGCCGTCGATGCGCACCGACTCCTCGGACGCGACGCGGAACGTATCGATCAGCCGCGTCACTTCGCCCTTCGAATCGTTGATCGGCTTGCCGGCCTCGATGCACAGCGCCTCGGCCAGCTCGTCGAAGCGCTCGCGAAAGCGCGCGACACAGTGGTCGAGCACCGCCTGCCGCCTGTAGGCCGGCAACTCGCGCATCGGCTTCGCGGCGTCGACCGCCGCGCCGATGGCCGCATCGATCGCCTTCGCGTCGGCCAGCGCGACGCGGGTCGCGACCTTGCCGCTGAACTTGTCGGTGACTTCTAGATCGGTGTTCGCGTAGACGGCCTCGTTGGCCAGATAGTACGGATAGGTATCCTTCAGCATGGAACGCTCCTTCCGGTGAACGGCGGATTCAGAGTTGCGCCGACAGGCGCTTGATTTCGCGGTTGAGCACGCGCTCGTTGTCCGAATAGTCGATCGGCACGTCGATCACGTGCACGCCCGGCGTCGCGAAGCAGTCGCGCAGCAGCGGCCCGAGATCGTCGGCCGCTTCGACGCGATGCCCGTGCGCGCCGTAACTCTGCGCATACGACACGAAATCGGGGTTCTTCAGCGTCATCGCGAAATCGGGGAAGTTCATGTTTTCCTGCTTCCAGCGGATCATCCCGAACGCATCGTCGCGCAGGATCATCACGACGATGTCGAGCTTCAGCCGCACGGCCGTTTCGAGTTCCTGCGAATTCATCATGAAGCCGCCGTCGCCGCAGACGGCGATCACCTTGCGCTGCGGATGCACGATCTTCGTCGCGATCGCCGACGGCAGGCCGGCGCCCATCGACGCGAGCGCGTTGTCGAGCAGCAGCGAGTTCGGTTCGTGCGCGCGCCAGTAGCGCGCGAACCAGATCTTGTACATCCCGTTGTCGAGACAGACGATCCCGTCGACCGGCAGCGCGTTGTACAGGTCGTTCACGATCCGCACCGGGTACATCGGGAAGCGCGGATCGTGCTGGCCCTTCTCGAGGTGCGCGTCGAAATGCGCCTTGATCATCTTGAAGCGCTCGAAATCCCAGTGCGATTGCGGCGTCACCGCTTCCTTCATCTGCCACACCGCGTTCGCGATGTCGCCGACCACTTCGATCTGCGGGAAGTAGACGGGATCGACCTGCGCGCCGAGGAAGTTCACGTGGATCACGGTCTTGTCGTCCGTGCGCATGAAGAACGGCGGTTTCTCGATCACGTCGTGGCCGACGTTGATGATGCAGTCCGCGTGCTCGATCGCGCGGTGCACGAAGTCGCCGTCGGACAGCGTCGCGTTGCCGAGCCACAGCGGATGCGTTTCGTCGATCACGCCCTTGCCCATCTGCGTCGTGAAGAACGGGATGCCCGTCTTGTCGACGAATTCGAGCAGCATCTTGCAGGTCGTCTTGCGGTTGCCGCCCGCGCCGATCATCAGCAGCGGGTGACGCGCGGCCTGGATCGCGTCGACCGCGTGCGCGACCGCCTTCTCCTCCGCCACCGGCCGCCGGCTGTAGCTGCGCGGAATCGGCTTGCCGTCGCCCTCCTCGTGCGCGATGTCTTCCGGCAGTTCGAGGTGCGCGGCGCCCGGGCGCTCCTCCTCCGCGCGGCGGAACGCCTCGCGCACCGCCGACGGAATGTTGCCGATCGACACGATCTGCCGCGTGAACTTCGTGAGCGGCTGCATCATGTCGACGACGTCGACGATCTGGAAGTGGCCCTGCTTGCTGGACTTGATCGGCTTCTGCCCGGTGATCATCAGCATCGGCATGCCGCCGAGCTGCGCATACGCGGCGGCCGTCACGAAGTTGGTCGCGCCCGGCCCGAGCGTCGCGAGACACACGCCGGTGCGGCCCGTCAGGCGACCGTAGGTGGCGGCCATGAACCCGGCCGCCTGCTCGTGCCGGGTCAGCACGAGCTTGATCTTCGAGCGCCGCAGCGATTCGAGCAGATCGAGGTTTTCCTCGCCGGGAATGCCGAACACGTACTCGACGCCTTCGGCTTCCAGCGCCTTCACGAACAGATCCGATGCTTTCATGGGGGACTCTCGGTTGATGCCGCCTGCCCGGCTTACGGGCGCGCGACGTTCAGAACGCGCGCCGGCCTACGGCACGCGGACGCTTTACCTACTGGACACTGACCACGGCACTGCCCGCCGTGCAACGCACGGCGGCGCCTCCCTGTGCAGGAGGACAAACGGATTCACCCGCGCGCGGCAAGCACGCGCGGGCGGCAAGGACGTTTTTGATTGTAGACGGATTCGCGGAATTCCGACTTCGGCCGAATGGCCGGGTCCGGCCGCGCGAAAGGGTCGGCTGACGGCCAATTCGACCTCAAGCGGCGCGCGCGGCCCTATCGTCGGGGGCAAGCCGATTTCATTCATCGAACATGTGAACCATGGTTTACATACCGAGATCCATGCCCTACAGTGCCCCTACGTTCAGTATCCGGACCACCGATGTCTTCGACGCGTGGTTTGCCGGCCTGCAGGATCGCGTCGCCAGGCGGCGCATCCAGGCCCGCATCGACCGCCTGTCGATGGGCAATCCGGGCGACTGGAAATCCGCCGGCTCGCCCGGTCGTCGAAATGCGTATCGACCACGGCCCCGGTTATCGCGTCCACTACGTCAGGCGCGAAACGATATGGGTGATCCTGCTCTGCGGCGGCGACAAGTCGACGCAACAGGCGGCCATCCGCGCCGCCCACGCGATGCTCGAGCGGCTCGATCTGGAGTAACCGATGGACAAGATCAAGACCCGGCCGTGGGATTCGGCCGAACACCTGAAGACCGACGACGACATGGCCGACTACTTCGAGGCCTGCCTGCGGGAAGCCGGCGACGACCCGGCCTTCATCGCGCATGCGCTCGGCGTGATCGCCCGCGCGCGCGGCATGTCGCAGGTCGCGCGCGACGCGGGCGTGTCGCGCGAAGGGCTGTACAAGGCGCTGTCGCACGACGGCAATCCGAGCTTCGGCACGATCCTGAAGGTGATCAAGGCGCTCGGCCTGCAACTGCACGGCGCGAAAGCGCACGCGTGATGCGGCGGCACACGATGCCGCGCCACATGCTCGACGCTCGGGGCCGCATCAATGCAGCCACTCCGCGGCCCAGCGCGGCACCAGCGACACCAGATACAGCCCGAGCCCGATCAGCCCGCCGACCAGCGTGCCGTTGATGCGGATGTACTGCAGGTCCTTGCCGATGTTCAGCTCGATCTGCCGCGACATCTCGCGCGCATCCCAGTTGCGCACCGTGTCGCGGATGTGACGCATTAGGAAATCCGCGAAATCCGGCGCCATCTCGTGCACGGCCTTCTCGATGTGCTCGTTCAGCGACGCGCGCAGCGCCGGGCTCTCCGCGAGCCGCGCGCCGAGCCAGCCGCCGAGCGTCGCGGCCTGCCGGTGCAGCGTCGAATCGGGCCGTGCGAGATCGGCCTTCAGCCATGCGCGCAACTGGTTCCACAGATCGCGCACGTAGTCGTTGAACGCGTCACCATCGCGGATGTAGCGCTTGATCTCGTCGCCCTTCGCGATGAACGCCGGGTCGTGCTTCAGCCGCTCGGTCAGCCGCACGACCGTGCGGTCGAAGCGCTGCCGAAGCTCGTGTTCGGGATCGGCCGCCACGCCCTCGAGCACGCGGCTCACCGCGCTCGCCAGCATGCGCGCACCGTTCTCGCCGAACCACTGCGTCGGCATGATCTTCTCGATCTTCGGGTATTGCGTCTTCAGCCATTCGACGATGAAGCCCGCGATCACCTCGCGGTTCTCCTCCTTGTCGAGCACGTCGACCACCTGTTCGATCGCGTCGTCGAGAAGCGCCTGGTGGCGGCCGTCCTTCGTCAGCGTGTCGAGGATCGCGCCGGCCGATTGCGACAGGTCGATCCGGTCGATCACCGCGCGGAACGCATCGTGCACGAACGACTGGATCCGCGCGTCGTCGGTCATGTCGAGCGCGAAGCTCATCAGCTTCGTCACGTAGCCGCCGAGCGCGTCGGTGTTCGCGGGCTCGCCGAGCCATGCGCCGAGCTTCCGCGCGGGATCGTGCTGGCGGATCTGCGCGGCGAGCGCGTCGGGGCCGAGGAATTTCTCGCGCACGAACACCGCGAGGTTGTCGGCGATCTTGTCCTTGTTCTTCGGGATGATTTCGGTGTGGCGCGACACGAACGGAATCGGCACGCGGCGGAACAGCGCGACGACCGCGAACCAGTCGGCGAGCGCGCCGACCATCGCAGCCTCGGCCACCGCCTTGAAGCCGTCGACCCACGGGCCGCGCGGCAGCAGGATCGTCGTGACGAATACCGCGACGGCGGCCAGCAGCAACCATAGCGCGCGGCGCTTGCTGCGTTTCAGTTCGAGGGCTTTGTCTGTCGTCATGGGCGACCGGTGCAACGGCAATGCCGCTAATATGCACCGATCGCCGGCCCGCGACAAACCCGAGCGCATTGCGCGCGCCGGGAATGTTGTCCCGAACGGGTTTCCTCCTGCGTTTGAGCGATCCGACGCGAACACGGCCGCCCCGGCCGCATTCGCGCGTTGCTTCAGAGAAACGTCTTCAGGTTCACCGCCGGATCGGCAAGCTTCGCCGGATCGGGCACGGCCCCTGCCGCAATCAACCGCCGCGACGCGCCGATGTCGCGCCCCAGGTTCGCCGCGGCCACCGCGACGATCTTCCCGTCGTCGCCCAGCCCGAACACCGTGAACGGCCCGCTCGCGGGATCGCCGCGCACGACGGTCGTCCGTTCGCTGCCGAACAGCCCGAGCATCTGCAGGTTGCAGTCGTACTGATCGGACCACAGCCACGGCAGCTCGGCATAGGTTTCGTCCGCGCCGAGCAGGTTCGCGGCCGCGACGGCCGGCTGGTTTTCCGCGACCTGCCACGACTCGATCCGTACGTGGCGACCGAGCAGCGGATTGAAGTGCATCGTCACCTCGCCGGCGGCGAAGATCGCGCGATCGGCCGTCCGGCATCCCGCATCGACACGGATCCCGTTGTCGACCTCGAGGCCGGCCGCCTGCGCGAGCTCGACATTGGGCACGACGCCGATCCCGACTACCACGATATCGGCCGGCACGTCGCCGCGATCGGTCTCGACGATCGCGCCGCCGCCCGGGGCGCGGCGAATCGCGCGCGGCAGCGTCGCCATCTGGAAGAGCACGCCGCGCGCGTCATGCAGTTGCCGCGCATACGCGCCGACGACTTCCGGCAACGCACGCTGCAGCAGGCGCGCAGCCGGGTCGATCACCGTCACGTCGCAACCGAGCTGGCGCGCCGCGGCCGCCACTTCGAGGCCGATGAAGCCGCCGCCGAGCACCGCCACGCGACGCCCCGGCGCGAGCTGCGCGCGCAACGCACGCGCGTCGGCCACGGTGCGCACGTAATGCGGGACGACGCCTTCGTCGACCGGCCCGCCGAACGCACGCACGCGCGAACCGGTCGCGAGCACGAGCCGCGTGTACGGCACCGTCGCATCGTTATCGAGCCGCACACGCTGCGCGGCGCGGTCGATCGCGTCGACGCGCGAGCCGAGCCGCAACTCGATGCGCTGCGCGTCGTACCACGCGGCGTCGCGGATGAACGCGCGCTGCTCGCCGCCGTCCGACAGCAGCGCGTCCTTCGACAGCGCGGGCCGGTCGTACGGCAGCTCGCGCTCCGCGCCGATCATCACGATGCGTGCGTCGGCGTCGCGCGCGCGCAGCGCCTCGGCCGTACGCCGCGCCGCGTGGCCGGCGCCGACGATCACGAACGGGTCAACCGACATTGACTTCCACCTGCCCGTCGACGATCCGGATCGGATAGGTCCGCACCGGCTCGGTGATCGGCGCGCATTTCGGCGCACCCGTGCGAATGTCGATCAGCCCCTGGTGCAGCGGGCATTCGACGCAGCCGTCTTCCACATAGCCTTCGGACAAGCGCGCGTGACCATGCGAACAGAGGTCATGCATCGCGAACAGTTCGTCGCCGATCCGGAACACCGCGATCGGCTTCTGGCCGGCGACGCGTGCCGCCGGTTCGTCTTCGGAGAATTCGTCGAATGTGCCCAGCGGGTGCCATTCGGCGAGCGTTGCTTCGGTCATGTCGTTTCCTTGGCTGTCGGATCGGTCAGATCGGGGTGGCGAGCAGCGTCTGCACGCGCGACGTGTCGTAGATCACGCGCTTGGTCTTGTAGCGCAGCCCGTCGGGCGTGCGCACGACCGTGTCGTAATACTTGCCGGCCTGGTACACGTTCGATTCGCCGTTGCTGCGCGTCTGCACGACCACGTAGTTGCTCTCGGTGTCGATCTCGCCGTCGCGTTCGGCGACGATCGTGAGGCCCGACGTCATGTGCCGGTACGTGTGCTCTTCGAAGATGTTCGCGTGCCGCAGCGACACCACGCGGTCGCGCAGCATCCGCTGGTTCGTGCAGTGGACGATCCCGACCGGCAGCCCGAGATCCGCGTTCTCCTTCGGCACGATCTCGTACGTGCAGTCCTCGGTGAACATCTCCGGCCAGCGTTCGAGCCGGTCGTTGTCGAGGTGGCCGATGTAGCGGTTCTGGAGCATGTAAATCTCGAACCACGTCTTCATGTCTTCCGTCAGGTTTTCCATCGTTCCGCGCTCCCGCTTCAATAGCCCATCAGCTTCTGATAACCGACCCAGAACTTGCGGATCAGGCTTTCGGTGATCACCGTGTCCTGCTGGTCAGGGTTGCCGCGCGACATCTCGATCACCGACGTCGCATCGGCGTCGCGCACCGTGCCACGCTGCACGAGTTCGGTCGCCTCCGTGTCCTCCATCGAGATGTAGCCGGCCGGCCCGACGAGGTTCGCCTGCTTGATGCGCAGCGCGCGCAGCTCGGGCGTGTCGTCCGCATAGCCGAAGAAGTGGAAGATCAGCTCGAAGTTGTCCGGCCCCTTCGGCAGGATCTGGCGCGCGACCAGCGTGTTGTGGATCTGCTGGATCACGAGCTGCGGGAAGATCGGCTGGATGTGGTTCGTGCAGTCCTCGTCGTATTCCGACACGAGATCGAGGATCGACTCGTCTTCGAGATGGAAACCCTCGTCGAACGAGCGGATGTTCTGCTGCTTGTACGCGGCCGACGTGTCGTCGCCCGTCTTCGTCACCGTGATGATGCTGTGCAGCCCGTGGTTCGCATCGGGAATCGAGCGCGCCTTCATCCCGACGCGGAAGATGTTGAAGGTCGTATGGAACAGGTGCAGCATGCTCGCGTGATACGGATCCTTCACGTTCTCCATGTACAGCTTCCAGTTCGACTTCGAATACTGGCGCGTGCAGCCGAGATACTCGATCGGCTTGTGGAAGATCCGGTCGATCCACGGACGCATCTGCTCGCCCAGGTATTCGGGCAGCGGCGCCACGTCGTCGCTGAAGGTTGCGAACACGAGCCCGCGATAGCTGTCGACGCGCAGCTTGCGCAGCCCGTGCTGCTTCGGGTCGAAGTCGGCCGGCATCCCGGTCATCCCCTTCTGGCCGCGCCGGAACGGCACGCCGAGCAGGTTGCCCTGGTTGTCGAAGCTCCACTGGTGGTAGACGCACGTGTGCGAGCTCGCGTTGCCGCGCGACTTGCGGCAGACCTGCGCGCCGCGGTGCGCGCAGCGGTTCACCCAGGCTGACAGCGTGCCGTCCTCGGTGCGCGTGACGACGACCGGCGTATCGCCGACGAACGTGCTCTTGAAGTCGCCGGCGTTCGGGATTTCCGCTTCCAGCGCGACGAAATTCCAGGTCGGCCCGCGGAAGATGCGTTCCTGCTCGCGATCGTAGACCGCGCGCGAGCTGAACACCTTGTACGGCACGCGCGAACCGTCTTCGTGCGGAAAGCGCACATCGGACGCGTCGTCACGCGTGGCGAATACGACGGGCGATTCTGTCTGCTCCATGTCGGACTCCTTGTGGTTCCGTTTCGTTGATTCGATGGAGCCGATTTTTGAAAAGCTAATATTCGGCGTCTATCCGGAAAGTGTGATTGCGGCGGCGCAATATCCACTTTCGGCGGATTTCTGCGCTAGCATGGCGACACACGCGACCCGGCGCACGATCGCGACCCATTCGTCGGATCGAAGCGCGCGTCCACACCAAGGCCGATGCCCATGTCCCCAACGTCGTTCGAGCCGCTTGCGCTGCGCGCGCACCGGCTGTTCGAATCCCGCGATCTCGACGAGACGCGCGAGCGGATCTCGCGCGTGATGCAGCCGCACGCGCTGCTGCCGAGCGGGCGCGTGCAAGGCGCATCGCATATGGATTTCGTCCGGCTCGGCGGCCTCGGGATCGGCACCATCGCGTTCGGCGACGCGATGCGCGTGCAGGTCGACGCCGTCGACGGCTATTACCTGCTGATGTTCTGCCTGTCCGGGCAGGCGGAAGTCCACGCGATGGGGCGCCGGCTCGGCGTCGACGGGCAGACGGGCGTGCTGTGCGCGCCCGGCGAGCGCTTCGACGCGGTGCTCTCCGCCGACTGCGAGCAGTTCGTGCTGCGCATCGATGCCGCGACCGTCGGCTCGCTGACCGGCGATCCGCGCGCGATGCTCGACCCCGTGCTGCACATCAGCGATGCCGCGCTCGCCGCGTGGCGCCAGCAGCTGATGCTCGTCGCCCGCTCGCCCGAGCTGCTCGAACGTGCGAATGCCAACCCGCGCGTCGCGTCGCAGCTCGAGCACCTGCTGATCGATCTGCTGATCGAAGGCCACCCGCCGTCGGTACCGAGCGCGCGCCTCGATCCCGCGCCGGGGTTCGTGCGGCGCGCGCAGGAGTTCGTGAACGCGCACTACGCGCAACCGCTGCAGCTCGCCGATATCGTCCAGGCCGCCAACGTGCCGGAGCGGACGCTGCGCGACGCCTTCCTGCAGTTCCGCGGGATGAGCCCGATGCAATACCTGCGCGCGACGCGGCTCGAGCATGCGCGGGAGTTGCTGCGCGGGTCGGCGTCCAAGCGACGGATCGCCGATATCGCGCTCGATTGCGGGTTCACGCACCTCGGGCGGTTCGCGATCGCGTACCGGGAGAAATTCGGCGAATCGCCGTCGGAGACGCTCGACGGGATGCGGTAGGCGGGTGCCGGGCTTGTCGGGCTTGTCGGGCTCGGCTGCCTTGCTGCCTTAGCGCCTTAGCGCCTTACCGGCCTTATCGGCTCGCTCCGCGCCTGCATCTACGGCAAATGACATCGCATCGCGATGCCCTCTCCGCATTTGGCGTAGCGTGATGAAATTGACCGTTAGTTGCAATCGATACGGAAACGACCGGCCCTACGCCGCCGGCGCGATCATCGCCCGCGCGATCGCGCAGAACGCGGTCGTCGCGGCGCTTTCGCCATGCAGCCGGCGGCTCATGATGATCGGCGACGTCGCCGTGGGTTCCGGCAGCCGCCGGTAGACGACGCCCTTCACGCGCACGCCTTCCACGCTTTCCGGCACCAGCGACACGCCCACCTGCGCGGCGACGAGCCCAAGCGCCGTCTGCAGTTCGCGCACCTCGTGCACGGCCGCGGGCACGAGCGCGCCGTCGCGCAGCGCGGACAACTGCTGGTCCGCGAAGCTCGGCCGCGGCGTGCTCGGATAGACGATCAGCGTCTCGTTCGCGATGTCCGCGAGCGTCAGCGGCCGGTCCGGATCGGCGAGCGGATGGCCGACCGGCAGCGCCGCGATCAGCTTTTCCTCGATCAGCGCCTCGCGCACGAGCTGGTCGTCGTCGAAGCGCAGGCGGCCGAACCCGACGTCGATCCGCCCGCCCTTCAGCGCGCCGAGTTGCTCGAGCGTGAACATTTCGATCAACGACAGCTCGACGTCCGGCTGCGCCTCGCGAAACGCGCGGATCACGTCCGGCAGCGCGCCATAGAGCGTCGACGGCACGAAGCCGATCACGATCCGCTCCGACAATTGCGCGAGCCGCCGCGTCAGCGGGCCGAGCTCGTCGGCCTGTTCGACGACCCGCGTCGCCTGCGCATAGAACACGCGGCCCGCGTCGGTCAGTTTCAGCGGCCGCGCGCCGCGCTCGAACAGCGGCAGCCCGACCTCGTCCTCGATCGCCTGGAGCTGGCGGCTCAGCGGCGGCTGCGTCATGTGCAGCCGCTCCGCGGCCCGCGTGATGTTCATTTCCTCCGCGACGGCGATGAAGTAGCGGAGCTGGCGCAATTCCATTTCATGCCTCAAAGGTATGGAAGTAGTCGGAAAGAGTGTTGGACGACGCCGGGCGGGAATTCCTACCATGTGCACCAACAGGAGGAATCGCATGATAGCAACTGCCGCCACCATCGAACGCATCGACACGCTGCTCGTCGACGTGCCGACGATTCGGCCCCACAAACTGTCGGTCGCCACGATGAATTGCCAGACCCTCGTACTGGTCCGCGTTCGATGCACGGACGGTATCGAAGGCGTCGGCGAGGCGACCACGATCGGCGGGCTCGCGTATGGCGAGGAGAGCCCCGAGAGCATCAAGGTCAACATCGACACCTACTTCGCGCCGCTGCTGCAAGGCATGGACGCGACGCGTCCGGGCGCTGCGATGGCGCGTGCGCGCAAGCTGTTCCAGGGCAACCGGTTCGCGAAGTGCGCGCTCGAAACCGCGCTGTTCGATGCGCAGGCGCGCCGCCTCGGCGTGCCGCTGTCCGAGTTGTTCGGCGGCCGCACGACCGACGCGGTCGACGTCGCGTGGACGCTCGCGAGCGGCGACACGCAGCGCGACATCGCGGAAGCCGAAGCGATGCTCGACGCACGCCGCCATCGCGCATTCAAGCTGAAGATCGGCTCGAACGCGGTCGACGACGACGTCGCGCACGTGATCGCGATCAAGCGCGCGCTCGGCGAGCGCGGCGACGTGCGCGTCGACGTGAACCAGGCCTGGACCGAAACCGACGCGATCCGCGCCGGCGCACGACTCGCGGACGCCGGCGTGAGCCTCGTCGAGCAGCCGATCGCCGCAACCAATCGCGCGGGGCTGAAACGCCTCACGCAGCTCGCGCACATTCCGATCATGGCCGACGAGGCGCTGCACGGCCCCGTCGATGCGTTCGCGCTCGCACAGGACCGCGCGGCCGACGTGTTCGCGGTGAAGATCGCGCAGTCGGGCGGCCTGCTCGGCGCGGCGAGCGTCGCATCGATCGCGTCGGCGGCCGGCATCGACCTGTACGGCGGCACGATGCTCGAAGGCGCGGCCGGCACGATGGCGTCCGCGCAACTGTTCAGCACGTTCGGCTCGCTGAAATGGGGCACCGAGCTGTTCGGCCCGCTGCTGCTCACCGAGGAAATCCTCGTCGAGCCGCTGCGCTACCAGGATTTCAAGCTGCACCTGCCGGCGACACCCGGCCTCGGCATCACCTTCGACTGGGCCCGCATCGAACGGATGCGACGCGACGCCCGCTGATCCCGCACGACACGACAACCGAAACCGGAGACACAGATGAACAAGCAAGCCATCGACGCCCTGCTGAAAACCTTCGACGACGCCGCGGAAAAGCCCGGCAACCCGCGCGTGCGCGCGATCGTCAACCGGATCGTGAAGGACCTCTGCTACACGATCGAGGATTTCGACGTGCAGCCGAGCGAGTTCTGGACCGCGCTCAACTACCTGAACGAAGCCGGCCGTGAATTCGGGCTGATCGCCGCGGGCCTCGGCCTCGAGCGCTTCCTCGACGTGCGGATGGACGAGGCCGAGGAGAAGGCCGGCTTCCACGGCGGCACGCCGCGTACGATCGAAGGGCCGCTGTATGTCGCGGGCGCACCGGAATCGGTCGGCCATGCGCGTCTCGACGACGGCACCGATCCGGGCCAGACGCTGATCATGCGCGGCCAGGTGCTCGGCCAGGACGGCACGCCGCTCGCGAATGCGCTCGTCGAGGTATGGCACGCGAACCATCTGGGCAACTACTCGTACTTCGATCAGTCGCAGCCGGCGTTCAACCTGCGCCGCTCGATCCGTACCGACGCCGAGGGCCGCTACAGCTTCCGCAGCGTGCTGCCGGTCGGCTACAGCGTGCCGCCGGGCAGCAAGACCGAGCAACTGCTCGACCAGCTCGGCCGCCACGGCCATCGTCCGGCGCACATCCACTTCTTCGTTTCCGCGGACGGATATCGTAAGCTGACGACGCAGATCAACATCGAAGGCGATCCGCATATCTGGGACGACTTCGCATTCGCGACCCGCGAAGGGCTGATCCCGAAGATCAGGCAGGCCGAGGGTGCGGAAGGCAAGCCGTATGGCGTCGACGGGCAGTTCGCGCTGATCGACTTCGATTTCTCGCTGCTCAAGGACAAGCAGGACGTGCCGGCGAGCGAAGTCGAACGGGTGCGGGCGCAGGCCTGAGCGGCCGTCCCGTTCGCCGAATCGACAACAAGGAGCGCAGGATGCTGTTTCATGTGGAAATGACCGTCCGCCTGCCGGCGGACATGGATCCGGTCAAGGCGGCCACGCTGAAGGCCGAAGAGAAGGCGATGTGCCAGCGGCTGATGAACGAAGGCGTCTGGCGGCATCTGTGGCGGATCGCGGGGAAGTATGCGAACGTCAGTATTTTCGACGTCGAAAGCGTGCAGCAGCTGCACGACCTGTTGAGTCAGCTGCCGTTGTTTCCGTATATGGAGATGGAAGTGCGGGCGCTGTGCCGGCATCCTTCTTCGGTGCGGGAAGATGATCGGTAACTCCCGCTGAGGCCCATATGCCGGCTACCCGGCATATGGGCCCGCGCCGGGCGGAGTGTCGCAGCGATGCATGTGCGCCCGCATTTCGGACGTGTGCCCGATCGACATCAACTCTCCAGTACCATCTCCGCAGCTCATCGGGAAGACGCAGACTTCGCGACTTCTCCTGCCATCTGCAGTCCGTTCAGCGACAGATCCATTCGGAGCGGCTTATCGGGGTCGAGCTTCTTTTTCTCGATCACCCGCTTCCAGTCTCCCGACGCTCCTGGGACGCGGTACAACGCAACGACCGCCACATACTTCGTCTCGCGTTGCATGGGCTGCGACAAACTCGACGACGCGCCCGGATTCACGACCGTTGAAATATCTGCTTGCAGATCCTGTGCGAGAACGGTCCGATCGTTCTTCAACAGGTTCTCATATGTTGCTTCATCGAACATCTTGCGATCCTTCAACTGATACACGCGAACCGCCACCGATGTCGCTCGCCCCGCCTCGTCCGGATTCAGTGAAGCCCGTGCAGTGAAATCGACATTCAGCACCTTCACCTGTTTGAAAAACACCGCACGATAGGCGTTCGACGATGCATCCGAGACGGACTGCCAGGCGCCGCAGCCCGACAGAAGCAATGCTGCGGCAACGGTTGCCACGCTCATTCGTTTGAACATGAAGACTCCGGAGTCAGATTGTGCGTGGCACAAGATGCGGGTTCGATTGGGGCGTCGGAAACGCTTCGTAGATGCCGAGCGCGATATCGATCATGCGGGCGTCCGGCGACGGCAATACCGTGGTCCAGCCAAGACGCGGCGCAGAATCTGCACGCCCGGCCCCGACAACCGGACTCGGAATGAAACGGGACGACACTTCCAATCGCAAATGCACATCGGCTTTCACGCCGACATACAACCGAATGAACGCCATCAACTCGCGGTGCAGCGCCGCACCCGGCAACAAATCGTGTGCTTGCTGCACATCGACGGGTTGCAGCGTCACTCGCACGGCCCGGCTTCGATACGCGATGCGCCTGCCGAGCACGTAACCACAGCCGAGACCGATGCGCCGGACATCGCGAGACTCGACGACGCCCGGACTCGACGACGTCAGCGGCCTCGGCTGACCGGCGCTCGTCGTCACAGCCCAGAACTCGTCGACACGAACACTGACGCGGGGCGCGGCCAGCGCGATGACGCCGGCCAGCCCTTCTGACGTCCGCGTGCGCTGAATCAGGAGACCGAGCAACGCGAGCATTCGCGATGCCGGCAAGCCGGCCCGCAATGGCTTGTCGCCCCATCCGAATCCTGCGAGACACAGCAAGCTCCGGGAATAATCGTCGACACCGCCGGCCTGAAAACGCTCGGGATAGCGGTACTTCTTCCACGCTCGATACAACAGCGTCGCGATGCGATGATTGAACGGGTCGAGAAATGCCTCGACAGCTTCGTGCCCCTCTTCGCGCAGCGCGATCTCGTCGATCGTATGCGACGGCATCGCCGCATCGACCCCGTACAACCCCATGAATGTCGTGCGGATGGTCGGCGGCGCATCGCAATCCTCGTCGTCGATCTCGACCGCCGCCACCTCACCGGCCGGAAAGCCCAGGCGAGGACGCGGCCGGAATCGCACCGGCTCATGTTCCGGCGTATCGCGCGTGCCGAATCCTGGCGTGTCGGGATTACACACTTCCATCAGCCGACAGAACTGCATGAAGCTCATCTTCGGCGCACTCGCCAGCAGGGCCCCGACAATTGCCGGAAGCTCCTGTACATCGGTCGCTTCGACACCCGCCCGATTGAATGACCGTCTCATAATGCCGCCCTCTGCACCTTGCCGCGCGGCCACTCCGTCCGAAGCTGCGACGGCAGGCTAACGATCGCCAACTTCGTAAACAGGTTGATTTCCGCGTACGCCTCGAAGAACCGGTGCAGCAATTCCCCGAACAGCATCACGTCGCCTTCTCCGGAAAAAGCGTGCGAGTCGAGCGTGACCTCGATCAGCACGCCTCGCTCGACCGCGCCGCCCGACACCTCCTCGATCAGTTCCTGCGACACATGCAGAATGCCCGCGAGCCGTCGACGGTTCAGCTCGTCGCAGGTCCAGTCGTAAAGCGCCAGGGCGCCGCGCAGCACTTCCGCGTTCATCATCGACAGGAAGTTCGGCGCCAGATGCGACAGCACGCGCCACTGGAAGCGATCCTCCGTCGGCGGATACAGCGGCAACGTCGGCGACACCAGATTGCGTACGCCGGCGACGCTCTGCGTGCTGACCGCGATCTCGTTGAGACTTGCCTCGCGCAATCCCTTGCGCGGCAGCATCCCGTTCGTGCCGGTCACGCGCAAGGACAGGCTTTCTTCGGGAAGCGTGCCCATCGTTTCCCACGCATGGCCGCCAAGAATCACCCATGTTTCATGCAGGCCTGACATACCGGGACGCACCCGCGTGTGGAAATAACGCTCCGGCGCTTCGTGCCGAAGCATGCCACCGCGGTGGCGGAACGTGGCGAACGGCACATATTCGTATCGCTCGGCCGTGTCGTGATCGAATGTCGCGATCGCGTCGACCGAGTACGTCTCGACATGTTCGCCCTGATGGCCGGCCGGCACGACGCGATATTCGGTTTCGTGGTAGTCGATCTCGATCGGCTCCGCGTCAAGTTCGAACAGGTTGATGACCAGTGTACAGAACAGTCGGAGGTTCTCGGCACTGAAACGCTGATCCGACGGATACGCATGCTTCAGCACGATTTCCAGCTCGAAACGGGTGGCGCTTTCCGGGAGCTGCGTGATGTCGAGCCCACACAGGTCGACAAACAGAAACTTCTCGCGAAACGTGAAGTACTCGAGCAACAGCTGATACCCGGAAAATGCCGCGTCGGCCTTGGGCCACAGACGCTCTTCCGTGGAGAAGCCCGCGGGCTCGATGGCCACGCCCGCGAGCGGCACCGGTTCACCGTCGCGAACTTCCGGGATGCGCCAGTGGATCGCGTCAACCTGCCGCGTGAGCGCTAGATGCATCGCGAATGCGGTCGGCAAATCCGCATTCAAATGCAAACGCAGGCGCGACAGGTTCGTCTCGTTGCGGAGTGCGGATCCTTCCAACGCGAAGCCGATCCTGATCACCGACCGGCCGTCATGGCGCGTGGCAGGACCGGCGTGGGTAATCGCAACCGGCTGAAGCGCGACGGGTTGCGTGGTCCGGTACAAGCACTGGATCGTTCGTGGCGCCGAACCGTCGACACCGCCCGGCGACAGGACATTGATCGGTGCCGACCTGACGGGTGCGCCGGGCGGCACCACTTCAGTCTTCTGCAGTTTCTCCGCGAACGGCGTCAGCTCCACTATCGACAGCGACGGAATCATCCGCAGATAGTGCGGCCACAGCAGGCTGACGAGCCCCTCGGTGAGTTCGGGCAATTCGTCGTCGAGTTTTTGTCGAAGCCGGCCGGTCAGAAACGCGAATCCTTCGAAGAGCCGCTCGACATACGGATCGCGATCGCCTACGCGATCGAGATTGAGCAGGCGCGCACGATCGGGGTGTGCCTTCGCGAACTCCTTGCCGGATTCGCGCAAATAGCGCATTTCCGCTTCGTAGTAGCGCAGGATGGAATCGTTGTTGTCCATGAGAATCCGTTATGAAAGGGTCAACGCGCGCGCGGGATCGAGTACGGTCAGTTCGGCCTGCAGTTCCGCAACACGACGCATGAGCGCCGGTTTGTCGGCGTCCTTGCGGCTGCTCATCGCCTTCAATGCCTTGACGAGTTGCTGCTTGACTTCGAACGTCAGCGCCGGCTCCCAGCGCATCAGCGGCATCGATCGAGTCGACGCATCGAGCTCGGCAAGCAGCGCGAGCGCCGCATCCGGACGGCCGGCATGATCGGCCAGCCGCGCCATTACGAGCCGCTGCAAGTAGCGATGCCGATCGGTTTTCATGCCGGGTAGCGCTTCAAGCCATGCGAAGGCCGTCTCGATACCTTCGCGCGCGGCCAGTTCGCGCGCCTGGGTCTCGATTTCAGGCCAGTCGCCGGTGGCATCGCCGTCGCTATCCGCGGAGATCGGCAGCGGCGCCACCGTCTCGCCCGCCTCCAGGTCGCGCACGACCGCGTGCCGGGCAATCCATTCGAGCGTCGTATCGTCGGCGAACGGCGTGCCGTCGCTGAATGCAAGTCGTTCGATACCCGGCAACCGTTCGAGAAACAGCGCGAAGTCGGCACGCAGCAGTTCACGCCACGCGCTGTAAGGCGTGCCGACGTGATCGAGCGCGACATGCTGGAAGTACTGCAGATCGAACCACAGGTGATTCACGCCTTCCATGAACGCACCCTCGACACGCTCCAGCAACTCGTGCCAGTGCTTTTGCAGCACAAGGCGCTTCATCTGCTGGCGCAACTCGGCGCGCGGCGGAGCCAGACGCGTATGCGACGCGGCATCCGCCGGCGGCACGTCGTGCAAGGTGTCCCAGCGAACGCTGCGCACGAGGCGCACCGACGGCAAGTAGCCGTTTTCCTGATCACGCACCCACGCCGACATCGCACGCGCCTGATCGAGCAGGTCGCGCGCCGACGCGATCGCCCCGCTCGACGCTGGAACCGAAGCAATCTTTTGCGGAGGGACCACGCCCGAATTCACGCCGCGAGTTGGCTCCTCCTTGCGCTCGAAACGGGCAACCAGCGGCTGTAAATTGGGACGCGCGGCTTCCGGCCAGTTTCCCGTTTGTTCGACGAGCATATCGAGCGCGGCAAGCGCACGTTCCAGATCGGCAGGCGCGAAGTCGCCGCGGCTGTCCAGCGTCTCGATCAAGCGCGACGTCGCCAGCATGTCCAGCGCCGCCCGCTTCGCCTCGGCCCGCGCGGGCAGTACGGCCTCGCCGAACCGGTCGACGAGCGAAGCGGCCAGTTCGAGTCCGTCGGCGAAGCCGGCCGGACCGTCCTGCCGCAGCCTCGCAAACGTGTAGTAACCGACCAGACGCAGATCTTTCCCGGTTTCCTTGAGCAACTGCTCGCAGCTGTGGACGATCAGTCCGTCGTCGATTCCCGACAGCCTGTTCGCCTCGTCCTTCAGTTCGAAGAACGCATCCTCGTAGCCCGGATCGCGGCCGCACGCGTGCTCCCCGGGTATCGGAACCAGCCATGCCGCCCAGGTGGCCTGTCGGGATGCCTGCAGCGAATCGACGCGCGGACCGCCGACGAGTGTCTTTACAAAATTGGCAAGCGTCATGGCAAGTCTCAGAACGCAAATGCATCGCCCAGCAAACGGAGGGCGTGTCCGAACGGTCTGATGGGGGCATCGGAAGATGCGGAATTCGTCGCCAACGACGACACCGCCATCCGCGGATCGCTCGTCGGCGATTGCTCGACGGGCGTGTCCGGTCGTGCTTCAGCTATCGCGGCCATCTGACGGGACGCCTTCCTGGACTCCACCGGCATCGCTTCATCCGGCCAGGTCATCGCACCCGGCAGCCCCGGTGGCAACGGCACGGCAGCGTCCCTGGCCGCGGCAATCGCCGCAGCCGGCAACGGCGGCGGACTGGCCGTCGACACCTTCGGCCCGGCGCTCACCGCCCCGGTCATGAAAATCCGTGCAGGCAGCACGAAGTTGCGTAACTGGAGAACGTCGAGCGGACCGGCGCCCGCCTCGCTGCGCAGTTGCACCTTCAGCGGGATGCCCTGGCCCGTATCGGGCGTCCAGGTCAGCAGGTAACGTGCGTTGTCCTGTTGCGCGACCTTCGCTCGCTCGAACAGGCGGATCAGGCCGAAGCGCCCCTGCGAATCGAGCGCCGTCCGCAAGCCGCCCTGCTCGGTCTGCCATTCGATACGCGACAGGTTTTCGAGCGCCTGGCCGGGCCATTCGAACGGCGTCCATTCCTGCTTCTGGTTGAAGTAGTGCAACTCGCGGCCGGACAACACGAATCGCATGTCGGTGACACCGGGCGTCGGCACCGCCTGCAACTCGTAGCGCACGCGCGCGTCGCCGGACGGGAACAGCACCGTCGAAATGCGCGTGAGTTTGTTCAACCCGCTCAGGAAGCCCGGATCGATCGTCAGCGCCCCGGAATCGGTGCCCTGTGCGGGCACCCAGCGGTCGCCCTGCCGTTCGATGACGCCGGCGAGCTGCGTCGTCACGAATTGCGCAATCACGCCTCCATCGGGGCGCATGAAGCGCGCCATTTCGGGCAGCGACGCGTCGTTATCCGAATCCGCGAACGGATAGCGGCCGCCGAACGACTTGTTCCAGTCGGCTACGATCGCCGCACGCCAGATCTCGTTCAGGCTCGACGCGGCCGGCTGCACGATGACCTGCCATGCCTGATCGAACGGCGCCCGGAACAGTGCGCCGAAGCCGGACCACTGTTCGCCAAGGCTCGCGGCGAGGCGACTTGCATAGTCGCGGCTGTCGGCGATGTCGGATGTCTTGCCCTGCAACACCGACTGGGCAGCCAGTCGCGCAACCGCATCCGGATCGGCGCTGGAGACGATTTGCGACGTCTTCAGGCGCATGGCCGTGATGCGCTCCAGATAGCGGGCGAGGCTCAGGTCGCCTGTTGCGGCCATTTGCGCGGCGGCGGCTTTGCCGTTGGCCGGCGCGCCGGAAACGAGATCGCTGCCGGTCAAGCGCAGGATCGGGCCGAACGCGGCCACCAGCGGCGCAAGCTGCGACTTGACCTGCTTCGACGGGTCCTTTTCGTCGGCGCCGACGAGCTGCTGCGCCTTGCTGATCAGCGTGTCGGACAGCGACTGCGCGTTGGCTCCCGTTCCCGCCTGATAGACGATCGCGTTCATCAGCGCGACGAGCGGCGAGCGTTGCGGATCGCCGAGCAGGGTCAATTGATCGGCCGTGGCGGAAAGCGTCGGCGCCGGTTGCCAGCGTACGCTGTTGAGGAACTGTGCCCAGGCGCGCGCATAGTCGTCGAAGTAGCGTTGGCGCAGTTCGTCCTTGAGTGTCGACGGAGACTTGCCGGCGGCTTTGGTGTCGGAGAGCACCCAATCACCTGCCACGTCATGTTGCTCACCGGCTTCGTCAATGGCCTTGGCGATCCGTTCGTCCCATGCCGCGCGCGTGAATACGCCCGGCACGGTCATGGTCGTGTTGAACAAGCCACGGCTTGTCGCGCCACCTGCACCGGCCTGGGATGCCGCATCACCCAACAGCGTGGCAAGCGATACTTGCGGGTATTTCGGCGCCGCTTCGTCGAGGATCTGCTGGTAGACCGCGTCCCGCGAGTTCTGAATGCCCCGAACACCGATCACCGTCTGGCGAGTCGCTGCGATCAAGGTACTGTCCGGAACGATTGCCAATGCAGCCGCCGTCGACTTCGCACCGGGTCCCAGATGGTTCGTGAAGAATGTAATGGCTTGCTGCCGCAAGTCCTCCCATCTTCCTGGCGACAACGACGAACCGACGGGGCGCGCCGGCATGGACATCGCGACGAGCTGGGGTGTCAGGAATGCGGCGACCGCGCGCTCCGGTTTCGCGAGCATCAGATAGGTCTTGAGCGTGTCGTATGCGGCCTGCACCTGAGCGTCGCCTCCGCTGGCGATTTCTGCGTCGGACAGCGATGCCAGTTGATGCAGTCTCGCTTCGAGCTGCCGGCGAATCGGGCCGACGAGAATGCGGCTTGCCGCATCGGCATAGTGCGGCCAAAGGGCATCGAGCAATGCGTGGTCGCGATTCAGGCCGAAGCGGGTGGTCAGCGGTGCGCGGGTGCGCTGGTGGATTTCGAGCGTGTCGATTTGCCGATCGAGGTCGGTGAGCGTTTGCAGCGACTTCGCCGGGGTTGAGGCCCCGGCGAGCTTCGCAACTGTAGCGGCAGCGCTCCCGATCGTCGCGCGGTTGGCAAAGCCGGACAGCATCGTGCCGACAAACCAGCAGCCGATCGCGGCAGTCGTCATCCAAGCCGCCGCAGTCGGCAGCGAAAAGCCCATGCGACGGCCGCTAACCTTGCGGCTGTGTTCGGCGATGGTATTCCAGATGGTTCGATGACGAGGACCGAGCGGCGCCTCACCATCATTCGAATCGCCACCGGGCGATTCGAGATCCTGAGAAATCGGCGCTCGATTCTTGAATAGAGGCGCAAACATCAACCCGTAAAGCGTGTGTCTCGAAGCGGCGGGTTCAGCGGTGCGACGAAGCAGGTCAGATAACGCTCCGTGTAACCTCGAAATGTACCGCGCCAGTTCGGCAGGGTATCGATCATCGGCATTCGCGGCGAGGCGCACGACACCAACGTCCGAGAGGTTGTCGGCGAGATTCCGCAGCGATTCGTCAATCACCTCCCCGCTCGCGCGTGTGTCGGCCCATGTGAGGCCAATCGCCTCGTCCGGGCTGGCCCGCTCGCTACCGAAATCCGTCACATCCAGAAGATACGCCGGTGCGATCCAACGCAACGCGCGTGCGTGACGAGCAAGCCGCGCGGCGAGTTCATCCACGTCAAACGACGCATCGCCGGCACTTCGGTGACGGGTGATGGCCGCAATCGCGTCGATCGGGCGGCGACGGCGCAGACGACGAATCCGATCGAGCCATTCCGTCTCGAGTTTTTGGTCAATTTGACGCGCATACAGCAGGACCGTACCGCCGAGAATCGCGTAGCCGGTATCGGCCAACCCGGGCGCGAGCCGCCGGACGAGCGGATAGTCGCCGGCAACCAGCACCCAGCGATCGCGATAGCGCCATCGCCAGCCGTACCTCTCCTTCAGAACCTGCTTAAGCGATTCGGCTCGATTCTCGGCATTAACCGTCGACCCACTTCCCGATGGAGCCGGCATGCGACGCGTGTGATCGTTGACCCACCTCTTCACGGCACGCCAGCCATTGGCCGGCCGAGACGAATCACTGAAGCTGAAAATCAACAAGAGTGCCACGAAGACGGCGCACAGAACGACGAGCGCCAATCCTCGATTCGCCTCGGATAGTCCCACCCAGTGCGGTCGCGCCCATACGATCCCTCCAGGAAGAACGACAAAAACAAGGGTCCCAAACAGGTCAAGTTTGAATATCCGGTTCATGCGGAAGTGCGTGTGTGGTTGATGCGTTATCCATGTTCGTCACGACAGCGACGAACATATGGTCTTCGTCGCGCTGTACGACCAGTTGCGGCTTTGCCGATAGACCGGCCACGTATGTTGCGCAAGCCGCGGCAAGCCATCCTGCCGAAGCTCCCGCCTTGCCGACGATCCGATCGAGTTCAAACTCCAGCAGCACTTTGCCGTTCTCCCCTTCGGGATTGCCCGCGCTTAACGCCGTGCGCAAGGAACCGGCCGCTCGGCTGTCGAACCCGCTCATCCACAGCGCCCCGACGTCATCCGGCGCGGCGCCGCCCCAACGGAGCCCGTAGGTAAGTGCATGGTCAGGATCGTCATTACCTGCTCGCCGGGGACGGTGGAACGCAGCGATCGGTCGCAATTCGAAGCGCGACGCAAGCGCCCCCGAAACCAGCAACAATCCGACCCCGGCCTCGGCTGAACCGGATTCCGGCGGTTCGGCAATTACCTTGTTGAACGCCACGGATACGAGTAACACCGCATGCTGATGCAACGGCCCGTTCCGATCGTCAAGCCACGAATCGACTGCCATCAAATCGAGCGATCCGGGCTCACGGTCCGTTCTCGCGAAGCGCAACTTGTGACGCCTCCATTCCTTCCGCCACTGCTCGACCACGTCGGACACGCCGATATACCCGGAAACATCGAGCAAAACGCGCAGCGGCAGATCCGCAGGAAGCGTGGCCAATGTTTTCTTCAGGTCGTCCAGCAGTCGTTTGTACAGCCACGCAAGAACCTCGTCATGACGTTCCGCATCGTCAACGGCCAAGCGAGCTTCAATCGGCTCAAACCATCTCGCCGAAACCGATTCGTTAGCTTTCTGCTCCGAAGCCCTCGCACGCAGCTTCATCGTTCCATCGATGATCTGGTCGATACCGTTTTCCGTATCGTCGGCGGTCACGCGTGCAGCCGCTGCCAGGACAAGCATCGGCACGCTTTCCCGCGCAAAAGCCTGCGCGTTGTACTTCCTGCTTGCATCGTTCCAGGCCTGAACTTTCGCGCGTTCGAGTTCGTATGCCCGATAGCGCCGGGACACGACGAAGGCGGAAAAACCAGCCGGATAGATGGACACGCATATCCAGAACCACGGCGTGCGAGTCGGCTCACCCTCCGGCCAGAGCATCAGCACGGCCAATATGCCGACCGCCGTCAGCACAACGAACACCGCGCCCCAGAGAAACCGCGACGGCGGCTCATCAAGAACCGGCTTCTCCGGCGGGAGGGACAAGAGATCCAGTGCCATTGTTCAACGACGCCCGCTATTCGGAAGAGAAGAAATCAACCGGCACCCGCACTCGCACAAGTCATCGTGCTGGGCCACTTCGCGATCGTCATCGAACGCCCCCGAGGTTGCGGTTGCGATGCGGTTGTCGCCGTGTCGCGGGCAGGTCACGGGATCGTGGAGCCGAGCAAGCGGACGACCCATGAAAAAGCGCGAATCCGAACCGGCCGTTACGTGGCCGCCGCCGGTATGGCTGTCGCCGACGCGAACGATGCCCCCCATATGCCCCCCGAAAATAAACTGACGTCGTCACTGCAGTTCGACAGTGCGCGATTGATATTGGGTTATTAACGCCCCGGCAACCGGGCAGCGGGCGTCATCGCCTCGCTGGCTTGCCTGACGCGCTCGCCATGTTTTTCGTCGCGCTTGCGCTTCTTGTCCTCGTCGACGTAATCGCTGCTTCCGAATGTGTCGATAGCACGCGTCTGGAAGTACAGATTCGACGACAGCACGTGGTCATGCCAGCTCGTCAGCATCGTGTCGTGAACCAGCAGGTCGAACAGCGCCATGACTTTCGGCGGCAGCGGATTCTTGCCGCTCAGGCCCAGCTTCCACGCCTGGATCAGCGTTTCCTGCTCCGGCGTCATCATCCAGGCCTCGATCGTCGCCGCGCTGAACTCCGGGTCGGCGTCCCATGGCAATGAGCTGTCTTGAGCCATTTCGCGAATGCGATCGGCCGATTTCTGCAGCGCGGGTTGCCGGGATTCACGTCGCATCAGTTCTTCGGATTCGCTTTGGATGCGTTCCCAGACGCTTACGGAGGGACGCGCTTTCTCGATACCGGCGTCGCGACTGGAAAGCATCTCCGGCAACATCGAGTTCTGCCAGCGTGCAAGCGCTTTGCCGAGCGTCACGCTATCTGCCGGCGGCCGCTGGTTGCGCAGTGCGAGATACGCTGCCTCGGCGTCGTTGCGTTCCTTCAGGAGCTCCCGATGCCGGGCAGCAAGGTCGTCGAAGCGGTTCGTCACGGTTGCGCGAAATGCCGGGGATTGGTAGCGAACTGCCATCCAGCGCAAAAATACCTGCATGTGTTCGACAAAGTTCAGACGCGCGACGTAGGGAACTATCTGGCGGTAGGCATCAATCAGTTCTCCGATTTTGTAGGAGGTTTTTCCGTCGGATATGGGATTGGCGAGGGTGAATCTCCGAAACACGTCTGGCTTCCATTTCGCCAAGTCCTCCATCGTATCCAGCACCACACCATGCGATACCGCTTCATTGAGCATGTCGCGCAAAACGACACGCTGCAGTTCCGCGCGTGCTCCGAGCGTTCCTGCAGGTGCCCCACCGGTAATGTCCTCGCTCGTTCCGGGATAGAGGTATTGAAGCCCGCGCGTGTTCTCGAGGCTATCGAGCCGCTGATAGAAACGCAGTTCATGCGCCGCGGCAAAATGCACGCATCGCTGCACCGACGCCGGCACCGCCAGATCGCGGTCTCCGTAGTTCTGTTTGAGCAGGCCAAGAACCGGCACGATCCCCAGCAGCTTGTTCTCTTCCATCAACGAAGACACCGCATCCAGCAGCCCCAGGAACTTGATTTCGATCGGAATAGCCGTTTGGTTGGGATCTTTCGAATCGACAAAGGCCAGCTTCGTATCGCTCGGACGCTTGTATCGCCGGGTCAGTTCATTCGCCAGCGCCCGAGCAAGAACACAGCCACGATCGGCACCGAAGATCGATACCTGGATCCGCTGAACCTTCGGCGTCGTCTGCTTGGCGTCGGCAATTGACTTTTCAAACTGCGTCATCGCGGCCGCCAGCCGGTCCTCGACGCCTGTTCCAAATACACGGGCGACGGCGCGGTTGTCACGAAACCATGGAATCGAATCGATCAACACGCCAAAGAACACCGACTTGGCGGCGCTTTGGGCGATTGATGGAAAATTCTTCTTTGCGTCGTAGAGAATTGCGCGAGTGGCGGCGCGGCCGCGTCGAACCCAGCGGTTTTCACGCTGCAGTTGCAACACTCGGCCGATATTGCGCGGCACCGATTCGACTGAATCGACCAGGTCTTTGAAAGACTGCACGACCGGCCGGAACGAAAATTCCTTGAGACCCTTCTTGAGTCCTTCCGTGACAGTGTCTTTCGGGCTGATGGGAAGCCGTTTCACGCCGGTTACGTTCTCGCCGACGCTGACTGCTATCGAACCGGCTGCCTTGGCACCTTGATTTCCAAGTTTAAAGGCTGCGGAGACGATCTGCCCCTCTCGTGCCTCCTTGTTCAACTCCGTGCCAAGCCCGGAAAAGTATGAGCGATACCAAAACTGATTCGGAAAATCCTTACGTCTTGAGTCTCGATTTTCGCGATGCGCCTCCCAAAGGCGGCAAATATTTGAATATCTCGACGTTTGAGGATCATCATAATCGCGATTCCGACCAAATCCATCGAAAAAGAAACCCATGTGCACTATGGCACCACACGGAACACAGACATCACTCGGATATGCCTTGCGATTCTCGCCGATTTCCACACGCACATTGAGCGGCGTCTGATCAGCAGAATCCAGACGATTAAGATCAGCCATCCACCCTCCATTTAAACTCAGTTCGACCGACTGCCATTAATATTCTTCACAACGGAATTGGGTAAATTTCGCATTGCGATCGCGAACGCACCGGGCTTCCCTTTTGTTTCACCCAAAATACGCTTGACATCCAAATTTTCATCAAATTTATCATTAAGCAAATGATAATAACAATATTGCTGAAGATCATCCGTATTTGTTAACCCATATTTCATCCAGCCTTGGGCTGCAAGCCTAGCCACACGCCTAAAGATAATAGAATTATCTTCATTCATAGGATCAATCAATTGTTTGTGATTTTTCCTCATCCAGTCCCACACGTCGGCATACTCAATTCGAGTTCCACTTAAATCGTTTCGAAATTCCAACTCAACGTGGTCATCTGGATAGAAATGCACCGCAAGCACATCCTCACCCGCTCCGCCGTTGACTTTTGTCGGCGGAAATTTGACCTCGGTCCTCTTGTGGATCTTCTTGATCGGCGCGTACAGATCCTTGATGGCTTCATCCGCGTCATAGACTTCCCAGTCAACCGTGAAATCCGTCCCCTTCAGCTTGTAGCAACAAGTCAGGCTTCCGGCACCCGAACCCGGCGGCAAATCGCCCCCTCCGCTCGCTCTGTTGCCATATTTGTCTCGAATCGTGAACTCGCTCAGATTGAACGGCGTGTAGTTGAGCCCCATGACGCTGACCCCGCGGTAGGTCGGCTCGGACGAAAACGCGTCGCAGCCGGCTAACGTCAGTACGACGGCGAACAAGATGACAACCCGTTTAATCATTGCTGGAATACCTCAAACTCAAGAACACAATCCGTCATGCCAACCTCGTTTCGCACACTCGATCCCGGTGTCGACCTGGATGATCGTCGTCCATCACTAAAGATGCCTAATCAAAACGACCTCGCTTGATTTCTCGCACAACGGCATCCGGCAAGCTCGCCATCGCCGCACCGAACGCACCCGGCTTGCCTTCCGTCTCCTTCAAGATCCGCTGCACCACCGGATGCTCATCGAATTTCGGATTGACCAGCTGCGTGTAGTACACGTACTGCTCCAGGTCCTTCGTGTCAGTCAGCCGATATTTCAGCCACCCTTGCGATGCGACACGTGCCGTGCGCCTATAGGCCACGGCCATGTCGGCATCGTCCGGATTCGCCGCCTTCCCGTACTTGGTCTGAAACCAGTAATCCACTTCCGTGTAATCGATCCTCGTCCCGCTCATGTCGTTACGAATCTCAAACTCGATGTGATCGTCCGGATAAAAGTGCACCGCAAGCACATCCTCCCCCGCTCCGCCTCTGACTTTTGTCGGTGGAAATTTGACCTCGGTCGTCTTGTGGATCTTCTTGATCGGCGCATACGGGTCTTTCATGAACTCGTCCTGGTCATAGACTTCCCAGTCAACCGTGAAATCCGTTCCCTTCAGCTTGTAGCAACAACTCAACCTCCCGGCGCCCGCACCCGGCGGCAGATCGCCCCCTCCGCTCGCTCTGTTGCCATATTTGTCTCGAATCGTGAACCCGCTCAGATTGAACGGCGTGTAGTTGAGCCCCATGACGCTGACACCGCGGTAGGTCGGCTCGGACGAAAACGCGTCGCAGCCGGCTAACGTCAGTACGACGGCGAACAAGATGACAACCCGTTTAATCATTGCTGGAATACCCCAAACTCAAGAACACAATCCGTCATGCCAACCTCGTTTCGCACACTCAATCCCGGTGTCGACCTGGATGATCGGCGTCCATCATTAAAGATGCCTAATCAAAACAACCTTGCTTGATTTCTCGCATAACGGCATCCGGCAAGCTCGCCATCGCCGCACCAAACGCGCCCGGCTTGCCTGCCGTCTCCTTCAAGATCCGCTGCACCACCGGATGCTCATCGAATTTCGGATTGACCAGCTGCGTGTAGTACACGTACTGCTCCAGATCCTTCGTGTCGGTCAGCCGATACTTCAACCAGCCTTGTGCGGCAACACGGGCCGTGCGTCTAAACGCGACAGCCATGTCCGCATCATCGGGGTTGGCCGCCTTCCCGTACCTGGTTTGAAACCAGTGATTGACTTTCGCATAGGAGATCCTCGATCCACTCATGTCGTTACGAATCTCAAACTCGATGTGATCGTCCGGATAAAAGTGCACCGCTAGCACATCCTCCCCCGCGCCACCTCTGACTTTTGTCGACGGAAATTTGACCTCGGTCGTCTTGTGGATCTTCTTGATCGGCGCATACGGGTCTTTCATGAACTCGTCCTGGTCATAGACTTCCCAGTCAACCGTGAAATCCGTTCCCTTCAGCTTGTAGCAACAACTTAACCTCCCGGCGCCCGCACCCGGCGGCAGATCGCCACCTCCGCTCGCTCTGTTGCCATATTTGTCTCGAATCGTGAACCCGCTTAGATTGAACGGCGTGTAGTTGAGCCCCATGATGCTGACACCGCGATAGGTCGGCTCGGACGAAAACGCGTCGCAGCCGGCTAGTGCTAGCACTACAGCCAATATGACGAAGAACCGCCTAATCATGCGAGGCTCCCTCAGAATCCTCGGATTCCGACCTGATGCGAGACGCCTCGCGCAAGACATCAGCATCGATGCGGCTCAACGCGTCCCGATACGTCTGCTCACCGTTCATCGCGCTGGCCAGCCGCTTCCGAATCAGCGGATGTTCATCGAATCTCGGCGAAATGACGACGCCCTTTGAAACGTAGTTCAACAGATCGTCATGGTCAGCTATACGGTATCGGTCAGCACGTTCCAGTTGTTCCGAAACACGTTGGTAAAGCGTCAAATCCGTGAAATCGTCGAGCATTGCTCCATACATCGTGCGCAGTTGCATCACGAGCTTGTCGACGCGACCGAGCCGCAGCAACGCCACGTGCTGCTCCACTGCCATCACCTGTTCCCCCTCGACGATTGCATCGGCCACACCCGCATCGTTGCGCCATACGATCTCGTTCGATTCGCGATCGCGATACCAGATCTCTGCACACGGCGCGAGAAACGTTTGTGCCTGCTCTCCGCTCCAGACCATCCGTAACCTGGCGAGAATCCGGTTATCGTAGAAATGCAGGAAATACGCACGCTTGTCTGGCGTCGAATAACAACAGAACGATCGAAAATGCTCAACCAGAGACTGCATCGGAAGCGGAGACCATATCCACGTCAACATGTGCAGTCCGCTCGACTCTTTCCAGAGCCGCCGGACAAGCCGGCTCTGCAGCTCGTGCGGATCATCCAGTGCGAAACGGTCGATCGCAATGAGATAGGGGGCGATGTCCGTGTAGGACTCTATAACGGTGCCATCCCACAGCGAGCGCCATTCCAGCCTTGGAACCTGAACCAGCAGTTTGTCGAGATCCGGATTGGCGCGCGTATCGGCGAGTATGTACAGGTACGCCGACACATCGCCGGCTTCGAATGCGTCGAACTGCGACAGCAATCGATTGCGCCACACCTCCCACGCCGCATCCGAATCACCGGCTGACATCGCACGCTCGGATCCGCTCATCAAGCAACCTCCGTCATTGCTTCGACACCTCGGTGCGCATCCAGCAAGCACTCCTTGCATGGCCCAATTGGCATGCTCGGCAGCGGAGCCGAAAGCGAGGCGGGGCCGGTCCAGTAGAAATTTCCGCACTTGAGCGTGATATCTCCCGGGCATCCGAGTTCGATGTTGCCGCCGTCGATCTTGAGGTAGGCACCCCCACTGGTCAGCGTAAGGGCTCCCCGCGAGGCAGCGAGAATCGCGCCATCGGCACTGGTGAAGTTCATGTCCTTCGACGCCGACAGCGCCATTGCACCCGTACGGGCCTGGACAACAACATCCTGCTTGGCTGCGGTGACCCGCACCCCCTGTGCCTGCGCGAAGAGCGACACCTGCCTTCCCGCCGCAACGGTGAAGTTCCGCATAATTCCGATGTCAAAATTTCCGCCGGCAGTCGCAATCAGATTCCGGTCCGCATTGATCTGCAAATGCTCCCCGGACGTGAGTCCGATACCTGACGGCGCACTCACGAGAACTGCCGCGCGCTTCAAGCCGTCGAGCGCTTCCGCATAGAACGACTTCTGTTGCTGCAGCTCGGCGACAGTCGCCTCCGCGGCTCGTACTGCCTCGGAAAGCGACGCCATGCGATCGATCGCCCGCTGCAACTGCTCCTTGGCGTCTTTCATGTCGAGTTGGTGACCCGAGGCGCCAACCTGCGCTTCGGTACTCAGCAGCATGCCCTTCGGGCCGCGCGCCGCTAGATGTCCATCGGTACGTAGCTCTGCACCCCGCCCTCGTTCGCTGCGGGCGTTGTCGACCATATGCCCCAGATTCAACTCGCTGGTCTGATTCGGCGTGGTCAGGTGAATATGCTCGACACCCTCCTTATCCTCCATCCGCAACTCATTCCGCGCCGCCGTCCGAATCAGGTTCCGCGTATGGTTCAGGTTGTTGACCAGATCCGGATGCACGCTGTCATGCATCGCCCCGATGATCACCGGCCGATTCGGATCGCCGTCCGTATGGACAATCGCCACTTCCGCGCCATCGATCAGCGGAAAGTGATGCCCATAGTTGTCGCCGCTATACGGCTTCGCAAACCGCACCGGCCGGCTCGTCCCACCCGGGCTCCATTCATCGAGATCGAACGGCAGCTTGATCACGTACCAGCCCTGCTCGGTCAGATACGCGTACTTGTAATTGCCCGGCGACGTAATCCGCGCCGGCAAGATCCCGTCGACCACCGGCCGCGCAACCGACGCCATCGGCGTGCGCCACACCCGATCCGACGGAATCCCCTCGAACGCGACCCAATACGCCTCACTGCGCCCGCCGTGCGACTCGACCGACGTCACGAAAATCCCGTGCTTCGCATCGACCGGATTCGGCGCGACCCGCATCACCTCCCCAGCTTCGAGCCAAAACGGATTGCCCGTCCCCTTGAAGACGATCTGTCCGGCCAGATAAGCCTCGTGCCGCAACCGGGCCACGCGCTTGCCTTCCTCCGGCGTCTCGTAATGCTCGCCCCAGAGATAATCGACCGAGTTCGTCGTCTTGTCGTCACGCGCGGCGTTTTCCTCGACCAGCAGCGACACGCCGGCCTGCCGATGGTTGTAGTCATGCAATCGCACCGTTTCCGGCACACGCTGCATTTCGCGCCCAAGTGTCTTGATCGCATCGGCCCCGACACTCTCCAGCCCCGAATCACGACGATACGGAACCGTGCGCTGCTTGCGCGCATAGGCATCCAGATCGTCACCGAACACGATCACCGCACGATCCTTCTTCTGTTCCCATCGGAACCAGATCCCTGCCTCGGCACAAATACGCCGGATGAACGCGAACGTGGTCTCGCGATACTGCGTCACGTATTCGCGACGCTTGTACTCGCCTCGCAACTGGAACTGAAAATCGACACCCGCGCGATACCCGTAATGCCGCAACGTGTCGGTCACGATCTCCTCGACCGACTGCTTCTGAAACAGCCGGCTGGTCACCCCGCGATCGAGATCCGCCAATGTCGGCTCCAGCACGACCCGATAGCGCGTTTCGTCAGCCGACGTCTCGAGCTCGTCGAACCGGGTGATGATCCCGTGCACCGTATACGCGGGCGGCTTCGTGCTGAATTGCCCGGCGTTCTCCCCGAACATCTTCTGCAGATACCCCATGTCCGGATCGACCGGATCGACGATGAACTTCGCCGGCCGCCCTAGCACCTGATTCATCGGAATGCCCGCGACGGGGCTCGTGAATTCGATCTCGTACCGGTAAAGCTGGCTGATGCGATCCAGCCCGGTGAATGACAGGATCGACAACGGTGCCGGTTGCGGCGCCAGCTTCAATTCATAAGCCTGCGAAGGCAGAATCATCGACATGAGGTCTCTCGGTTGCACGCACACAACACGCCGGGGACGACTTTCGACACCCCGGCGTCTGATGCACTCAGCGTCTGATCAGTTCTTGGCCTTCGGCATCTGCGACACGAGCGACAGCCCGATATCCATCCCTTCGACCTGGAAGTGCGGCACGATGAAGAGCTTGATCCGGAAGAAGCCCGGGTTGTCGTCGATATCCTCGACCGTCACCTTCGCGTCGCGCAGCGGGTGCGATGCCTGCAACTCGTCGCCCGGATCCTTCATTTCGGTCACGAGCCCCTTGATCCAGCCGTTCAATTCGAGTTCGAGCAGACGGCGATCCTTGGTCGTGCCGATGTTTTCGCGCTGGATCAGCTTCAGGTAGTGCGCGATACGCGACAACAGGAAGATGTACGGCAGCCGCGCATTGATGCGGCTGTTCGCCGTGGCTTCCTTTGTCTCGTACAGCGCAGGTTTCTGCGTCGAGCTCGCGGAGAAGAAGCACGCGAAGTCGTGGTTCTTGTAGAACGACAACGGGATGAAGCCGAGATTCGCGAACTCGAATTCGCGCGTTTCCGGAATCAGCACTTCCGTCGGAATCTTCGGCTGATAGCCGGTGCCGAGGTCGTACAGGTGAACCGGCAGATCCTCGACCTTCCCGCCCGCCTGCGGCCCGCGAATCTGAACGCACCAGCCGTTGCTCACGAAGCTGCGCACCATGTTCGCCGCGAACGCGAACGATGCGTTCACCCACAGATACTTGTTGTGATCGGGGCCCTTGACCGCTTCCTCGTAGTTGAATGCCCGCACCGGCGCCGTATCCTTGCCGTACGGCAAGCGACCGAGCACGCGCGGCATCGTCAGGCCGACGTAGCGCGCGTCGTCGGTGTCGCGGAAGCTCTTCCACTTGATGTATTCGGCACGGTCGAAGTAGTTGCCGATGTCCTGGATCGCCGCCACTTCCTCCATCGACTGCTTGCCGAAGAACGCCGGCCCGACCGAGCCGATAAACGGCATGTGTGCGGCGGCGGCCACCTTCGATATGTTCCGCAACAGCGCAACATCCATCGGCGAATTCGCAAACTCGAAGTCGCTGATCATCGCGCTGATCGGCTGGCCGCCCGGCGTGTCGTATTCCTCGATGTACGTGAGGCGATACAGGCCGCTCTGGATCAGTTCGGGCGTGTCCTCGAAATCGCGCTGCAGCGCATCCTTCGACACGTCCAGCACCTCGATTCGCGCGTTCTTGCGGAAATCGGTACGGCTCACGAGCATCTTCAGGCCGCGCCAGCGTGCTTCGAGCGCCTGGAATTCCGGTGCGTGCATCACCGCGTCGAGCTGGCGGCCGATCTGCCGGTCGATCTGGCCGATATGGAAGTCGAGCAGCGACTTGTCCAGCAGGTCGACGGGCTGGCTCGCCTTCGCGACGAGCTCGAGGAACGCGCCCATCCCGCGCGCGATGCGCTCGTCGGCCGACGCCTCGGACAACATGTCGTTGTCGCGGAACGCCTCGAGCGGGCGCGCTTCGTTGACGGGCTTCAGGTTGATCTTGCTGCACAGCGATGCATAGACGCTGTCGATATCCCCGTGCGGGGCGTCCAGCACGACAGTCTCGGTCACGCCGGCGTGCTGCGATTCAGTGGGTTTCATCTCGGGTCCTGTCTGCGATCGAATCGCTACGATGTTGCGGAATGCGCTGAACGCGCGCTTTGCCCAGCGTCGTTCACGCATGCCCTTCCGGGTGCGTCGCGGCGGTCGCGATCTGCGCGAGTTCGCCACGGAGCTTCGCGGACAGGCGGTCGTCCTTCAGCACCTTCTCGAACTCGCGACGGAACGTGCCGTTGTCGAGCAGGTTAGATTTGAGGTCGCGCAGCAGATTGCGCATCGCGAGCAGCGCCTGAAGCTCGGGAATCTGGCGCGCCACCTGCTCGGGCTCGAAATCCTTGATCGACCGGAACGACAGGTTGACGGGCAACTCCGAACCGTCGCCGGCCAGCGTGTTGTCGGCAGCGATCCTGAGATCCGGCGCGTAATCGGCCAGTACGGCATCGAAGTTGTTCCTGTCGATGTTCACCTTCTTGCGCTCGGCCAGCGGCGCTTGCTCGCGGCCAGCGCTGAAGTCGCCCGCCACCAGCAGCTTCAACGGCAGCTCGACCTTCTTTTGCGCCCCGCCCGTATGCAGATCAAGGGTGATCGACACCCGGCTCTTCGGGATCTCTCGCTGAAAGCTATCCAATTCGTTCTCCTTATCTCAGGAAGCTTGAAGACTCCGCGATGTGCACCCGCAACCGCTGGTGCACCGTCGTTCACGTCACCTTTGCTCAACCCCGCAACACGGATTGACGAACGACCGATTCGGATATTCGCGGCACGACATCTGATTCAGGCGGCAAAAAATATCACGCACTTTCGCATGAAGTAAACCATCAAAATCAAAAATCGATCACCAACCACACATGCAGTTTCAAAAATAAGACTAGTACGAATACAAAATTCGTTCACCCACCATGCCCAGCCGAGATCGATCGATATGCAAGACCAATCTCAAATACCGAAACACATCACCCAAGTGATTGATTTTTATTGAAAATACTCAATCTAAATAGCCGCACAAATCTCAATAAAATCACGCGCCATGAATCCACCAATTATAAAAACCCATTCGATCACACAATCTCAAAATCGATCACTCGCATATCTCGATACCAATGAAACAGTTGTCAACGATTCGCCGAAGCATGGGGTATACGAAATCGGAAAACGATGGTTAGAATCGTCGCCTCATAATTCCTAATCGATATAGACCAAACCATGCGGATCGAAAAGCCGCTCTGGCATGAAGGGCTGATTCTTACGCAGCAGCATTTCCAGCAGCAGGACCGCTGGCACGGGTTCGCGCTGCAACAACTGGCGTCGGCCATCGCCGTATCGCCCTGGGGAACGCTGAACGTCGACGTCGACGAAGAAGCACTGGCCTCCGGCCGCCTGAAGCTCACGCGGCTGCAGCTACGCTTCCCGGATGGCACGCCGGTCGACACGACCGTCGCTGACGCACTGCCGCCGGCTCGCGACCTCGTCGGCGAAATTCCCGCCGATACACAGACCGTCGATGTGCTCGCCGCACTGGCGCTGCCCGATGCGAACGGCAGCAACTGCCGTTTCGACGAAACATCGCTGGCCCGCCCACGTCGCGCGTACCGCGAATTCGTCAAGGTGACGGACCTGAATGGAACGGCTGAAACCGAAATTGCAGTCGAGCGCCATGCGGTCCGGTTGCTGTACGGCTACGAATCGCACGCGGACGATACGGCATGCGCGATAGCCCGCTTGACGCGCACGACGAGCGGCCAGTTCCAGATCGATCGCGGATATGTGCCGCCCTGCCTGTCGCTGTCGGGGCATCCACTGCATATCGAGCGCATCCGGCGGCTTGCGGATATCCTCGCCGCCAAAAGCGCGCTCCTCGGCGCGCGCCGCAGCGAACGGATCGAACAGGTGGCCGAATACGGCGTCGCCGACGTCCAGCTCTTCTGGCTCCTGCACTGCATTCATCAAGCGTGGCCGCAACTGCGCTTCCTCGCGTCGCATCCGGCGCAGCCCACGGATCGCCTGTACCAGGTACTCGCCCAGTTGGCGGGATCGTTGACCACGTTCTCGACGCGCGTGTCGCTGACCGACATCCCGCCTTACGATCACGCCGCCGCACATGAGGTATTCGCAACGCTCGAATCGCTGATCCGCGATCTGCTCGACGCGATCATCCCGTCGCGCGTCGTGTCGATCGGGCTTTCACACACGACGCCGACAACCTGGTCCGGCCAGTTCCGTGACGAGCGCATCGTCGAAGACGCGGCGGACTGGTACCTGTCCGTCAGCGCGGCGCTGCCGGCATTCGAGCTCGTCGAACAGTTTTCGCGCCTGTGCAAGATCGGCGCGCCGGACGACGTCGAGCACATCGTCAATTCCGCGGTGGCCGGCATTCCGCTCAGGGCCGTGCAGCGAGTGCCGGGCGCCATCCCGGTTCGGCTGGACAACCACTATTTCGCGCTCGATGCGCATGACGCCGCGCATGAGCGGATGCTCGCCGCACGCGCTTGCCAGATCTACCTTCCCGCGTCGATTCCGGACGCGTCGATCGAACTCTATGCGGTGCTGCGCTGATGAATGCCATCGTCTCCACTCGTCACGAATCCGCGCTGCTGGCGCGGGAGCCATCGTCCGGCCGCTCGCCCCGGCCTTCGATGCGGGCACTGCTGCGCGATACGGCGCTGCTCGTTACCCACCTGTCGAACGGCGGGCAGGTCGACAGCCAGGAAAATCTGCATCAGCAGTGCGTCCGGCTCATTGCGCAGTTCGCGACGGCACTCGATGCGCAAGGGATCGCCGCCGACATCCGGGACGACGCCGTTCTCGCCCAGTGCGGGCTGATCGATGAAGCGGCACTGCGGTACCTTCCCGCATCGGACAAGGGAAACTGGGAGTCGCGACCGCTGCAGGTCGAGCGCTTCGGCACTCACGATGCGGGAACACGCATCTACGAGCGCCTCGATCACCGGATGCGCGAACCCGCACCGAACGTCGACCTGCTCGAATGCTATGCGGCCGTGCTCGGCCTCGGGTTCCGCGGCCGTTACGCTGCCCGTTCGGGCCTTTCGACGGAAACCCACGACGGCGAAGCGAAACGTCAGGCCGTGATCGCTGCGCTGGTCGCACGGATCGATCAGTTGCGACCGGCCGCGCAGCCGGGGTTCGTCACCGACCGCTCGAACACGCGGCTGATCGACCGGCTCAGACGCCTGTCGCCGTGGGCGATTGCGGGAACGGCATGCGTGATCGCGATTTGCGTGTGGTTCGCGTGGGATCGCGTCCTCGATGCGGAACTAGCACAACTCGTCCAACAAGCGAAGCGGCCGTGACTTCCGATACCGCTCTCCCGCCGACGGCAGCACGCACCGACTCCGAAGCCGCGCACGCGGCCCTGTCGGGCCTCGGCTACCCGCTGCGCACGGTCGTGATGGTATCGGCCGCACTGGCGCTTGCCGTCATCGGATGGATTTTGCCTGTCGACCGCGGCGTCATGTGGGGATTGATTGCGGTCGTCGTCGCGCTTTCAGCGCTGATCGTCTGGTTGAATTCGCACCGATTGGCGCGTGCCCGCGAACGAAACGTGCACGTGATTGCGCAACTCGGCGCGGCGACCGCCGATCTGCCCGTCGCGCTGCGCACCAGGATGCCGCTCGCCCTCGTCACCGGCGACGGCCTGCCAGCGTTGTTCGATCGCGACGCAACCCGGCCGCGTTTCGTCCACGTCGGCGACGGCGCCATCTGGTTGCGTGCCGATCGCCCCCAGGATCTTCCCCGCCTTGCCGTCGCCGTCCGCCAGTGGCGGGACGGTCAGGCACCCGATTGCGTCGTGCTGTCGGTCGCGCCGGGACTTCATGCGAACGACGATGTGTTGTCGCAAACGCTGCGCGTCATCCGGCAGGCGGTTGCAGACACGTCGCGCATGCTTGGCGTGTCGCTGCCGGGCTACGTCGCAATCTATCAGCGTCTCTCCGAAACAGTCGCTTCAGCAGGGCCCGCGGCCCAGTGGTATGGCATATCGGCCGGCTCTCCGATCGCGGACATGCACCGGTTCGACTCCGCGATCGACACAGCCGAATCCGATGCCCTCCATGCCGACGGAAGCCGCGCAGTCGCGGCACGCGCCGCCGGGATCGGCGCAATGATCGGATGGACTCGCCGTATCGTGTTCGACACGCTGACGGACCGACGCCAGCCTGCGTCGCCCTGGCCGTTGTTCGGCGCCGGCTGGATCGACCATGGCCCCGCGACGAGCCCCGGCAAACCATGGGAACGAGAAGTCCGATCGCGCATCGGTATCGCGCCGGCCGCGCTGCCTGCGTCGCCGTCCCCATGGCCGCTGCCGCAGCCGCTGATCGACGCGATGCCGCGCCGGTCGCAGCGATCACCGCGCGTCACCGCAGTCGCGCATGTCGTCGCGATCGTTGCTTGCGCGGCCACCGCCGCCATCTGCGGCGCTGCGAAAAACAACGAAACGCTGATGACCCGAATCGGCGAACACGTCGAGCGCTACAACCGTCTCCCCGCTGCGCAAGACGCCGCAAAGCGCGACGCGCTCAGATCCCTTTCGTCGGACCGCGACCAACTCGACCGGTATGCCCGCATCGGCGTTCCGCTCCGACTGTCGTTCGGCACGTATCACGGCGCGCAACTGCTGCCGATGCTCGACGACGCGATCGCGTCCTACGAACCGCCCGCGCCGCCACCCGCCGTCATCACGCTCGACAGCATGTCGCTGTTCGACAGCGGCAATGCACGGCTGAAGCCTGGCACCACGCGCGCGATGGTCGATGCGCTCGCACTGATCAACGCGCATCCCGGCAAGCGCGTGCTCGTCGCTGGTTATGCGGACGACCAGGGCCGCCCCGACCGCAACCTGAAGCTGTCGATCGACCGCGCGACCGCCGTGCGCGACTGGCTCGTCGATGCATCGGGATTGCCGACGACGCAATTCGCGATTCAGGGCTACGGCGATACGCGGCCGGTGGCGGACAACGCGACCCCCGAAGGACGGGCGAAGAATCGCCGGGTCGAAATCACGCTGGTGCCCGATATGCCGGCGTCGGCCGCGTCGATCCGCATCGCGATGTAAGACGCGTTTTGGTTCCCGGGGCATCCGCCCCGGGTTTGTCAGCGCCGGGCTCCGGTTCCGGCGATTCGCAGTACGAAGAAGAAGGAGTGAAGAAATGGCAATTCCGGCCTACATGTGGCTCAAGGACGACGGCGGTGCGGACATCAAGGGTTCGGTGACCGTACAGGATCGCGAAGGCAGCGTCGAACTGGTCGCGTTCGATCACGGCGTGCACATCCCGACCGACGGCAACACGGGCAAGCTCACCGGTACGCGCGTGCACAAGCCGATCACGCTGACGAAGGAGACGGACGCGTCGACGCCATACCTGTACAAGGCCGTGACGAGCGGCCAGACGCTGAAGTCGGTCGAGATCAAGTGGTACAAGATCGACGACGCGGGCAAGGAGAAGGAGTACTTCAACACGAAGCTCGACAACGTGAAGATCGTTGCCGTGAAGCCGAAGATGCTCGACATCAAGAACCCCGACTACGAGAAACACAACCATCTCGAAGACGTCGAACTCCGCTACGAGACGATCACGTGGTCGTACAAGGACGGCAACATTATCCACAAGGACACGTGGAACGAACGTTCCTGATGCGTTGACCGACCGGCGGAATCCGGCACGCCCGCGCGCCGGGTTCCGCTGCGCCGGTCGCCGATTCGTAGTCGCGCCCCTCGGTTCGCATGGGCATCGACGCATGCACGCACTTCTCCCTTCCTGATCCGCTATCGACATGACGCCGCCTCTCCGGGACGCCTCCCAACTCATTCGCCGCCTCAACCCCCATTGCACGCGCGCGCTCGAAGCCGCCGCGAACCTGTGCCTGACCCGGCTCGCGGACGAAATCGCGGTGGAGCACTGGGTGCTGAAACTGATCGAAGCGGATGACGGCGACATTCCGGCGATCCTGCGCCACTACGATCTCGATATCGATGCGGTGTGGGACGCGTTGATCGACGTGATCGACCGCATGCCACGCACGTTGCGCGGCATGCCGGCGCTGTCACGGCAGCTCGCCACGGTGATCGAGGATGCGTGGACGCACGCGGTGTCGGACGATTGCGACGGCACCATTCGCTCGGGCCACCTGCTGCAGGCGATCGTCGATGCGCCACACGTCTTGCGCACGCAACGTGCGTGGCCGCTGCTGTCGGTTTCAAGCGCGCAGATCCGACGCGTGCTGCCCCGGATCGGACGACGTTCATCCGAGAACGCGTCCGATGAAATGACGTTGCAGCCGAAAGCTTCGCCAGCCGTCGATCAACGCGATAGCGCAGCGACTGAAGCCTCCCCCGATTGTCGCGATCGGCAGGCACCATCTCGCACCACCAACGACAACGCCCTCGCGCGCTTTGCGCTCGACCTGACCGAAAAGGCCCGCCGTGGCGAGATCGACACCGTGCTCGGCCGCGACCGGGAGATCCGGCAGATGATCGACGTGCTGGCGCGCCGCCGCAAGAACAACCCGATCCTCGTTGGCGAGCCGGGCGTCGGCAAGACAGCGTTGGTCGAAGGACTCGCGTTGCGCGTGATCGAAGGCAGCGTCCCGGAAACGATCCGCGACACGCGCATCCTGACGCTCGACCTCGGCCTGCTGCAGGCCGGCGCAGGCGTGAAGGGGGAATTCGAGCAACGACTGAAGAACGTGATCGACGAGGTGCGGACATCGGCGACACCCATTCTACTGTTCATCGACGAAGCGCACACACTGATCGGTGCGGGCAACGCGGCGGGCGGCGCCGACGCGGCCAACCTGCTCAAGCCGGCGCTTGCGCGCGGCGAGCTGCGCACGATCGCGGCGACCACGTGGGCCGAGTACAAGGAATATTTCGAACGCGATGCCGCGCTCGAGCGGCGCTTCCAGGTCATCAAGGTCGATGAGCCCGACGACGACACGGCCTGCCTGATGCTGCGCGGGCTCGCAAGCCGCTATGCGCAGCATCACGACGTCCACATCCGCGACGAAGCGATCGTCGCGGCCGTGCGGCTGTCGCGCCGCTACATTCCGGCCCGGCAACTGCCCGACAAGGCCGTCGATCTGATCGACACGGCGGCCGCGCGCGTGCGCATGGCGCTCGACGTGCCGCCGGTGGAGCTGCAGCAGGCACGCGCGACGCTGACGGCACTCGAACTGGAACGCGCCGCACTGGATGCGGATTCCCGTGCCGGGATCGGCGACGTCGTCGAACGGCGCGCCACGATCGGCACGGAACACGACGCCATGCGCGACACCGTCGACATGCTGCTCGGCCAGTACTCGCGAGAACGCGAACTCGTCGACGTCTTGCGCGCCCTTCGCGGCGCGGCCGGCCCGGCCCCCGATCAGGCGGCCATTTCCAATGCCATCGATGCGCTGTCGACCGTTCAGGGCAAGGCGCCGATGATCGTCGCCGACGTCGATGCGCAGTCCGTCGCGCGCGTCGTCGCCGAATGGACCGGTGTGCCGGTCGGCAATCTCGTCGACGATGAACTGCGAAGCCTGCTCGCGCTCGAAACGACGCTCGCCGCGCGCGTGATCGCGCAGGACGATGCGATCGGTGCGCTGGCGGAGAGCCTGCGTACCGCCAAGGCCGGCCTGAAGAACGAGCACGCACCGCTCGGCGTGTTCCTGCTCACCGGGCCGTCCGGCGTCGGCAAGACCGAAACCGCACTGGCACTCGCCGACCTGCTGTTCGGCGGCGAAGCCGCGCTGACGACGATCAACCTGTCGGAATACCAGGAAGCGCATACGGTATCGCAGCTCAAGGGCTCGCCGCCCGGCTACGTCGGTTACGGACGCGGCGGTGTGCTGACCGAAGCCGTGCGTCAGCGTCCGTACAGCGTCGTGCTGCTGGACGAAGTCGAGAAGGCGCATCGCGACGTGCTCGACATTTTCTATCAGGTGTTCGACCGCGGCACGATGCGCGACGGCGAGGGACGCGAGATCGATTTCCGCAATTGCGTGATCGTGATGACGTCCAATCTCGGTAGCGCGCAAATCGATGATGCAACGGCCGAGGATCCGGCGATCGCGCACGAAGCGCTGCGCGAAGCCGTTCATCCTCAACTGGTCGCTCACTTCCAGCCCGCACTGCTTGCGCGCTTTCAGACACTCGTCTATCGGCCGCTCGACGCGGCGGCGCTCGCGTCGATCGTGCGGATCAAGCTGGACAAGATCGCCGAGCGCCTCCATCGGCAACACGCGGTGGCATTGACGTACGCGGACGACCTGATCGAATCGATCGCACAGCACTGCGTGTCACGCGAATCCGGCGCACGCAGCGTCGACGCGTTCCTGAACCAGCGCGTGCTGCCGGTCATGTCCCGCGAACTGCTTGGACGAATGGCATCGGGCACTACGCCAGGGCAGATCCTGTTGTCGGCCACCTCCGATGGATCGTTGACGATAGACCTCGTCGACGCGCCGGCGGCCAGCGATACCGGCATGACGCGATGGAACGACCGATGACCGCCGGCCCCTCCCTCTACGACATGCTGCTCGGCCAGATCGGCGGTGCACCGATCGGCGCTTACGACGACCGGACGCTCGAATGCCTGAGCGTGCAGCAGAACGTACACCGCATTCTCAATACGCGGGCCGGTGCGCTCAAGCACCTGCCCGACTACGGGCTACCCGATCTCACGAACATCTACAAGGCACTGCCCGCATCCGCACACTTGCTCAAGCAGCAGATGGAAGCGACGCTGCTGAAATACGAGCCGCGCATTCGCTCGATCGACGTCGGGATCGTCGACAACCGCGATCCCGGTATTCTGGTCAGCTTCGAGATGACGTGCCGCCTGAAGAATGCCGGACTCGTGCGTTTCGGCACCTACTTCGAGCCGCCGGGCCGCCTGCGCATCGAACGACGCGTCGATCGATCATGATTGCGCGCCATCAGCGCTCATGCGCCAGATGCGCCGCAAACCCCACCTTCTCCGGCGCGATCTCTTTCTTGAGCGTCAGCGCCGGAATCTCGTAATCGCCCGCATTCTGCCGCCGGAACGGGATCGGCGGCGTGGTCCACAGATCGTCGAGGCGCTTGCCGAGCGCCGCGCGCGTTGCGTCGAAGCGCTCATCGTTCATCTTTCCCGTCCGGTAAATCACGAACGGCGGCAGCACGTCGAACCCCGGGTAGTACAGAATCCCGTGCTGGATCGGGAACAGCACGTCGTCGATCGGCCCGTTGATGCCGCGCGCGCTGTAATGCGACTCCCAGCCGCCCGTCGTGACGATCACCATCGCCCGTTTGCCCGCCAGCGAACCTTCGCCGTAACGGTCGCCCCAGTGCAGGTCGGAATGCTCGCCGACGCCGTATGCGAAACCATACGCATACACACGCTCGACCCAGCCCTTCATGATCGCCGGCATCGAGAACCACCACAGCGGGAACTGCAGGATCACCGCATCGGCCCACTTCAGCTTGTCCTGTTCGCGCGCGATGTCGTCGCGCTGCGTGCCCGTCTCGAACGCATGCTTCGAATCGAGCGCAGGATCGAAACGCGCGTCGGGTGCACGGACGGTCACATCGTCCGCGTCGAACGCGGCCTTCCAGTTCATCGCATACAGGTCCGTCACCTGCACGCTATGACCCGCCGCTTCGAGATGCTCGACGGCAAAGTCGCGCAGCGCGCCGTTCAGCGAACGCGGCTCCGGATGGGCATAAACGATCAGCACATTCATGTTCGTCACTCCGTTGATTGAATGACTGCAGGATGCCGTCGCCGAAGGTATATTAGAAATGAATTCCCGATATTCCAGGTATAGCCGTGAACAATCTCAGACGACTGGATCTGAACCTGCTGGTCACCCTCGACGTGCTGCTCGCCGAGCACAACGTCACGCGGGCGGCCGAGAAACTGAACATGTCGCAGCCGTCGGTCAGCGTGCAGCTGCAGAAACTGCGCGACCTGTTCGGCGATCCGCTGTTGCTGCCGGGGCCGCGCGGGATGCGGCCGACCGCGCGCGCGGAAACGCTGCGCGAGCCGCTGCGAGATGCGCTCGAAGCAGTCGAACGCGCGGTGCTGACGGCCACGCCGTTCGATCCGGCAACCGCGACGAACACGTGGCGCGTGGCCGCAACCGACTATGGCGAATCGACGATCGTGCTGCCCGCGCTGAACAGGCTGCGCTCGGCCGCGCCCGCGACGCGCCTCGCCGTCGTCGAACTCGTGCCGCCGCGCATCGAGCAGGACGCCGAGCGAAACGGTATCGACCTGGCCTTCCATACGACCGAAGGTTCGCCGGAAGGGATGCGGCGCCTGCCGCTGTTCGTCGAGCGTTACGTGCTGGTCGGCCGCGCCGGTCATCCGAAACTGAAGCGCCGCCCGACGCTCGCGCAGTTCGGCGCGCTGGAACATGTGATCGTGTCGCCCGACGGCGGCGGCTTCTTCGGCGTGACGGACGAAGCGCTCGCCAAAGCCGGCGCCACGCGGCGCGTGGTGCTGTCGGTGCCGCATTTCCTGTTCGTGATGACGGCCGTCGCCACAACCGACCTCGTGGCGATGCTGCCCGAGCGGCTGGTGCGCAACACGCCCGCATTGCGCGTCGTGGAGGCGCCGGTCGACGTGCCCGGCTATGAAATGTCGATGCTGTGGCACGAGCGCGTGCACCGCGATCCGGCGCATCGATGGTTGCGGGAGACGATCGCCGCGTCGGTGTAGATCGCCAGACGAGCGGTCGGCGCAGTGAGGCCACCGCGAGGTTCCGAGACATGACGTGCGCAGCGCGATGCAGCGAAGAGCACGGAGCAGAAACGCGCTTCTTGCTTATGCGGCTTCATGCGTCGGCCGCCCTCGCCGGTCGCCCTTGCCGGTCGCCCTTGCCGGTCGCCCGAATCCGCTCACCCGAATCCCGGTCGCCCCACGAACACATTCATTCAGTACTTGAAACCGCCTCGAACACTGTATATATTTACAGTGCTTTTGTGCCATTTGACCCGAATTCCGTCACCCATGACGGACGGACTTTTGTGAGGCGACCATGTTCCAGTCATCCGCATTCGATCCCGAGCAACCCGGCTTCAACCCCGTCCACTTCGAGCGTGCCGCGCGGCAAGCGGTCGTCGATCTTCAGCGTGTCGTCGGCGGCCCCGCGCAGCGGGCGCTCGGCTTGCGGCGCCGCAGCCATCCGGCCGCCGTCCGCACGATGAGCTGGCAGGCGCTGCTGAATGTCGAGGAGCTGGCGTTCTCGAACACCGGCTTCCTAAACCGCAACGATCCGATGGTCGTCGACGCCTTCATCCGGCTGCGCGACAGCCGGATGGTCGCCGCGGACGTCGAGGAAGCCGTCGACTGGAAGCGCGACGACGACGATCTGCCCGCCGTCTATCTGATCGTCAAGGCGATGCTGGAAGCGGAAGAGCGCGAGACACAACGCGTCGAGATGGAGTGACGGCGGCGCCTCGCGCGCTGTACCGTTACAGCCGCGCCGCGAGCCGCGCGCCCTGATCGATCGCACGCTTCGCATCGAGCTCGGCCGCCAGTTCCGCGCCGCCGATCAGATGCACGGAGCGTCCGGCCGCCTGCAGCGGCGCGAACAGCGCGCGCTGCGGCTCCTGCCCCGTGCACAGCACGATCGTGTCGGCTTCGATCAGTTCGTGATCGGTGCGCTGCTCGCCGTACGACACGTGCAGCCCGCGCGCATCGATCAGTTCGTAGTTCACGCCGCCGATCATCTTCACCTGCTTCATCTTCAGCGTCGCGCGGTGAATCCAGCCGGTCGTCTTGCCGAGCCCCTTGCCGAGCGGCGCGGCCTTGCGCTGCAGCAGCGTCACTTCGCGAGCGGGCGCCGCGACCTGCGCGCGCGTCACGCCGCCGCGCGTCGCGGCCGGATCGGTCACGCCCCACTCCGCCTTCCACTCTTCCAGATCGAGCGTCGGCGACTCGCCGTCCTGCACCAGATACTCGGCGACATCGAAGCCGATGCCGCCCGCGCCGACCACCGCGACACGCCGGCCGACCGGCTGCCTGCCGGCGAGCACGTCGATATAGCTGAGCACGTTCGGCCCGTCCTGGCCGGGAATCTTCGGGTCGCGCGGCGCCACGCCGGTCGCGAGCACGATCTCGTCGTAGCCGCCCGCGATCAGTTCGCTCGCATCGACGCGGCGGTTGAGGTGCAGATTCACGCCGGTCAGCTCGACCTGACGGCCGAAGTAACGCAGCGCTTCGTCGAACTCCTCCTTGCCCGGAATCCGCTTCGCCATGTTGAACTGGCCGCCAATCTCCGGCGCCGCGTCGAACAGGTCGACGTGGTGGCCGCGCTGCGCGAGCACGGTCGAGCATGCAAGCCCGGCCGGCCCGGCGCCGACCACCGCAATGCGCTTCGGCTGCTGCACGCGCGTATAGATCAGCTCGGTCTCGTGGCAGGCGCGCGGGTTCAGCAGGCACGACGCGATCTTGTTCCTGAACGCGTGGTCGAGACACGCCTGGTTGCAGCCGATGCAGGTGTTGATCTCGTCGGCGCGGCCCTGCGCGGCCTTGACGACGAACTCGGCATCCGCGAGCAGCGGGCGCGCCATCGACACCATGTCCGCGCAGCCGTCCGCAAGGATCTGCTCGGCCACTTCCGGCCGGTTGATCCGGTTGGTCGTCACGAGCGGAATGCCGACCTCGCCCTTCATCTTCTTCGTCACCCACGCGAACGCGCCGCGCGGCACCGACGTCGCGATCGTCGGCACGCGTGCCTCGTGCCAGCCGATCCCGGTGTTGATGATGGTCGCGCCCGCGCGCTCGACGGCCTTCGCAAGCTGCACGGTCTCGCTCCAGTCGCTGCCGTCGGGAATCAGGTCGAGCATCGACAGCCGGTAGATCAGGATGAAGTCGCGCCCGACCGCTTCGCGCGTGCGCTCGATGATCTCGATCGGCAGGCGGATCCGGTTCTCGTACGAACCGCCCCACTGATCGGTGCGCTTGTTCGTATGCATCGAGATGAACTGGTTGATCAGGTAGCCCTCGGAGCCCATGATCTCGACGCCGTCGTAACCGGCCTCGCGCGCGAGCTGCGCACAGCGGACGAATGCACGAATCTGCCGCTCCACGCCGCTTGCGCTGAGTTCGCGCGGCGCGAACGGCGAAATCGGCGACTTGATCTTCGACGGCGCAACCGCGAACGGGTGGTAGCCGTAGCGGCCGGTATGCAGGATCTGCAGCGCGATCTTGCCGTCGTCCGCATGCACGGCGTCGGTGATCACGCGATGGCGCCGCGCGCCGGCCGACGTCATCAGCGTGCCGCCGAACGGCTTGGTCCAGCCGGCCACGTTCGGCGCGAAGCCGCCGGTCACGATCAGGCCGACGCCGCCGCGCGCGCGTTCGGCGAAATAGTCGGCGAGCCGCGGCAGCGTCTTGCGGCTGTCCTCGAGGCCCGTGTGCATCGACCCCATCAGCACGCGATTCTTCAGCGTGGTGAAGCCGAGGTCGAGCGGCGCGAGCAGATGGGGAAAGGAGGTCGTCATGATGATCCTGCCGGTAAGCGATGCGTGTCATCGTAGGCCGCGCGCCGCCTTGAACGTGAGGGGGCAAACAGCCATAATGCTTGTCATTTCCGGCCAAATCGACATGACCTCCCCATCACGCAAGGACCACCTCGGGCTACGCCGGCCGACGATTCCGGTCGCCTATACGCGCCTGCTGCTGCAGGCGCTGGCCGCACGCGGCGTCGACCTGGCCGCCGTGCGCGCGGGCACCGGGCTGCGCGATGCGGTGTTGGCCGAACCGGACGCGCGCGTCGCGCCGTCGCAATGGGGCCGGCTCGTGCTCAACGCGATCGAGATCGGCGGCGATCCGGGCATCGGGCTGGCGTTCGGGCTGCTGCTGAAGCCGACCGTGCACGGCTTCCTCGGCTATGCGACGCTGACCGCGCGGGACATCCGGGAAGCGCTGGTCGTCACGCAGCGCTACTTCCGGATGCGCAACCGCCAATATCGGCTGACCTACGCGGAGGACGCGCACGGCGCGACGCTCGAGCTGCACGGCGTGCAGGCGAGCCCCGTGCTGCAGCATCACGTGATGTTCGAGTTCGTGCTGACGGGGCTCGCGCAGAACATCTCGCAGTGGTCCGGACGCGCGTCGCCGCCGATCGTGCTGCGCTTCACGTGGCCCGAGCCCGGTTATTTCGCGCGTTATCGCGACCAGTTGCCGCCGGTCGAATTCGGCTGCGCGGCGAACGCGCTGTGGATCGCGCACGACGTGCTCGACTGGCCGCTGCCGCTCGCCGACGAAGTCGCGCACCGGCAGGCGCTGGTGCAGGTCGAGCGCGAGTATGCGCAGGTACGCCAGGAGGAAGGCGATCTCGTCGAGCGCGTGCGCGCGGAACTGGCGCGAACGGCCAGCGACTATTCGAGCCCGGAGGCGCTCGCGGACGCGCTGCTGGTATCGACGCGCACGTTGCGGCGCCGGCTCGAGGACGCCGGGTCGAGCTATCGGCAATTGCTCGACGAAGCGCGGTTTCGCGACGCGAAGCAATTGCTCTGCGCGTCGGACCTCGACCTGAAGACGATCGCCGAGCGGCTGCAGTTCACCGACCCGGCGAATTTCACGCGCGCATTCCGGCGCTGGGCCGGGCAGACGCCGAGTGCGTATCGGGAAGCGGCCGGCGCCCCGGCGAGCGAGTGAGCCGGAAAGCGCGCGCGCCCCGTCGCCCGCATCGCCGACGTGAACAGAACCAAGCGCTGCCCGTCAACCGCCGACGAAGATCCACGCGCCGCCATCGCCCTCACCCGCCTCGATCCGCACCTCGCCCGTCGCGGCGACGATCGCGTCGTACACGTCGTCCGTCACGCACACCACCGGCACCGCGATCGCATACAGCTCGGCGGCGACGATCGCGCCGATCGAGATGATCAGGTCGCGCTCCTTCAGCACGATCCCGACCGGCCCCGTGCCGTTGCGCACCGCTTCCGCGAGCACGCTGCTGCTCGAACTCGAGCCCTTCGCGTGCGGCATCACCATGATCCGGCCGGCGAGGCTCGCGCCCGCCTGCGGATGCCCGCGATCGACGATCCGCCCCGCCCCCGAGTCGTAGCCGCCCCAGAAGCTGAGCGGCTTGTCGAGCACGATCGTCTTCGCGCATGCGCTGCCCGGCACGAGCGTGTCGCCCGTCAGTTTCCCGATCGTTGCATCAGTCATCGAATCGCACCTTTCCTTCGAACGCGGAACGCACGCATTCGCGCATGCTGCCGTACGCCACCGTGACGCCGATGTTCGCGGGCGCATACGACGCCCACTTCCCCGAGTTGGTCATCACCAGGCCCGACAGCTGTTTCATGACCGGCGTGATGTACGTGCAGGTATCGACGACGATCTGGATGCCGCGCGCGTCGAACTTGCCGGCGAGCCCGAGCTCGCCCAGCTCCCACAGGATGAAGCGGCTCGTGTTCACGTAGAAATCGCACTTCGGCCGGCCGTCGAACTGATCGAGCAGCGCGTCGAGCGTGCGGAACTCGGCCAGCGAGAAGTGCGGCGTGCCGAGCGCAACCGCGACGAGCGCATCGCCGGCCGCGCCGTGGTTCAGCGTGCGGCGGATCTCGTCGAGATCGGCCATCGCGACATCGACCGTGCGCTGCGCCGCCCGCCCGTGCAACGCGGCGTCGAGCGTCGGCGCCTCGGGCGTGACGCCCACCGCATGGAACAGCGCAACCGCCCCGCTGGATGCGGCAGCCGCGCCGAGCGCCTTGAGTTCGTCTTCGGTGGTGTCCGCGGGCAGCCCGACGATCGCCGGCACGGTCGCGCCGGCGATCCGGCCGATCAGAAGCCCAAGCGCCGCGAAATAGATGTCGCGCGAGGGCCGCTTGCCGAAGTCCGGCGCGTTGAACACGATCCGCGCCGCGCGATTCGCTTCGACGTGCAGCCCCGCATACGGCGCACGCCCGGTGATCGCGGCGGCCAGGTCGAGAAAGTCGCCGTAGCGGCTGGTACGCGCACCGAGCACCGAATTGGCGAACACGATCGCATTGGATTCCGCCCACGCGATCTGCTCGCCCAGGCGCGGACGATTCTTCAGCTGATACGGCGCGCACGTGAAGCTCGATTCGCAGCCGAGCTGCAGATGCGCATCCATCAGGCGCTGCGCGTCGCGCTGGATCGCGCGGTCGCCGTGATACAGCTCGGGATGGATCAGGTCGAGCGACCCGACGTTCAAAGTGGTCGGCACCGCGACCCGCGCGCCGGTGTCGACGAAATACTCGACGAAGTCGAGGCTGGTCCGGCCGTGGTAAAGACAGCCGTCGATATGCGCGGACGTGATGTCGATCAGGTGCGGCGCCGACATGACCTCGGCCGTGCGCGCGACGATCCGCATCGCGCGCGCGACGCCGTCGCCGAATGCGCCGCGCAACATCGCGTCGTCGCGTTCGCTCAACTGCAGCATGGGGGGCTCCTCGTGTCTCGTCCGGTGGATCCGGATCGCTTTTGTCATACTACCGCGCGTCGCGCCTAGCGCTGCGCCGTCAGGCTGAACAACTCGTCGCGCAACGCCTGGGCGCGACCCTGGCCGAATTGCGTCTCGAACTCGTCCTGCGCGGCTTGCCACGCGACCTTCGCTTGCGCGTAGGTGCGCTCGCCGAGCTTCGTCAGGCTGAGTGCATGCGCGCGGGCGTCATGCTCGGACGCGGCCGCGGCGACGAAGCCGTCGCGCTGCAGCGGCTTCAGCGCGCGCAACAGCGTCGTGCGGTCCATCACCAGCCGGTCGGCGAGTTCGCTCATCAACAGGCCGGGCCGGCGCGACAGGTTCGCCATGATCGAGAACTGCGCGGCCGTGACGCCGACGGGGGCCAGATGCCGCTCGTAGAGTTGCGTGACGAAGCGCGCCGCCTGACGCAGCGCGAGGCAATTGCAGGCCTGGGCCATCTGGATGTCGTTCATGACCGGCAATTTATATGTGCATATGCATAAAGTCAATGTACACTCGGCCGTAACAAGGGCCGGCGCCGGCCGCGCGCATCCGGCGCCGCGCCATCGCTTCGAGGAGACGGACATGGACTACATCGACAAGCTGCGGATCTTCCGGTCGGTGGTGGAAATGCGCAGCTTCACGCGCGCGGCCGACATGCACGGCCTCGCGCGGCCGGTCGTGTCGCGGGCGGTCGCGGATCTGGAAGCGCGCTTCGGCAGCCGCCTGCTGCACCGGACCACGCGCCAGGTCTCGCTGACCGAAACCGCCGAGCGCATCTACGAGCGATGCGCGGCGGTGCTCGACGAGCTCGACTCGCTGGAAGCGCAGGCGCAGTCGTACACGCGCGAGCCCGAGGGACTGCTGCGGCTCGTCGCGCACACGACGGCCGCGCTGAACCGGCTCGTGCCGCTGATCGCCGGTTTCAAGGCCGCGCATCCGAAGGTGCGGCTCGACGTCACGCTGACCGAGCGCCCGGTCGACCTCGTCGGCGAAGGCTACGACATCGGCATCGTCGTGCCGTACATGCTGACGAGCGAGACGACCGTCGTGCGGCTGATCGAACGCATTCCGGTGGTGATCGTCGCGACGCCCGCCTACCTGCGCGCGCATCCGCGTCCCGAAACACCGGCCGAGCTCGCCGGCCACATGTTCGTGCCGATGTCGCCGTCGCTGCGCCGGCCCGCGCTGTCGTTCCGCGTCGACGGCGACACGCTGACCGTGCCGTTGAGCTTCGACGTTTCGTCGAACAGCCCCGTCTTCAACCGCGAAATGGTGATGCACGACTTCGGCATCGGCGTGGTGCCGAGAGCGCTCGTCGAAGCCGAACTCGCGTCGGGTGCGCTCGTGCAGTTGCTCGAAGGCGCCGATCTCGTCGACGCGTTCGTGGAAATCAAGCTCGCCTACGCGAACCGCGCGCTGCTGCCCGCGAAGGTCAAGGCGTTCATCGACTACACGGCCGCGTACTACGACCGCGAAGGCTCGATTGTTCCGGCCGCGGCCTGATCCGGCGCGCAAACGCACCTTTCCACCGCCGATTGGTACAGCCACGGCACCAATCTGATCCTGTCTCGCCGCTCGCTTCGCATCGCGTGGGCACCTAATATGTGCACATGCACAAGTCCACGCTTATCGATGACGATTGTTTCGCGGTCCGGCAAGCCGCCCGGCGAATCTCGCAGTTCTACGAGCGCTACCTGTCGCGGGCGGGCGTCACGCCGTCGCAGTACAGCATTCTCGCGCTGCTGCGGGAGCGTCCGGGCCTGACGATGGCGACGCTGTCGGCCGTGCTGGTGATCGAGCGCACCGCGCTGTTGCGCGCGCTGAAGCCGCTGGTCGGCGCGGCGCTGGTCACGGGCCGGCTCGAGCCGCGTTGCCGGCGCCAGACGTTCGCGCTGACCGCGCACGGCGAAACGAAGATCGCCGACGCGCATGTGCACTGGCTCGCCGCACAGGAAGCGTTCGAGCAGCGGTTCGGACCGGCGCAGGCGGCCCGCCTCAGAGACGAATTGTTCCGGATCACGCACAACCTGCCGGAACGCTAACTTCCCCGATCGGCGACGCGTCGTCGGTCGTTTCAATAAGTGCATATACATAGGTGAATCGATGGAAACGACCCAAGCCGCTGCCTCCCGCGAGGCAGCCACAACCGACCGGCCGGCAAAGCAGCGCCGCGTGCCGTGGATGCGGATCGCGGTGGCCGCCGTCGTCGTCGCGGTCGCGGCCGCGGCGCTCGACTGGCTGTTCGTGCTGCGTTTCCAGGAGAGCACCGACGATGCGTATGTCGGCGGCGACGTGACGGTGCTCGCACCGAAGGTGAACGGTTTCGTCGACAAGATCCTCGTGACCGACAACCAGCGCGTGAAGGCCGGCGACGTGCTCGTGCAGCTCGATGCGCGCGACTACGATGCGAAGCTCGCGCAGGCGAGCGCGGAAGTCGACAGCGCGCGCTCCGCGGTGGCCGAACTCGAAGCGAAGCAGCAACTTCAATACGCGGTGATCGGCCAGCATGCGGCGGACCGGAATGCGTCGTCGGCCGAGCTCACGCGCGCGTCGTCCGATCGCGTGCGCTACCGCGAGCTCGTGAAATCCGATGCGGTATCGAACCAGATCGTCGAGCGCGCGGACGCCGATTACTCGAAGGCGGATGCGGCCGTCGCACGCAGCGACGCCGCGCTGCTAGCGTCGAAGCGGCAGCTCGACGTGCTCGGCGCGCAGCTCGCCGATGCGCGGGCCCGCGTGAACACGGCACTCGCCGCGCAACGCGTCGCGGCGCTGAACGTCGAGTACACGACGATCCGCTCGCCGGTCGACGGTTACGTCGGCAACCGCACTGGCCGCGTCGGGATGCTCGCGAACGTCGGCGTGCCGCTGCTGACGGTCGTGCCCGCGGCCGGGCTGTGGATCGACGCGAACTTCAAGGAAGACCAGCTGCGCAAGATGCACTCAGGCGATCGCGTCGACGTCACGCTCGATGCGTCGAGCACGCGCCTCCACGGCCGCGTCGACAGCCTGGCGCCCGCGACCGGCGCGACCTTCAGCGTGCTGCCGCCCGAGAACGCGACCGGCAACTTCACGAAGATCGTCCAGCGCGTGCCGGTGCGCGTGCATCTCGATCCGCAGCCGGGCATCGAGCACGTGCTGCGCCCGGGTCTCTCCGCGGTCGTGACCGTGCATACCGACCACGCGAACTGAACGGGAGCCTGCGATGACCACCGCGATTTCCGGCGACCCCGCGTCGCAACCGACCAGGCAGCGCGTCTTCGCGTTCGCGCTGATGTGCGTCGGCTTCTTCATGGCGACGCTCGACATCCAGATCGTCGCGTCGTCGCTGCGCGACATCGGCGGCGGGCTCTCCGCGAGCCAGGACGAGCTGTCGTGGGTGCAGACGGCCTACCTGATCGCCGAGATCATCGTGATCCCGATGTCGGGCTGGCTGTCGAAGGTGATGTCGACGCGCTGGCTGTTCACCGCGTCGGCGGTCGGCTTCACGATCACGAGCATGCTGTGCGGGCTCGCGTGGGACATCAACTCGATGATCCTGTTCCGCGGGATGCAGGGTGCGCTCGGCGCCGCGATGATCCCGACCGTGTTCACGACCGCGTTCGTGCTGTTCCCCGGCAAGCAGCGGCTGATCGCGTCGACGACGATCGGCGCGCTCGCGTCGCTCGCGCCGGCGATCGGGCCGGTGATCGGCGGCTGGATCACCGATCAATGGTCGTGGCACTGGCTGTTCTACCTGAACCTCGTGCCGGGCATCGCGGTGGCCGCGCTCGTGCCGCGCTACGTGCACATCGACGCACCGGACCTGAGCCTCGTCAAGCGCGGCGACTATCTCGGCATCGTGCTGATGTCGGGCTTCCTCGGCTGCCTCGAATACGTGCTCGAGGAAGGCCCGCGCAAGAACTGGTTCGGCGATCACGTGATCGTGTTCTGCGCGTGGATCTCCGCCATCTGCGGCTTCCTGTTCATCGTGCACGCCCTGACCGCGGAAGACCCGATCGTCGACCTGCGCGCGCTCGCCGTGCGCAACTTCGGGATCGGCAGCCTGCTGTCGTTCGTGACCGGTATCGGGATCTTCGTCACCGTGTTCCTGACGCCGCTGTTTCTCGCGCAGGTGCGGGCGTTCAGTTCGCTGCAGATCGGCATCGCGCTGCTGTCGGTCGGCGCGTTCCAGCTGCTCGCGCTCTGCGCGTATGCATTCGCCGCGCGCTACTTCAGCATGCGCGCGCTGCTCGTGTTCGGGCTGATCTGCTTCGGCCTCGGCTGCTACCTGTACACGCCGATCACGCACGACTGGGGCTGGCGGGAACTGCTGCTGCCGCAGGCGCTGCGCGGCATCGGCCAGCAGTTCAGCGTGCCGCCGATCGTGACGATGGCGTTGGGCTCGCTGCCGCAGTCGCGGCTGAAATCGGCGAGCGGCCTGTTCAACCTGATGCGCAACCTCGGCGGTGCGATCGGCATCGCGGTGAGCGCGACGATGCTCAACGACCGGCTGAACTTCCACTACCTGCGCCTGAACGAGCATGTGAGCGCCGGCGAGCCGCAAGTCGCGTCGCTGCTCGACCGCCAGGCCGCGTACTGGACCTCGGTGGCCGGCAACACGCTGGATACCGCGCAGGCCGGCCTCGCGAACCTGCACCGCCTGATCTATCGGGAAGCGCTGACGCTCACCTACGCGGATGCGTACTACGTGCTGTCGCTGTGCTTCGTGGTCGCGCTGGTCGCCGTCGCGTTTTCCCGTCCCATCACCCTGAACGCGCCGCCGCCGGACGCGCACTGAAGCCAAGGTCGTCATCATGAAAAAGCTACTCGTCGCGCTGGCCGTCAGCGCCTTCGCCGCAGGGTGTGCGGTGCAGCCCGCGCAGCATCCCGCGCTGCACGATTCCGTCCAGTCGCTTGCGCCCGCCGCGTGGGACACCGACGTGCCGCGCGCCGACATCGACGCCGCCGCGTGGTGGGCGCAGTTCAACGACCCCGTGCTCGACCGGCTGATCGCGACCGTGCTCGACGGCAACCTCGATCTGCAGGCCGCCGCCGAACGCGTGAAGCAGGCGCAGGCGCTGACCGTGCAGAAGCGCGCGGTGCTGCTGCCGGAACTCGACGCGACCGCACATGCGGCCGACGCGCGCCAGAACACGCCGCCGCCGCTCGGCTACGTGCGGCAGGCCGGTGCGGGGCTCGCGCTGAGCTGGTCGCCCGACGTGTTCGGCGGCGAACGGCTCGACCTGCTGGCCGCGCAGGCCGAGCTGGTCGGGCAAAAGCATGCGGAAGACGCGATGCGGCTCGCGCTCGCGGCCGATGCGGCATCCGCCTATGTCGACCTGCGCTGGGCACAGCAGGAACTGAAGATCCTGGAGGACAACGCGGCGATCCGCCGGCATGCGCTCGAACTCACGCGCAAGCGGCAGGCGTTCGGGCTGTCGACGGAACTCGACGTCACGCGCGCGCAGAACCAGCTCGATGCGCTGGAGGCGCGGATTCCGCCGACGCAGGCGCAGATCGCGCATCAGCTCAACCTGATCGCCGTGTATTCGGGCCGCACGCCCGAATCGGTCGACCGGCTCGTGCTCGCGCAGGGCGGCGCCATTCCGGCGCCGCCGGCCGGGTCGCCCGCCACACTGCCGTCGCAGGCGCTGCTGCGCCGGCCGGACGTGCTGACCGCTTACGCACAGGTCGAGCGGCGCGCGGCACAGGTCGGTGTCGCGAAGGCCGAGCGGTATCCGAAGTTCTCGCTGAACCTGACGGACGGGATTCTGGCCGCGTCGTATCTCGGGTTGCCGACGCTGACCGACAACCTGTTCAGCGCGGCGCTGAGCGCGACGAGCCCGATCTTCAACGCGGGACGGATTACCGCCGATATCTCGCAGAGCGAAAGCCGGATGCGCGAGTCTGAACTCGGGTTGCGGCAGACGATGCTGCAGGCGTTGCGGGAGGTCGAGGATGCGCGCGCGAACCTCGTCGGCAGCGATGAAGCGACGCAGCGGCTCGGCAGCGCGCTCGCGGCTTCGGACAAGGCGCTCGGGCTGGCGAACCAGCTCTACAAGGGCGGCGCGACGGATTTTCTGGACGTGCTGTCGGCGCAGGAGGTGTATCTGCGGGATTCGGACGCGCTCAACCAGGTCAGGCGCGAGCATGCGCTGGCGGCGGTCGCGTTGTATCGCTCGCTCGGGGGCGGGTGGAGCAGGAATGATGCGGCCGGTGGGCCCGAGGTGGAAGCCGTGGCGAAGAACTAGGCGCGATCACGATACGGCGCCGGCCTCGACACGTGCCGGGGCCCCGCTCTTCAGCCGCACGATCCCGGGCATTCGCCCGACAACGCGATCAAGCAAGCCGCCAACCACGCGATTGCGAATTCGCGTATGCCGGAGGACGAGGTCATCCCGCGTCGGGCCAGCGGTAACCGATCACTTCGTTCAGCGGGTACGCAAGCTCGCGTACCTCTTCAAGCTGATTGCCGCCGAACAGATGCACGTACTCGTCGTCGTGGCGCAAGTAGAACCCGACATGCCCTTTCCAGCTCGCGGGATCGTCACGCGTCAGAATCGCGATGCAGCCGTAGACCGGGCTGTCCAGCGGGCGGCCCCATTCGAGCCACGAACGCGCGAGCGCGGACCCCGTGCCGCGGATGCCCGCATGCGTCATGCACCAGTTGACGAACGATGAGCACCAGGAAATCTTGTCGTCGTAGCCGACCAGATTCGTCCGGTTGTTGTACTCGACGATGCGCGGGTTCACGCTGCCGGGCGGATGGCGGCGGATGCCGAGTTCGGCCAGGGCGACGGCCATCCACGGCGGATCGGCGGCGTCCGGGTTGCGCTCAGGATTTGCTCGGGTCACGTCGTTCTCGGGCGAGTGTGATGTGCGTGCAATCTTCGCACGGATGCGGAGGTCGGCACCACCGTTCGGTCAGCCCAGGCCTCTCAAGTACGCCACCCACTTCGACGCCGGGATAGCGTCATGCGCCACCGGCGTCGAAAGGAAAATCCGGTAACCCGAATCGAGCGCGCGGCTCCAGTCGGGAGGTACAGAATTGATCGCACGCGAGGTTCGGGCGCGCATTGTTGCGCGCCCGGGCGACTCCTATGCGTCGGGTATCCGGTCCCACGGCGCTGCCTTTAACCGCGCGTATCGACCCAGTTGCGTGCCCAGCGTTCCGAGTGCCGCAATGCCTGCGCTTCACTCGCGAAGTAATCGAGCGAATAGAACCGGTAGCGGCCTTCGACAGACGCGCTATCGATGCGCTCGAGCAGCAGGTTGGCTGAAAAACTGCCATCGGGCAAACGATGCGCCGAGGGCCGGACGGCATAGCCGTTGTATTGGTGATTTTGTGTGTTTTGCATTTTTAATTTTAATAATGTTCGGCTGCGCGCGTGCCGTGCGATATGTGCACGGATGCGCCGATCCAACGCCATTGCGAGCTGAATCTGAAGCAGTCGGAAAGCGAAAGTACGGCGCTGCGGCCGGAGGGGGAACGAAGTGTATGGCGCCTGGTTGGCGGCTCAATGAGCAGACGCAGCCGGAAACGAGCGCGCCAACTTTACGAGACCAAGCTCCGTGCGGATGTCGCTGCGGCCCGGCGCCCATCGTGGGATGGCCGGGCCCTTCAGACTTTACAGCGGCTTGATGTTGGCCGCTTGCAGACCCTTCGGGCCTTGCTTCGTCTCGAAGCTCACTTTCTGGTTTTCGGCCAGCGTCTTGAAGCCGTCGGCACGAATTTCCGAGAAATGAGCGAACAGGTCGTCGCCGCCGTTGTCCGGCGTGATGAAGCCAAAGCCTTTGCTGTCGTTGAACCACTTGACGATACCGGTATCCATGAAGATTCCTTGAGAAAAATGAAGATTTGCCCTGCTGGAGAGCGCGTGAAGCATCAAGGAGGGAGAGGACAACGAATACCGCTGAGGAGAGCGAGCAATTGATGAACAGCAATCGGACTTCTTGGACTTCGACGCACACACTAACCGCCGGGGAGATGCGCGTCAACGGCTAACTTGTAACTGTTTTACCTCGCGACCCGCTGTTCGGGCGAAGCGATGCGGCCCTGACTGACGGCGCGCGTGGCCTGGCCGGGCGCGCGTTGCACATGATCTCCGCACGAACGGGCCGATCGGCAACGATTTTCCCGCCTTCCGGTTTCCGTTCGATCCGCCCGTATCGTGTCGACAGCCTCCTCCGATTCCCTGCGCCCATGACGTCGTCGTGCTCGCCGGAAATCCGCTCGACGATATCGGCCTCGTCGCTGGAGAAGGCGAACGTGTCGCGTACGTGCTGCAGCGGGGCAAGATCGTGAAGGCCCGGGCGGCGGCCTTGCGCTGACCGTCCGCGCGGGCCGGCCGGCAATCGTCGGCCGGCCCTGCCCGTCACTCGACCGTCACCGATTTCGCCAGGTTCCTCGGCTTGTCGATATCCGCGCCGCGCAGGCACGCGGCGTGATACGCGAGCAGTTGCAGCGGCACGACGTGCAGGATCGGCGACAGCAGCCCGTAGTAATCTGGCATCCTCATCACCGACACGCCTTCGCTGCCGTCGATCCGCGTATCGGCATCGGCGAACACGTACAGCTGACCGCCCCGCGCCCGCACTTCCTGCATGTTCGACTTGAGCTTCTCGAGCAGCGCGTCGTTCGGCGCGATCGTCGCGACCGGCATCGCGTGCGTCACCAGCGCGAGCGGGCCGTGCTTCAGCTCGCCGGCCGGATACGCTTCCGCGTGGATATACGAAATCTCCTTCAGCTTCAGCGCCCCTTCGAGCGCGATCGGGTAATGCAGCCCGCGCCCGAGAAACAGCGCATTCTCGTGCCGCGAGAATTCCGCGGCCCAGCGCTCGATCTGCGGCTCCAGCGCGAGCACGTCGTCGAGCGCGCCCGGCAGCCGCCGCAGCTGCGTCGCATAGCGCGCGAGCTGCGCATCGTCGACGTAGCCGCGCAACCGGCCGAGCGTCACCGCGAGAATGAACAGCGCGACGAGCTGGGTCGTAAACGCCTTGGTCGACGCGACGCCGATTTCCGGGCCGGCGCGCGTCAGGAACCGCAGGCTCGTCTGCCGCATCATCGCGCTGGTCGGCACGTTGCAGATCGCGAGCGTATCGATATGCCCGAGCGCCTGCGCATACTTGAGCGCGGCGAGCGTGTCGGCGGTCTCGCCCGATTGCGACACGCCGACCACGAGCGTATTCGGCAGCGCGAGCGCATCGCTGTAACGGTATTCGCTCGCGATCTCGACCTGCGCCGGCAGGCGCGCGATCGTCTCGAGCCAGCGGCGCGCTGTCAGGCCGGAATAGTGACTCGTGCCGCACGCGAGGATCAGCACGTTGTCGATCTGCTCGAACGCGCGCGCGGCATCGGGGCCGAACGCCGCCGGATCGAACAGCCCCGCATCGGGGATGGTCGCGGCCACGGCCTGCGGCTGCTCGAAGATCTCCTTCTGCATGAAATGCCGGTACGGCCCGAGCTCGACCACGCCTTGCGTCGACGAGACGGTCTGGATCGGACGATCGACCGGCGTGCCGCCGCGTTCGAGAATGCGCACGCCGCCCGGCGTCAATTCGACGATGTCGCCCTCCTCGAGAAAGATGAAGCGGTCGGTGATGCCGGCGAGCGCGAGCGCGTCCGACGCGAGGAAGCATTCGTCGTCCTTCAGGCCGACGACGAGCGGCGAGCCGACCCGCGCGCCGATCAGCCGCTGCGGCTCGTGCTTGCTGAACACCGCGATCGCGTATGCGCCGTGCAGCTGCGACGTCGCATCGCGCACGGCGGCGAGCAGGTCGCCGTGGTACTTGCTATGGATCAGGTGGGCGACGACCTCGGTGTCGGTCTGGCCATCGAACTGGTAATGCTCGTCGGACAGTTGCCTGCGCAACGTCTCGTGATTCTCGATGATGCCGTTGTGCACGAGCGCGATCTCGTCGCGCGAGAAGATCGGATGCGCGTTGCAGGTGGCGGGCGCGCCGTGCGTCGCCCAACGGGTGTGCGCGATGCCGGTGCTGCCGGACAGCCCGGCGCTGCGCACGTGCGCGTCGAGATCGGCGACGCGCGACACACTGCGTTCGCGGCGCGCCTGGCCGTCGACGACGGTCGCCACACCGCATGAATCGTAGCCGCGATACTCGAGGCGGCGCAGACCTTCAATCAGAATCGGAACGACGTTCCGTTGCGCGACCGCGCCGACGATGCCACACATGACACGTCTCCTTCCCCTGTTTCCATTGATCGACCGTGCGCTTCTGTATCAACGCGATCCGGTCACCGTTGTCTTCGCCATCGTGAACCCGCATGGGCGGGAGCGAGCGGGTCGGCATCGGCGTAATGGCCGGCACACACTCCGTCGCGTCGGCAACCGGCCGTGGTGCGAGGTCAAGCGCGGCCTGCACGCCGCCCGCCCGGCACGGGTCGTCGCGCCTGGCAGGTTTGTCGTATCGGTATCCCCGCCCTTCCGTCGTCGCTCGAACTCGGACGGGCACGCCTGTCCTCCTGAACAAAGCAAGCGGTGAGCCATGGATCGCCCTGCCCCGTGATGCAATGGCCTGCGGGTACCCGATCGACGGGCTCGCGGCACGGATCGCGTGTTTTTGATTCACCGGTGAATCAGGGTTCACCTCCCCCCTAGCGGGATCTTCCGCCTTCAGTGAACCGAAACGTCGCGCGCCACCCTTTCTGCTGGTCGACCGCTGCAGGCTGTCGTTGCAGGGCTCTTGTCCGGCAACGCTCCGTGCGCGGCGTGGCACACATCGACCAACCGACGTGCGGATATGGCCGGCCGGCTCCGGACGGTCGTTACAGATACGCAACATTTCGCATCGCCCGCTACGGACGATGCGAGCGCCGCGATTCGTCAGGGTCATCCTTCGTGCGGAACCACTGCGTGGCAGCCGACGACGTCCCCCACGTTGCCCGGACAAAACTCGCATGTCGAAACGCTCCGAGGCGCGTGACACGGCGCATGCGGTTCGATCGGCAGCCAGCGCGCGACGCAAGTCGCCATCCTCCGCATGACGTGACCGGCTCGATGGCGCAAACGGTCGGATTTTTACCCGCACCGCGGCAGGGCGCCGCAATCGCGCTCGTAGCAATTGTGAAACGTTCCCTGGCATTCCACCGGTGCGGCGCGAAGCGGGGCCGGCCACAGGGCCACTGGTTTGAATATTGCTCTATCGGAAGGAGGAACGGGTGCGGGCGCGCAGCGACGTGGAAACGTACGCGGCCTGACCGGCAGACATGGCGATCGACACAGCGAGAAATGCTCATGACGTGATTGACGAGGTGCAACGGGACGGCCGTAGTTCGACGATTGCGTGGCGCAGACCACGCGGACAAAAACGGCGCGCTCGCCCCGCAATACCGCTGCATGTCGCGCGACTGGCGCCGATACATGCGGGGACGGGACGGGTTGCCTGCAACCATGCCTGGCGCCAGACGCCGGATCTTCCGGCGCGAAGATGCTCAACGAGGACATCGATGAAAAAGATCTTGCTTGTGTTCGGAACTCGACCGGAAGCCATCAAGATGGCGCCGCTCGTCCGCGCGCTGAAGGCGCGCAAGGATGTCGATGCCCGCGTATGCGTGACCGCCCAGCATCGGGAAATGCTGGATCAGGTCCTCACGTTGTTCGACATCAAGCCCGACTACGATCTCAACCTGATGCGTCAGAGCCAGACGCTGACCGACGTGACGACCGGCATTCTTCAGGCGATCGGGACCGTCTTCGACGACTTGCGTCCGGACGTCGTGCTGGTGCACGGCGACACGACGACGACGCTGGCCGTCAGTATCGCGGCGTTCTACCGCTATCTGCCGGTCGGGCACGTGGAAGCGGGCTTGCGCAGCGGCGACATCTGGTCGCCGTGGCCGGAGGAATTGAATCGCCGCGTGACCGATGCGGTATCGTCATGGCACTTTGCGCCGACCGGCCAGGCGCGCGACAACCTGTTCAGCGAAGGCGTGCCGGTGGGTGCGGTCGTGATGACGGGCAACACCGTGATCGATGCGCTGCACGACGTCAAGCGCATGCTCGACCACGATAGCGCGCTCCACGACAAGGTCGCCGCACACTTTCCGTTTCTCGAAGCGTCGCGCCGCGTCGTGCTGATCACCGGCCATCGCCGCGAGAGTTTCGGCGAACCATTCCGGCATTTCTGCGAGGCGCTCTGCACGCTCGCGAAGCGCTATCCCGATGCGCAGTTCGTCTATCCGCTGCACTTGAATCCGAACGTGCGCGAGCCGGCGCGCGCGCTGCTCGGCAGCGTACCGAACATCTACCTGATCGAACCCCAGGAATACCTTTCGTTCGTATTCCTGATGTCACGCTCGCACTTCATCATCACCGATTCGGGCGGCATCCAGGAGGAAGGGCCGGCACTCGGCAAGCCGGTGCTCGTCACGCGCGAGACGACCGAGCGGCCCGAAGCGATCCACGCCGGCACCGCGCGGCTCGTCGGCACGGACCAGGAGCGGATCGTCTGGGAGGCGTCGCGGCTATTCGACAGCGACAGCGCGTATGAGGAAATGGCGCGCGCGAGCAATCCGTATGGCGACGGCCATGCGAGCGAGCGGATCGTTCATGCGCTGATGCACGCGCCCGGGGCGACCGCAAAGGCGACGAGCTTTTCGATGGGCGCCGCGGAGATGCCGTTCAACCCGCTCACCCTGGGGTTGCAGGCGTTGCGCTCGCGTTGAAGTCGCTCGCCGGACGGCATGCCGACGGTCGGCGACGCGTGATGTCGCCGACCGTCATTCGTCGGACGCGAACCTCCATCCAGCGCCGTCGAATCGCGCCGTGCGAGCGACGGCTGCGACCCGTGTCTGCCGCCCGCTATCCCGCTATCGGACCACGGCATCGGCCATTGATTGCGCCTGCGCGACCAGCCGCGGATAAATCCGCTGGGTCCCCACCTGCCTGGCGAAACACGCCTGCCGCACGTTCTCGGGCACGCGCGCCGCGCCGCACGCCGCGATCGGGCGCAGTGTCACGCCCCGCCACAGGATATAGACGCGTTGGCCCTGCCGGACCGACACGGCCAGCGTGTTCGGCCCGTCCGGCACGCCGTCCTGGCTTTCGCCCAGCAGCCACGCCTTCACCACGCCGTCGGCCGGCTGCCGCTTGACGGGCAACTCGGCGAAGCGAAACGCGGCGGCGTCGTCGCTGAATACGTGCGTGTAAAGCGTTTCGTTGCCGAACATCGCGGCGACGTCGTCGGTCGGCTTGATGCCGGCGTCCGCCGTGCTCGCCCAGGCCTTCAGCAGCGGAACGGTCGTCACGACGAGATGCGTCTTGCCGTCGTCCGACTTGAAGGACAACCCGTCCGGCCCCGGCGGCATCCCGTCGACCGGGCCAACGCTCTGCACCGTGCCCTCGGCCTGCGCGACGAACCCTCTCGCCCTGACCGTGCCAATTAGTTTGGCGAGCCGCGCGTTCACGTCGGCCGTGTACTGCCGGTCGAGGCCCGCCCGATCCTCCATCCGGGCCGCCGCCACGGCCGCCGCGGCCTGCTTCCGATAGGCAAGATACGCATCCGCCGGCGATGCGATCACCTTCGCCCCGACCGCGACGAGCACCGCCGCGACCACCACCGCCCCCACCCCGATCTTCAGTCTTGAAATGCGCTTCATTTTTATGACGTCACCGATTCCCGCGCCGACAGCGAAAACGGCTACCGTATCCCCACGGCAGCCGTCCCCCAGAAACGCGTTCATTCTAACGTCGCGCGGATGCTATTCATCTACCTTGAACGCCGATACCAGGCGCGTCAGATCCGCCGCCTGCTGCTTCAGGCTCTCCGCGGCCGCGGCGCTTTCCTCGACCAGCGCCGCGTTCTGCTGCGTCATCTGATCGAGCGACTGCACCGCATCGCCGATCTGGTCGATGCCCGCGCTCTGCTCCAGGCTCGCCTCGGCGATCTCGCTCATCATCGCGCTGACGCCCTGCACCTGCGACACGACATCGCGCATCACCTTCCCGGCCTCGCCGACGAGCCGCGACCCGGTGCTCACCGTCCCCGCACTGTGCTCGATCAGCGCCTTGATCTCCTTCGCCGCCTGCGCGCTGCGCTGCGCGAGGTTCCGCACTTCCGCCGCGACGACCGCGAACCCGCGCCCCTGCTCGCCGGCGCGGGCGGCCTCGACCGCCGCATTCAGCGCGAGGATGTTGGTCTGGAACGAGATGCCGTCGATCATCACGATGATCTCGGCGATCCGCCGCGACGCATCGCTGATCTGCTCCATCGTGGTCACGACTTCGCCCACGACCTGCCCGCCGCGCGTCGCCGTGTCAGCGGCGCCGGTGATCAGCTGCGCGGCCGTCGTCGCGGTTTCGGTGTTGTTGCGCACGACCGCCGTGATTTCCTCCATCGACGAAGCCGTCCGCTCGAGGTTGCCCGACTGCCCTTCGGTGCGTTCGCTGAGGTCGGCATTGCCCGACGCGATCTGCGCGGACCCGGTCGCAATCGACGCGGACGCCGCGCGGATCCGGTGGACGAGCGTCGACAACGACGATACGAAACGGTTGAACGCGTCCGACAGCTGGCCGATCTCGTCCTGGCTTTCGACCGTCATCCGGCGCGTCAGGTCGCCCTGGCCGCTCGCGATGTCCGACAGCAGCGTCGCCGCGCGGCGGATCGGCGCGGCGATCGCACGCCCGACCAGCCAGATCACGACCAGCGCGACGCCGAGGCCCGCGATCGCGGCGACGAGCGCCGCACTGCGAACCGCACGCGTCACCGGCCCGAGCAGTTCGGCCTGCGGCACTTCGACGACCACGTACGCATTCAGCTCCGGAACGAACGATGTCGCGATGAAGCGCGCGCCGCCGTCGCCGTCGTAGCTCAGCGTCGCATACGGCTTGCCGGCCAGCAGCGTCGACGATGCGTCGCCGGGCAGGCCCGGTTCGTCCTTCAGGAAGTGCTTGCCGTCGATCAGCGCCGCATCGCGATGCATCATGATCGCGCCGTCCGGCCGCACGAGGTACGCAAACCCGGTGTCGCCGATCCGGTATGCGGCGATCCCCTTCGCGAGCACGTCGACGGACAGGCTCATGCCGGTCGCGCCGATCGGCGTGCCGTCGAGCTCCACCCGGCTGTTGATGAACATCATGTAGCCGCCGGCCGTGACCTCGCGGTCCATGTTCACCTCGTAGGCCTTGCCCGACGCGAGGAAATCCGTCAGCCACCGATCCTTGTCGGTGACCTTCCGCTGCAGGCCGGCTTCGTTGTAGTAGTTGCCGCTCTTCACCGACACCCACTGCACGGACGCCGCCTTCTGCTCGTCCTTCACGTTCTTCGCGAGCTGAATCCAGCTGCGCGTGCCGGCATCGGGCTCGCCGTCGGCCTCCCATTGCAGCAGGAACGCATCGCGCGCAAGGAGGCGCGACGCGGCAATCGGCCCGGCCATCTGCCGCTGCACGTCGGCGCGGATGCCGCTCACGGCCGTCGGCAGCTCCTCGCGGACGACGCGATCGCGCACGGCGTTGCCGATCAGACGGACGCTCAACCCGCTCGAAATCGCGACGAACACGAGCAGGCAACTCGTCATGCTGAGAATCAGCTTGTTCTGAATGGACAGCTTGCGCCAGAAATGCATGGGGAACCCTCGATAACCGCTCGGTCTGAGCCAGCCTGGGTTATCGGCAGGCATGCGCGGAATCGCATCGCCGGGTTCACATGTTCGTCATCCGAGATCCGATATGTCGTCGACGGGCGGCCGTCGCGCGCCCGTCGAGGTTCGCGCGCTCAATACGCGACGAAGATCGTCACCCGCCGGTTGCGCGCCCGCGCGGCCGCATCGTCGCCCGCGACGAGCGGCTGCGTATCGGCCCGCCCGATCGCGGCGAGCCGGTGCGGCGCGACGCCGCGATCGGCCAGATAGCGCACGACGCTGCCCGCCCGCGCGGACGACAGCTCCCAGTTCGACTCGTATTTCGCGTTCGCGATCGGCACGCTGTCGGTATGCCCTTCGACGAGGATGTCGCCGCTCGCATGCGCGCTCAGCGCCTGCGCGATCTGGCTCAGCACCGGTGTCGCGTCCGGCAGCAAGCGCGCATCGCCGACGTTGAACAGGATCTTCGCGTCGATGCCGATCTCGATGCCGTGCGGCGCGCGCACGAGCGAGATGTGGCCGGCCGCCTTCAGCGCGTCGAGCGATGCGAGCCACGCGGGCATGCGCCCGGTCGCTGCGTCGGGCGCGCTTGCCGTCCCGCCGTCATGCCGCGCAAGCGTCTGATAACGCGCATCGAGCGCGTTGTATTTCGCGAGCTGCAGCACGTACAGCGCGAGAAACAGCACCATCAGCGTCGTGACGAGATCCGCGTAGGAAATCAGCCAGCGCCCGGACTGCGTGCCTTCGGCCTCATCGTCGTCGCGCCCGGCCGCGGCCGAACCCGCGCGCGCGCCGTCAGTTCGAGCGGTCATGTCGAAGCTCCCGGTGCGTCATGCGAGCGACTCCGCCGCGCGACCGCGCACGTCGCCGGTCAGCCGCGTCTCGATCGTGTGAGGCGACTCCTTGCGCGAGATCGCGAGCAAGCCGTCGAGATACAGCTTGCGGAACCGCAGTTCGCTGTCGATCTGCGCGCGCAGCTTGCCGTAGAGCGGCAGGAACACGAGGTTCGCGAATGCGAGGCCGTAGAGCGTCGCGATGAACGCGACCGCGATGCCCGGCCCGAGCTGCGCCGGTTCGAGAATATGGCTCGTCACCTGCACCAGCCCGAGCACCGAGCCGAGAATGCCGAACGTCGGCGCATAGCCGCCGGCCTGGTGCCAGACGCGCGCGGCCGCGAGGCGGCTGCGCTCGTAGGCGTCGAGCTCGCGCTGCAGCGCGTCCTCGAGCACCGCGGTCGACACGCCGTTCGCGAGCAGTTCGAGCCCGCGCCGCGCGAACGGATGGATGCCGCTCACGTCCATCGATTCGAAGGCGAGCAGCCCGTCGAGCTTCGCGCGATCGCCCCACTCCAGCAGGTCGGTCAGGTGCTTGCGGTCGACTTCCTGCGCGCGCACGAACGCGAGCCGCAGCTGCTTCACCGCATCGAAGAAGCGCGCCCACGTATTCTGGATCATCACCGCGCCGAGCGTGCCGCCGAGCACGATCACGAGCGCTTCGAACTGGAACAGCATTGAAAAATGTCCGCCTTCCAGCGCGAAGCCGAACACGATCGCCACGCCGCCGAGCAGCACGCCGGCCAGGGTCAACAGGTCCATGGATGTCTCCGTCGGGTGGGCGTTACGCGGCGGATGAAGCCGGCGGCACGGACGCCGCCGGCGCCTTGGCCGCGCGCACGGCATCGAGCACGCGCCGCTCGATCTCCTCGATCTCGATCGGGTCGAGCTTGAGCTCGCGGCGCATCACCCACGACACCTCGTTGCGCCGCGCTTCCGTCATCACCGAGAACAGCTTGTCGGCCACCGCGCGATCGTCGAGGCTCGCGATCAGCTTCGCGAGATCGTACGTATCGAATGCGCTGATCACGTCGAACAGCGTGCGCTGGTCGACCCCCACGAGATCCTCGAGCGCGCGCACGTCGCCGCCGGCGCGCGGGCTGCGCCGCGAGAAATACGCGACGCCTTTCTGCCCGACGTAACCGAGCACCTTCGACTTGCGGAACGCGAACACCTCGTCGGCGATCTCGCCGTGCGACAGCTTGTTGAGCAGCAGCTTCCGGTCGACGCCGATCAGCGCTTCGAGATCGGCGAGCTCGATCAGCTCCAGCTCGCTGTTGATCGACACGTCGAGATCGTGATCGGCAACCTGCTGCGCGCGATCGACCACGCGCGCCGCATCGAACGTGACGGTCTGGCGCGCATCCGACGACGCCGGGTAATCGGCCGCGCCGCCGGCATGGTCGCCCTGCGCGGCTTCGATCGTGACGAGATTGAGCTTCTCCATGCGGCGCAGCATCGCAAGCACGTGCGGGCGCGAATGGCCGGCAATCGCGCGGCACCGGCGGATCACCTCCGCGAGCGGCACCGACACCTCCGCATGTGCCTGCATCGGCCGCCGCGACCACGCGTCATCGGAGCCGCGCGCGTCGGCGCCCGCCATCAGCGACAGCACGTGCGCATACGACAGCACGCCCGGCATGAAGTCGGCATGCGTATAGGTCGCGAGCTGGTCGTCCTTGCGCTTCACGCGCCGGATCATCGTGCGCACGATGTGGCGAAGCAGCGCCGACACGTGCTCGATTTCCTCGTCGATCGTCGCGGCCGGCACGACCGTGAGCTGGCAGAACGACAGCGCCTTCGCGGTATGCGCGCGCGGCTCGGCGGCGAGCAGCGCCGATTCGCCGAAGAACTCGCCGCGCCCGAGCGTCGCGACGACGACGCGCTTGTCGTCGCAGCGCGTCGACAGCTCGACCTTGCCGTCGGCGATCAGAAAGATGACGGGCTCGCCGGCGAAGCCCTCCGAGTAGATGATCTCGCCGGGCGCGGCCGTACGCGTCCACGATTGCTGACGATTCATGTTGGTTCCCCTGCAGCGCTGGTTGTTGCGGACTGCGCGTCGCATGTCACATGCATGCGATCGGCAGTCATCCCCGTGCCCGTTTAACGTCATCGGCGCCGGCATCCTTTAGCGAAATCCTGCGCGTTACCGACGAAAATCAACGTGAAACGTTTGCGGATTGCCAGCATCGTCAGCAGATTCTTCGATGCGTGCGGCACCGCCCGTGATCGGATCACCGCCTGGCCATCGCGAACGATGCGGCCGATCGTGAGCACGGCAGTGTTGACGATGGCGAAGTCGATGTCGAAGCCGATGTCAAAGCCGATGTCGAAGTCGAAGTCGATGCCGAAGCCGAAGCCGAAGCCGATGTCGATGTCGATGTCGAAGCCGACCGCGAAGCCGAAGCCGAATCGCAGCGCGTATACCCGAATGCGCCACCACGCCCGGTCGTCAGGAGGTTCGCCGTTCCGCCGGTCGTCCCGATGCCCGCTTGCAAACGTTTCGGGATGCTGCGTTTTTGATCGCCAGCCAGCCGCGCAGCAATTTCCATTCCGCAGCATCCGCCCCCTTATTGCGCATATCGTCCGATAATTACCTTTTATTTTCGTCTAAAATCTCGCTTCTTCTTACCTTAGGACGGAACCGAAGTTTTGATTAAACTGACGAAAACCATCTCACGCACGGCCATTGCCGCATGCGTTGCTTATGCCGGGCTGATGCCCTTGTCCCAAACCGCCAACGCCCAGGTCGAACCGCTGAAGAATCCGGTCTACGGCGTCACGCTCGATGACCTGACGAAACTGGACGCGATCATCGCGTCGCTGCAGAACCTGCCGTACCGACCGACGGTGCGCGTCGTGTTCGATCCGGGCACGTCGGCCGCCGACTACTACGCACCGCTGCTGCGCCTGCACTCGGTCGCATACGTGATGGGCGAAGTCTACGATTCGTACTATTTCCCGACGGATATCACGACGTACAAGGCGCGCACGCAGGAACTGGTGTCGCAGCTGAAGAACACGGTCGACGTGTGGGAAATCGCCAACGAAATCAACGGCGAATGGCTGCGCAACGATCCGAGCGGCACGAACACCGTGGTCAATTCGGAAGAGCAGCAGATCGGCCAGATGGTCGCCGCGGCCAACACGATCGTCAAATCGAACGGCGGCAAGACTGCGATCACGCTGTACTACAACGACGACAGCAAGGGCAACAACTGCTGGGAGAAGCCGCAGGATTACTGGAAGACGTGGCCGACCGCGTTCCTGCCGGCGACGGTTCGCCAGCAGGCCGACTACGCGCTGTTCAGCTACTACCCGTACCAGGATTGCCCGGGGCTGAATCCGTCGTGGAACAACGACTTCGCGGCGCTGGAAAGCATCTTCCCGAACGCGAAGGTCGGCTTCGGCGAAATCGGCACGTCGGATATCGCGGCGCCTGCGTCGGTGCAGCAGAACCTGATCAAGACCTACTACCCGATGGTCAACAGCATGACCGATCCGCGTTTCATCGGCGGATTCTTCTGGTGGAACTACGTCGAGCAGATGCTTCCGTATTCGACCAGCTCGTACTTCCAGCTGCTGCGTCAAACGATCATCACGCTCAAGTCGCCCAGCTGATCAGCCTCACCATCGAGTCGCCTGATCGTCAGCGCAGTTGCTCAGAACCACAATGTCGCGCGTACCACGAGACCACGTGCGCGTGCCGCTGACGTCAACCCGAACCGGTATTGCACCGTCACGTCGAGATAGCTCGCCGGCGCGGTATACCTGCCTTCGCGAAACCAGTACCTGAACTGGACCCCTGGCCCCGCACCGATTGCCGTCTTGTCAGGCTGACGGTTGTCGTGATCGCCCGCCACCGCGGCGTGCGGGTAGACGGTCAGCCGGTCGCTGATCATCGGCAAGCGCCACGTGTGCCCGTAACGCAACTCCGAATAGATGATGTAACGCCCGGCATTGATGAAGTACGCACCTTCTACATAGGCCTGCCAGCTGCGCCAGCTCGGTTCGGTGACCCGCAGGTCGGTGCCCGCCTCCGACGAGTAACCCAGGCGCATCAGCCAGTCCGTCATCGACAGGCTGCCGATATGGAACAACCGCTCGGCGGTCACCACCACGTTCTGATCGGGTATCGGCTTGTAGCGCACGCCCACCGACCCCTGCACGGTCGGCATGCCGGTCACGTTGCCCGTGCCGTCGTAGGCCGTGCCGTATCCGCGCACGAAGAACTGGAGAATGCGGCCGTTCCGATAGCCGATCTTCGGCGGCTGCCAATACGCCTCGATACCCGGCTGGAGCACGCTGATCGTGCCTTGCGGGCCGAACGCGGCCGACTGGTATGGCGCGCTCAGCACGAAACCCCAGGTGCGCTCGAGTTGCTCGACCTCCCGCCGATAGCCGAACTTGCGCTGCGCGTCGAACGCATGTTCGTTTTCGTCGGCGTCGAGACTCTGCTCGAACATCTGGACGGACTGCTCGTTCAAGCCGATCCGCTTGGCCGCATAGCCGGCGTCCGCGTAGTTCATCGCGTTGCCGGCGCCACCGGCGAAACCTTCCTGAAATGCGTCGAGCGCCTCGCGATCCTTGTGTTCGCGCAGGAGATCATAGGCGTGCTGCAAGGTCCGTTGCGCGGTATCGTCCACCGGCACCTCGGGCTGCTGATCGGCTTGCCGCGCCTGTGCCGCGATCGACTCGGCCATGCTCCGCTCGGCATCGGTCGATGCGTCGCCGGCCGCCAGCTCGGCCACGCGGAGCGCGCTGTCGTGGTCGCCCGCCTGCAAGCTCATCTGCGCGATACGCAACTGAATCACGGCGGATTTTTCATCAGCCAGCGGCGCCAGCGCGACGCCGGCCTCGTGCGGACGCTTCGCCGCGAGCGCACTGTCCGACCACGCGAGGCGCAAGTTGCGCTGCTGCTCCTTGCTCCAGTTTCCAGTCGCGACGGCCGCCGCGAAATTGCTGCACGCGACGTCGTAGCGCATCTGCCGCTGCGCCAGATAGCCATGCTGCGCCAGTACCGCCGCGCTTTTCGGAAAACGAACGCTAAGCGATTCCAGCAGCGCGTCCGCTTCGTCGACTTTCCCTTCGCGCCGGTACACATCCACGAGCAACAGCCCGAGTTGCTCGCTTCCCGGCTGAATCTTGAGGGCGCGCAACGCGTACGCTTCCGCGCGGGGCAGGTCGCCTGCGTTGATCGCCTTGTAGGCGCCATCGGCGAGCCGATAGGCTTTGGGGTTGAGCTGCTGGGCGGCGGATGCCGGCGCCTGCCAGGCGAGCGACAGGGCAATGGCCAGCGCGCTCAAGCGTGCGCAGCGCTTGAGGCCGGCCGCGATCGGACGTGTCGAGCGCTTCATGCCTGTTCTCCCGACGGCTTTTTCACCGGCACTGCCTGCTGCGTCGCGCCGTCGCCGTCGCGCAGCCGCGCGATTTCGACGAAGCGCGAGTGCCGGCCGAGTTCGGCGGCGATCTCCGCATCGCAGGCAATGAAATACGCAACGTTCGTTCGGGCGCCGCGCCGCACGACGTCCTGTTCGTCGTGCGTAAGCGGCCGCCCGACCGCGACGTTCAGCGTCCCGTCGGCGGCGGTCGAAAACGGGACGACACGATACGCGTACTGCAGCTCGAATGCCAGCGAGTCCGCGAAGTGGCCCACCGCTACGTTGCCGAGGCTTACCCGCGGCAGATCGGCCTGCTCGGCGATCGCATCCGCCAGCGATTCGGTGGACAACGCACTGGCTTCGAGCAACAGTTCGCCCAGCCGCTTGCCGCATGTCAGTTGCCGCTCGAGGCCGTCCTCCAGTTGCGCCGGGGAAACCACGCCCCAGCCGACCAGGATCTCGCCGATCTTGTGGCGCACTTTCCCGAGTTCTTCGTTGGACAGGTATGTGTGACTGGTCTTGTCCCATGCGATCGGCTTGCCGCTCACCAGGTGGCCGACATAGATGCGCCACGCGCGACTCACCGCGCAGAAATTGATCAGGTTGTTGACGAACATCCTCGGGATCGAGAGCAGCCCCTGGAGCGGGCCGTTCAGCTTGCTGACGAAGTAGAAGCGCTGTCCGGCACGGGCGAACAGCATGAGGGTGTTGACCCACAGCAGCGGCGTGACCCAGGCACTGGCCGTCACGAGGTGAGCGCTGGCGGGAATGACGTGACCGGCATTCTGAAGAACGGAAAGCAACACGAAGTTGAGCAGCACGCCATAGGCAATCACCGAAAACAGCGACGTCACGATGCCCTTGCGATCGTGGAAGAACATGTAGCGGGTGAGGAAGTCGCCCTTCCAGCCGAGTTGCTCCCAGCCTTGAAACGCGATACCGAGAATCCAGCGCGCGCGCTGCCGGTAGGCGGTGCGGAATGTCTTGGGAAAATACTCGCGCGTGGCCAGCAGGTTTCGACCGGCGGCACCGTCCTTGGCGCGCTCGCCGCCGGCATCGCGCACGATGTCCGAAAGCGGCGTGCGGGCGAAGGTTTCCTTCATGCCGAGGTCTCTCAAGCGAAAGCTGAAGTCATAGTCCTCGGTCAGCGAACTCGTGTTGAACGGGCAACCGTTGCGCTCCTTCATCGCCGCTTCGATCGAACGCCGGCTGTAGCACGATGCAACACCCGCGCCCGGCACGACCCCGGTCAAGCGTGCCCGCACCGGCACGTCCTTCTGGTGCGTTTCGCTGAAATCGTCGAGATAGCAGCCGGCGACGAACTCGTTCCATTTCCGGGGCAATGACAGCACGGGAAGCTGGACCAGATCGCTCTCCGCCACCGCATGGTTGAGGTACTTGAGTTCGACCGGGTGAATGACATCTTCGCAGTCGTGCATGACGACGCCCGCGAACTGAATATGATGGACCGCTTCGTAACGCAGGATCGCCTCGAGAATCCAGTTGAGGCAGTCCGCCTTGCAGGTCGGCCCGTCGTTCATGACCGTGGCACGCGTCACCCTGCCCGGATACCGGCGGACCATCCGTTCGACTTCCGCCGTGGTTTCGGCGTCGTTGTGATAGGTGCCGACGAAGATGACATACCGCTCGTACTCGATGGTCGCCAGCGTGTTTTCGATCATCTTGGCGATCACGTCGTACTCTTTCCATGCCGGCACCATGAGTGCCAGATGGCGCTCTTCCAGCGCGCGCAGCATGCCGATGTCGACGGTCTGCGATTTCTCGCGACGCAGGATGCGCCCGATTTCGAATGACCAGTAACAGCCATCCAGCGTCAGGTCATCCAGCGTGCTGACCAGGATGACGAGGGCGGTCACAATGGCGACAAGGTTGAGCGCATATAAATACGCACTCCATATCATATTATCCATTACCTTTCCGCGATTTTCGCTCGTCTGTATTTCTTCTCCGCACACCAACGGAAGACGAAACCGCCCTGTCCCCGTCGACCCCGTCACGTCCACTCCTGCGGCTAACGCCGCATCCGTTCTCGTCGTTCTCAAAAGACTCGAGGCTGCCTGGAGCGCTATTGATACGACCACGCAACATCACCAAAAATGCAACGTGTTCAGTGGATGACTTTTGACAGCCGGTTTCCCCGCTTGCCTGCATTCGTCCCCTGCGTGCGCCGGCGCTTGCAGCCGCCCCCCGATCCAGCGCCTTGCAGTGCGCCCCATACACCGCCTCTTCGATACACAGCGCTTCAAGCAAGTCGTGCGCCATCGTCCACCACCCTTGCGCCTTCCGGGTACCGGGCGTGTGCCGCACACGATCGGCGAATCGAAACCGAGCCAAATGTTTCAGTGCTGAAACATGCGGACCGGCGTTCCGAATATGAGACGTTTGGCAGGTTCTCTACCCTCGCCCCGATCATCGCGATCGGAGCGCGTCACGCGATTCCGTCGATCCTGGACGGACGAATCGACGATGAAACCGAAAATCCGGTGCTCCGGTCGCCGTTGGATGGATGCGCCGCCGGCTCGGTTGCCGCGTTGCCGTGGGCGGAACGAAGCACGCAACCGGTTTCACCTGAATCGCTCAAACAGACGTTACGCGTTCGTCGGACCCAATTCCCGAAACCGGTCGCGTTGCATGCGTGAAACGTTTATCGAGACAATTTCGGACCGTCTCGACGCGCCGATTTTGGCATCCCGGCCCGGTGTCCATTTGCGGCGGATGGTACAGAACTAGCTTGAAAGCCAACTGTCCGGTTTCGTTTCATTAACCGGGGTATTAAACGCAAAAAAAATAACGACATAACACCCGATTCTAAATCGGGCAATGGGGCGTGCTCGTTTCGTTAACGAGAATCCAATTTGCATATCAAAGGATGAAAATCATGCCCTCGCATCGCAATCGATTTTTTCGAATCGGGTTGAGCACCGTTGGGCTACTCCTTGCATTGAGTCCCGCGCTCGTCATCACCAGCGCGGTTCAGCATGCGAGTGCGCAGCAGACGAACCAGTCGTCCGGCGGCAAGATCAAGCCCCCGCCATTGCCAAACGGCTCTGCCCAAGTCAACGTGAAACCCGGCATGTCCGATGAGGATTGGGACAAGGCATACAAGGAGACGGGGCGCCCGAAGTTCAGCAGAAATTCCGTCAAGAAGCACGGCGGCAACATCGAACGCGACTAGGGAGATACGGCCATGAAAAAGATCTTGATCGTCATAGCCCTGCTTGCCGGACTCGCGCAAATGACATTGCCGGGCACGGCGCACGCGCAGACCACGACCGCACATACGCTCGTGTTATACGACAACCCGGCCAACGACCCGTTTTCGAAGCTCGGCCTGATGTACAGCATCATGTTGAGGAACCTGCTCGGCCACTTCAATACGACCGTCGACCTGGTACCGATACAGAACTACACGTCCGGCATGATCGGGAGCCACGACGCCACGTTCTATATCGGCGACTATTACAACAACCCGATTCCGACGGCGTTCATGAGCGACGTGATGACCGCCACGAAAACCGTGGTCTGGTTCAAGTACAACCTGTGGCAGCTCGCGTGGAACACGGCCTATACGTTCAACCAGACTTTCGGGTTCAGCTTCCTGGGCCTTGCCGGGATGAACGCGACGCCTTCGTCGAGCAATCCGAATCCCGGCTTCTACGACACCGTCACGTACAAGAACCTGGCGATGGTCAAGTACTACGCGTTCGACGCGTCGACCGGCGCCATCAACGCGGACCCGGATGTCGGCCTGACCCAGGTCCTCGATGCCACCAAGGCGCAAGTGCTCGTCACCATCAAGAACAGCAAGAGCGGCGCAACGACGCCCTACGTCATGCGCTCCGGCAAGTTCTGGTACTTCGCGGACATGCCGTTCTCCTACATCGGCCCGACGGATCGCTACCTGGTGATATGCGACATCCTGCACGACATCCTGCAGACCAATGCACCGGTGAATCATCGTGCACTGGTCCGCCTCGAGGATCTGGACGCATTCACGACGACGAGCTCGATGAGGCAGCTGTCGGACTATCTGTACTCGAAGAGGATCAAGTTCACGATGGCGACCATTCCGTTGTATACCGACCCGAACGGGTATTACAACGGCGGCGTGCCGGAGACGATTCACCTCGCACAGGCAACGGGCCTCAAGAGCGGGTTGAACTACGCGCTCCTGCGTGGCGGCTCGATCGTGATGCACGGCTATACGCACCAGTATGACTCGACGCCGAATCTTCAGAATGCGGTGAGCGGCAGCGACTTCGAGTTCTGGTACGCAGTCCAGAATCGTCCGGTCGACGAGGACTCGGTGCAATGGGCGAAAGGCAGAATGGCCGACGGCCTGCTCGAATTCACGCTCAACGGCTACAAGATCGTCGGCTGGGCTGCGCCGCAGTACCAGATGTCGCCGATGGCATCAACAGCCACGGCGCAGACGTTCCCGACCACGTTCCAGCGGGCCGTCTACTACACGTCGACCAATCCGCAGATCGGGACGGGCGCGCCCAACCAGGACTTTTCTGCCGGGCAATTCTTCCCGTACATCATCAACTCCGATTACTACGGGCAACGAATCATTCCGGAGAACCTGGGCAGCCTTCAATACAACATCTGCAGTAAAGACCCGTTCTCGTGCATCACGTACACGTGGCAGCAAATCGTGACCAATGCGCAATACGGTCTGGCGGTGCGGGACGGCTTCGCGTCGTTCTTCTTCCATCCGTACTGGCTCGAGCCCGATCTCGGACTGCCCGCCTTCCAGGACTTCCAGAGTATCGTGACGGGCATCACGAATCTCGGCTACACATGGGCGGACGGCACGACGGCCAAGTGACGCGAGCCGGTGGAAGCCTCGTGCGACCCGCAGCAGCAAGGCGGGTCGCACGTTTGCATGTGATCGGCTACGATGTCGCGCAGGAATGCTTCCGGGGAGGCCGCGATGATCACGTACGCCATCCCGGCCTTGCGCGGGATTCGACTGCGTCTGGGCCGGTTCCGGCACGCAGGCCGGCCACGCCGGCGCGCGCGCGCGCCGCGTTCGTCCCGCGCGGCGATGCTCGCGGCCGTCGGGGCATCGCTCGCCGTGGCCGCGTGCAGCTGGACGGCGCATGACGTGCATGCCGACGGAATCGTCTGGCAGGTCGACAACGCGACGACGAATCCCGTCGGGAACTGGCAACAGCTCGGCGTGCACGATCTGTTGATCCAGTGGAGCGTTGTCGACGATACCGCGTACGTGCCCGACGCCGGCATCCGTCCCGCGGCACACCTTCCCGACTGGGGGCGCATCGGCCGCGAACCCTGGGCCAGAAACGTCATCCTGGGCCTCGCCGGTTACCAGGATGAAAAGCGAGCACGCACCCATCTGTCGACACTCGCGGACCAGTCCCTGGCGGTAGCGCGCACGCACGTTCCGCTGAATGTCACCGGCTACTACTTCCCGGTCGAAATCGACCCGACCTGGCAGGACGCGCCGAAGCTTGCCGATATCCTGAAGCGACTGCCGCGTCCGCTGTGGGTGAGCGTCTACGACCAGACCAACATCGGCGGGAAGGCGCTGGCGGACTGGCTCGTGTCGTGGCTGCCGTCGGACGTCGGGGTGTTCTTCCAGGACGGCTGCGGCGTCTATGCGCGCGAACCCTACGTCGCGCGCGCCTATGTCGACGAGCTGACCTCGCGCCTCGGAAAGCAACGTGTGCGGGTAATCGCGGAGGCCTTCCGGCCCGCCGAGCACGGGGGATTCCGGGCGGCCAGCGCCGACGAATTGAGCAGGCAGCTGACAACCTACCGTGGCTATCAAGTCTATCTGTTCGATGGCCCGCACTATGTGTCGGACAACCTCACACGCGAACTCCTCACGCGTCCGGCCAAGCCACCCGCGGCCGAGCCGGCCAAAACGAGTCCCTGATCCTGCTACGCCGTGCTGCAATGCGGGGAGCGAGCCTCAGGGTGCCCGGCAGCAGGTAAGCAACGCCCCGCCGAAACGGCGGGGCGCGATGCCCGACAGATGCTGCGCGGGCAATGGGCGAGCAGGACACGCGCGGCCGCATCGACGATTCGTTTCGATGCACGTGCCGGTCATCCGGTTGAACGCGCGAAGGTGCGTTGCAGGTCAGAACTCCATGTCGAGTTCGTCGATGTCTTCGTGCTCCGCCTTCGCGGCATCGATCCACTCCGCCACGAACGGATGCGCGAGCATGCGCATGCAGTACTCGGCAATATCGGGTTCGAGTTTCACGTCGTACGTCAGGAATCGCGTGACGACCGGCGCGTACATCGCATCTGCGATGCCGATCTGCTCGCCGAACAGCCAGGGGCCGCCATACGCGGCCAGACACGCGCGCCAGATCGTCACGATGCGCTCGATGTCGTGCTGCGCACGCGACCAGATCCGGAAGCCGGGAAAATGCGCACGCAGGTTCATCGGCAGCGCGGAGCGCAGCGCACTGAAACCGGAATGCATCTCGCCGCAGATCGACCGGCAATGCGCACGCGCACGCCGGTCGTCGGGCAGCAGCCGCGCCTGCGGCCGGATTTCGTTCAGGTATTCGGCGATCGCGAGCGTGTCCCATACCGTGCTGCCGTCGTGTGTCAGGCACGGCACGAGAATCGACGGCGACAGCAGCAGCAGTTCCGCGCGCGATGCCGCATCGATCGGCACGCTGATCGTCTCGAACGCGAGGCCGCTCAGCTTCGCGAGCAGCCAGCCGCGCATCGACCACGACGAGTAATTGCGGCTGCTGATGGTCAACGTCGTCTGTCCGGTAACGTCCATGTCGCTCCCCTGCTGATTGCCGTTCGTACCCCTGCACCGAAAGCGCGCGCCACGCCGTGCGAAGCGCACCACGCCTGTGCGAAGCATTCGCCGAAGTGGCGCAGCGCGCTGCCCGGCGCAGCGACACATCGAGTACGCCGAGCGTCGTTGGCAACGGCGGCGCATCGCATTCGGTCGTCGGGCCCCACGCGCCGCATGCATCGCCGCATGAGACGCCGCGCGCGTCGCCACGCGTATCGCCGCATTCGCAAACCCCGTGCAACGCGCGTGCCAGCCGCACGCTGGCATACGGCTTGCCTCGCTCGACGTAACGCGACGCAACGAACGACGGCCATGAACCTGCTTGCCTATCCTTTCTACCAATGGTCTGCCGAATGCCTGCGTCCGGCGCGCGCATGGGCGGCCGCCACGCGCGCGACGATGTCGCTGTGGCCGCCCGCCACGTCGACCCCGACGGGCCGCATGGTCGACGCGCTGTGCGAACTGCTCGAATGCTGCGCGTTCTCGCACCGGCGTCCGGCGTTCGGCATCGCGTCGACCGTCGTCGACGGCGAAGTGGTGCCGATCGTCGAGGAAGCCGCGGCGGCCACGCCGTTCGGCACGCTGCTGCATTTCCGCAAGGCGCGGCCGGTGGCGCGCCAGCCTCGCGTGCTGATCGTCGCGCCGATGTCCGGGCATTTCGCGACGCTGCTCCGCGGCACGGTCAGCACGATGCTGGCCGATCACGACGTGTACATCACCGATTGGCACAACCCGCGCGACATCCCGCTCGCGGCGGGCCGCTTCGGCTTCGACGAATACGTCGGGCACGTGATCGATTTCATTCGCCACATCGGCCCGGATGCGCACGTGCTCGCGATCTGCCAGCCGACCGTCGCCGCGCTTTCGGCGGTCGCGCTGATGGCCGCCGCCGGCGATCCCGCCCAACCCGCGAGCCTGACGTTGATGGCGGGGCCGATCGACTGCCGCGTGAATCCGACGAAGGTCAACGCGCTCGCCACGAGCCGGCCGATCGAATGGTTCGCGCGCAACCTGATCAGCGTGGTGCCGGCCGGCTTCGTCGGGGCGCAGCGCTGCGTGTATCCGGGCTTCGTGCAGGTCGGCGCGTTCATGTCGATGAATCCCGACCGCCATGCGGCGTCGTTTTCCGACCTGTACTACGAGCGCGCGAAAGGCGACCCCGCGAAGGCCGACACGCTGCGCCACTTCTACGACGAATACTTCGCGACGGCCGACCTCACCGCGGAGTTCTACCTGGAGACGGTCGAGAAGGTATTCCAGCAATACGCGCTCGCGCGCGGCGAGCTGACGGTCGGCGACCGGCTGGTGGAACCGGCCGCGATCCACCGCACCGCGCTGTTGACGATCGAGGGGGAGAAGGACGACATCTGCGCCGTGGGCCAGACGGTGGCCGCGCAGGAGCTGTGTTCGGGATTGCCGCCGTACCTGAAAACGCATCACGTGCAGACGGGCGCGGGCCATTATGGCGTGTTCAACGGCGGCCGCTGGGAAACGCAGATCTATCCGATCGTGCGCGCGACGATCCACGACAACGAGCCGTACGATCGCACCGCCATTACGGACGGCAGCGCGAGCGGTGCGCACTACGTGACGCTGCGGGCGTTGCTCGACGCGCGCGCGGCCGGTCGCGACGCGACGGCGGCCGCGGCGCCATCCGATCACGTGCACTGAGCCCGCGCGGGATGGCAACGCTCGGTGCGGCACACCGGCGTTGCGCTCGAATCGCCCCGCCCGCACGGCGGGGCGCGGTGCCGGGCAGTGCGCGAGCGGCAACGCTCGCGCATTCCGCCGGTGTTACGAACAGACCTTGCCGTGCGACGCGTGGTAGCCCTTCGCCTTCGCATCGGCTTCCGACATGTAGCTGCCGTGCTTCGTCTTGCCGTAGTACTTGTCGGTCGAGCAATGGTAGACCTTCGTGCTGTCGTTGGCCCACACCTTGCCCGCGCCGCCGCCGGGCGCCGCCGCGGCGGTCGTCGCGGGCGCGCTCTTCGCCGGGGCGGCGCCGGATGCGGCGGAAGCGACAGCCGCGCTCGCGGGGGCCGCGGCCGGTGCGCTCGCCGCGGCTGCCGACGCTGCGCCATACCACGTCTTCACGCCCTTGTGGCCGGCGCACGCGCCCTTCTTCGACGCGCCCGAGTAGAACGAGCCGTCCTTGCACAGCCCGGTCGTACCGGCCGGCGCGCTGGCCGGAACCTGTGCGAACGCACCGATCGACACACCCATGCCCGCGACGAACGCGGCGATCAACATCGTCTTTTTCATAATCCTCTCCTGATATGCCTGAACGGGAAAAGCGTCCCGACGCTTTGCCGGGAATAACGCGTCACGGGTCAACGGACCCAGCGGCACACGCGGTGATGGTGGTGATCGAAATGGCACACGCGGTGCGAATGGGCTTCGGCCAGCGCCGGCACGAGGGTGGCACAGGCGACGGCCGTCACGGTCAGGATCTTCGCGATGCGGGTCATGGACATTCTCCTGGGTAGGCCAGCCGGTGGTCCGGCTGTTACGTCCTTAACGCCGGTCGCCGACGCGCCGTGCACCGCACCTGCATCGAATTGACGATCTTTGACACGGTGTAACGAAACATCACGCGAAGCTGACAAATTGCCACCTGTCTTTTCGATTTCCTTACGCGGCAAATGCTTCGGATGTCGAATGACCCGGTCAGAACCCGAAGCCCGGACAGGATCCATAAAAAAACCGCCCGAAGGCGGTCTTTCTCGGGCACGCGGATGCCTCGCATCCGATGCGACGGAGGGCTACGCGCCCGCGTCGCCCCACGGCGTCGGCGCCGGCACCGCGCATGGCCCTTCGACGTCGATCGACTTGAAATCGGCCGGCCCGACGATCTCCAGGTACTCCATGTCGGGCGAGTAGTCGAACAGGTAGTGCACGATTCCCGGCGCCTGGTGCACGCAGTCGCCGGCGCTCACCAGCGTCTCGCGATCGCCGTACATGAAGCGCGCCCAGCCCTTCAGCATCATCACGATGTGGAACTCGGCCTCGTGACGGTGCCAGCCGGTGCCCGCCGCCGGTGCATGATTCGCCCTGACGAGTTGCGCGACGACCTTGCCGTTCGTCGCGGCCGCGATGCCGAGATCGCGATACAGGAAGAAGTCGCGCAGGCCTTCGCCTTGATATGCGGTGTCCTGCGGCTTCACGTGGGAAAACGCGGTAGGGGTCGGCGTGCTCATCGCGGCGCTCCTCGATCGAAAGAGTCGTCCGAAACAAGCATTTAGCGTTCCAGGCTGCGGCGGCCCCCGCTTACTTGAGCCGCCCCGACAGGAACTGCCCGAGCCGCTCGCTCTTCGGGTTGACGAGAATCTCCCGCGGATCGCCCTCTTCCTCGATCTTCCCCTGGTGCAGGAAGATCACGTGATTCGACACGTTGCGCGCGAAACCCATCTCGTGCGTGACGACGACCATCGTGCGGCCTTCCTCGGCGAGCTTCTGCATCACCTTCAGCACTTCGCCCACCAGTTCCGGGTCGAGCGCCGACGTCGGCTCGTCGAACAGCATCACTTCGGGCTCCATCGCGAGCGCACGCGCGATCGCGACACGCTGCTGCTGGCCGCCCGACAGGTGCGACGGATACATGCCTTCGACGCGCGGCGCGAGCCCGACCTTCTCCAGATACTTGCGTGCCCGCGCAACGGCCTCTTCCTTGCCGATCCCCAGCACGGCCATCGGTGCCTCGATCACGTTCTCGAGCACCGTCATGTGCGACCACAGGTTGAAGTGCTGGAACACCATCGACAGCTTCGTGCGCATCCGCTGCAGCTGCTTCTGGTCGGCCACGCGCAGCGAGCCGTTACGGTCGCGCGCGGTCTGGATCGGCTCGCTGCCGATCGTGATCTGCCCCGAGCACGGCTGCTCGAGGAAGTTGATGCAGCGCAGGAACGTGCTCTTGCCGGAGCCGCTCGAGCCGATGATGCTGATCACGTCGCCGGCCTTCGCCTTCATCGATACGCCCTTCAACACCTCGTTGTCGCCGAACTTCTTGTGCAGGTTGTCAACGGTGAGCTTGTACATGCTTGGTCCTTCCTTGCGAATGCATTAGTGGCTGCGCGGCGAGAGGTACGCGAGCCAGCGCGTCTCGAGCTTGCGGAACGCCCAGATGAGCGTGAACACGACGATGGCGTACAGCACGGCGGCGATGCCGTAGGCCTGGAACGACATGTACGTCGCGGAGTTGACGTCGCGCGTGACCTTCAGGATGTCGGGCACGGTCGCGGTGAACGCGAGGGTCGTCGCGTGCAGCATCAGGATCACTTCGTTGCTGTAGCTCGGCAGTGAGCGGCGCAGCGCGGACGGCAGGATGATGCGCGTATAGAGCTTGAAGCGCGACATTCCGTAGGCCATCCCGGCCTCGATCTCGCCGGCCGACGTGGCCTTGATCGCACCCGCGAAGATCTCGGTCGCATACGCGCATTCGTTCAGCACGAACGCGAGCAGCGTGCAGTTCATCGCGTTGCGGAAGAACGTGTCGAGCAGCACGTGGTTGTGCACGACCTGCAGGCTGTAGATGCCGGTGTAGCACATCAGCAGCTGTACGTAGAGCGGCGTGCCGCGGAACACGTACGTATAGAGCCACACGGGGCCCGAGATCCAGCGGTTCGACGACGCGCGCGCGATCGCGAGCGGCACGGCGAGCGCGAAGCCGAACGCGATCGACACGACCAGCAGCCACAGCGTGATCGCGAGGCCGCTGAAGCGGTAACCGTCGGTATAGAGATAGCTTTGCCAGTACTGGCTGACGAGTTCGATCACAGTGCAAGCCTCCGGACGCCGACGGAATAACGCTTCTCCAGGTGGTGCAGCACGACGTTCGACACCGTCGTGATCGCGAGGTAGATCGCGCCGGCCGCGAGCGTGAAGAAGAAGAAATCGAGCGTGCTCTTGCCGGCGTCCTGCGACGCCTTCACGACGTCGGCGAGGCCGATGATCGACACCAGCGCGGTGGCCTTCACGAGCACCTGCCAGTTGTTGCCGATACCCGGCAGCGCGAAGCGCATCATCTGCGGGAACAGGATGCGGTGGAACACGCGCCAGCCGCTCATCCCGTATGCGAAGCCCGCTTCGAGCTGGCCGCGCGGCACCGCGAGGAATGCGCCGCGGAACGTCTCGGTGAAGTAGGCGCCGTAGATGAAGCCGAGCGTCACGACGCCGGCCACGAACGGGTCGATGTCGATCTGGTCCCAGCCGAGCAGGTCGGTCGCGTCGTTCAGCAGGATCTGGATCCCGTAGAACAGCAGCAGCATCAGCACGAGATCGGGTACCGCGCGGATCAGCGTCGTATAGAACGTGCCGACCGACTTGAGCACGCGGTTGGTCGAGAGTTTCGCTGCCGCGCCCGCGAGGCCCAGTATCAGCGACGCGGCAAGCGACAGCACCGCGAGCTTCACGGTCTCGACCGTGCCGGCCCACAACAGCGGGCCAAATCCTTGGAAGATCATATAAGGGATCCAGAACGATGTGGCTGGATTGTCAATAGCCATTAACCGCGCATCAAACGAGTTCTGCGCACTACCTGATGCCGTCTGCTCATCAAGCCAGAGGCATCACGCGAAGCGGGCGGCGCGCGCCACGGCCGGTGCGCGCCGCGAAGGTGTCAGCCGCCGTACACGTCGAATGCGAAGTACTTCTTCTCGAGCTTCTTGTAGGTGCCGTCCTTGATCATGTCGGCGATCGCATGGTCGATCTTCGCCTTCAGGTCGGCGTCGTCCTTGCGCAGGCCGATGCCGGCGCCGTTGCCGAGCGTCTTCGGATCGTCGATGTCTTTGCCGGCGAATTCGAAGTTCGCGCCGCGCGGTGTCTTCAGGAAGCCGATATCGGCCTGCACCGCGTCCTGCAGCGCGGCGTCGAGGCGGCCGGACATCAGGTCCTGGTACACGCCGTCCTGGTTCTGGTAAGGCACGACCTGCACGCCCTTCGGCGCCCAGTAGGCCTTCGCGTAGGTTTCCTGGATCGTGCCCTGCTCGACGCCGACCGACTTGCCCTTCAGTGATTCGGCCGTCGGCTGCAGGTTCGCGCCCTTCTTCGCGACGAGGCGCGTCGGCGTGTTGAACAGCTTGTCGGAGAACGCGATCTGCTCGGCACGCGCCGGCGTCATCGACATCGACGACAGCACGCCGTCGAACTTCTTCGCCTTCAGCGCCGGGATCATCCCGTCGAAGTCGTTCTCGATCCACACGCACTTCGCCTTCAGGCGCGCGCAGATCTCGTTGCCGAGATCGACGTCGAAGCCGACGACCTTGCCGCTTGCATCCTTCGATTCGAACGGCGGATAGCTGGCGTCGACGCCGAACCGGATCGTCGACCAATCCTTGGCGTGGGCACCGACCGCGAGGCAGGCAAGGGCAATACTGAGCGCGAGTTTCTTCATGGCGTTCCTGTCATAGGCGAACTGGGCACGGGTCCCGTCGGGCGTCGCCGCCGCGAACCCTTCCAACCGGGAGGTCATCCGTCAGACGACTCACCAAGTTGTACATACAACTTTGCCTTTTTCAGGTCACCGCCAGCAATCCGTGTTTATCTCTAATTGTCGGCGGATTGTTTACCTGAGCGAATTTTCCTTATATTTCAATTTGCTACACCTTACATGAAGCTGAATCCCTTGTTTCGGTGCGGATTCGGCACACCGTCGCCGCCCATGCATTTGTCTATACTTTTCGTTTGCCGGGCCCGCCGGCGCGGCGGCCGCGGCCCGTACGGGCCCCGCGGGCCCTTGGCCCGCGCGCCGGATGCGGGCCGGAATAACCCGAATCCCGGGCCCACAGTCGGGCCCGCGCGGCGTCGAACCCGGTACACTCCGCCCGGACACCGCACGAAGGCCCGCGCGCGACGGCACGCGGCCGCCGTCTCTCGAACAGCAATGCAATGACCACACCGATCTATCAGGAAATCAAGGACTTCATCCTCGCGCGCATCCATGCGGGCGAGTGGGCGGAAGGCGACCAGGTGCCGTCGGAAAACGAGCTCGCGCGCGAATTCAACGTCGCGCGGATGACGGTCAACCGCGCGCTGCGCGAACTGACGGCCGAGCAGGTGCTCACGCGCACGCGCGGCTCGGGCACGTATGTCGCGTCGCCGAAATACGAATCGACGCTGGTGGCGATCCGCAGCATCTCGGACGAAGTCGCCGCGCGCGGCCATGGGTATCGCGCGCAGGTGCTGGAGGTCGGCGCGGCCATCGCCGACGCGAAGCTCGCCGACGAGCTGCGGCTCGACGCCGGCAGCCCGATCTTCCACTCACGCGTGCTGCACTTCGAGAACGACACGCCGGTGCAACTCGAGGAACGCTGGGTCAATCCCGCCTGCGCGCCCGAATACGCACTGCAGGACTTCACGACGACGACGCCGAACCAGTACCTCACGCGCGTCGCGCCGCTGCAGCGGGTCGAATACCGGATCGAGGCCGCGATGCCCGATGCGCAAACGCGCCGCCACCTGACGATGGACGAACGCGAGCCCTGCCTGCTGCTGCATCGGCGCACGTGGTCGCAGGGGATGGTCGCGTCGGTGGCCAATCTGTGGCACCCGGGCAGCCGCTACCGGTTCACCGGGCATTTCTGACGCGGCGCCGGCGCGTTCACCGCATGCCGGGCCGCCCCCAGCGCTCGATCGCGGCGACCGCCCGCCGCACGCCGTCCTCCCGTGCGATCCGCGCGCCGAGTCCGGCGGCGCGCGCCTGCGTGTCGGCATGCGCCGCGAACGCGATCGCGCGTGCGAGCGCGGCGGCGTCCATGCGCCGGCCCGCCACCGGCGCATCGGCCACACCGAGCCGATGCAGCCGGTTCGCCCAGAAGAACTGATCGCCCGCGAACGGCACGACGACCGACGGAATGCCCGCCCGCGCGGCCGAATGCGTGGTACCCGATCCGCCGTGGTGGATCGCCATCGATACATGCGGAAACAACCGGTCGTGCGGCGTCTCGCCGACCACGCACACGTGCGCCGGCAGCATCGACGCATCGATGCCGCTCCAGCCCGGGTGGAACAGCGCGCGCCGGCCGTCGAGCGCCTGCAGCAGCGCGCCGACCATCGCGGCGCGATCGAACCCGGCCATGCTGCCGAAGCCGATGTACACGGGCGGATCGCCCGCGCCGAGAAAGGTCGCCAGCGCGGGCGGCGGCGTCCACGCCGGCGCGTCGGCGTGCCACTGACCGCAGGCCTGCACGTGCGACGGCCAGTCGGCCGGATCGGACAGCAGCACGGGCGACACGCCGTACAGCATCGGATGATCGGTCCAGACGTGCCGGCGCGCCGGCAGGCCGCACACGCTGGCGCGCGCTGCATTGGTCGCGTTCCTGAACGCGTGCCACAGCAGCGCGTTCACGAGCCGATGGCTCGCGCGATTCAGCCAGCGCGGCACCTTGCCGGGCGGCAGGAACGGCGACGCGAATGCCGCGGTCGGCGTGATCGGAATCATCCCCGTGCCGATCGCCGGCACGCCGCGATACTCGGCGACCGACAGCCCGACGAACGACGCCAGCCCCGACACCAGGATCGCATCGCAACCGGCCGACGCGGCCGCGACTTCGCGCATCCATGCCGCCGTGTTCGCATTCGCGATCGCCGCGAGCGCCTTCGACGTGTCGTTGAAGCCGCCGCGCCCGCGCACCGCGTCGGACAACGCACCATCCGGCGCGATCGCCGCGCGGATATCGCCGGACAACGGCGCGCACGGCACCCCGAGAGCGGCGGCCGAACCGAGCGTCGCGGCGTCGGCCAGCAACCGTACCTCGTGGCCCGCATCCAGCAGCGCACGGCCGAGCGCCGCGAGCGGACGCGTGTCGCCTTCGGTGCCGTAAGTGACGATGACGAGCTTCATGCGTGAACTCCCCCTGCACGATGCAGGCAAGTGGATTCATAAAAATGCACGTCGTATACTAATGTAATTCGTGCACTTTCATTCGATACCGAACCATGCCGACGACGACCGACGATCCGGGCCGCCGCGCACGCAAGCGCATCCAGATGCTCGCGCATCTCGCCGACACCGGCGCCCGCCTGTTCGATGTGCATGGCTACGATGCCGTGACGATGGAGCAGATCGCCGCGCAGGCCGATGTCGCGAAACGAACGCTGTACAACCACTTTCCGACGAAGGAAGCCGTGCTCGCGCACTGGCTCGAAGGCGAACTCGCGCGCGACCTCGCGCACCTGCAGCGCGACGTCGCGCGACGGAAGACCTTCGCGTCGCGGATCGCCTGCGTGCTCGACGCGTCGGCCGCGTGGTGCGAGCAGCACCCGGTGTACCTGCTCGCCTACCTGCGGCATCGGTTCCTGAGCATCGGCGTGACGGAAGCGGAAAGCGGGAAGGACGACGGCAGCGACATCGCGCTCGTGTGGCAGCAGCTGATCGCGGCCGGACAGCAGGCGGGCGAACTGGACCCGGCGCTGGCGGCCGACCAGCTCGCCACGTGGTTCCATCATCTGTATCTCGCGGCGATGCTGCGCTGGCTGACCGTGCCGGAGTTGTCGCTGAAGCGGGAATTCCGGTCGGTCGCGAAGCTGTTCGTCGAAGGCGCGCAAGCGAAAGGCTGAGCGGCCGCCCAAGCGACGCTCGGGCAGGAAGGTGCGCGCGCATCGAACGTGCACGGCGCGCCGACGCAATTCACGCGCACGCCGGGCGCGCTGCGCGCTGGCCTGCGATCTGGAACACCATCCGGAATCGCTGCTGCCCGGCAACGCGGGCGACACGCAACCGGCCGACGCGTCGCGCTCCGCGAGCGAAAACCGCTGAACGCTTCGCGCGATGCGCCGGGATTTTTACAACGCATGCACGCACGGGATGCCAAATCTTCCGCGCAGCAGTATGCTGATGTCGTACGGCCCCGCGATGCCTCGGGCAATCCCTTAGTCCGCACGTCGTCGCGCCGCCGTCGCGACCGCAATCATGCGTTTGCAAGGAGGGCTTCGTGATGGCTACCATGCATCAGCACTTCCACCTCGAACTACGGCACGCCACGGCGCCGACGTATTTCATCAGCTACCTGTTTCCCGCCTTGCTGTTCGTCTACGAACTGCTGCGCGTCGGCCAATGGATCCGCGATCACGGGATGCAATTCGCCGCGTTCAAGCAGATGGGTTACGAGTACCTGCTGATGCTGCTGTTCGTCGGGCTGCAGATCGTCGTCGAGGCGATCTTCCTGCTCGGCGCCGCGATGCGCCGCGACAATCGCGACTTCGAACACCGGTTGCCGAACGTGGTCCTCGGCATCGGCTGCTCGATCGCGATTCTCGCGCTCGATCTCGCGATCCAGCTGTCGTTCTGAGCGCCGGCGGGCTCGGCCCGCCGGTCGCATCGCGCGCCTGCGCCCGGCCGTTCAGGCGAGCGCGCCGCGCAGGAACGTCGCCACGGCCGCGAGTACGTCGCCGCTCCGCTCGCGATGCGGCATGTGTCCGCATCCGTCGAGCAGCAGGAACGACGACGGCCCCGCGACGCGCGCGGCGATCCGCTTCGGATGCACGTCCGACCCGTATTCGTCCTGCTCGCCGTGAATCGCGAGCGTCGCGCAGCGCACGCGCGGCAGCGCGTCGTCGAGACTCCAGTCGCGAAACGCCGGCGACAGCCACGTGCCGACCCACGCATGCAGCACCCATTCGGCCTTGTCGCCGTGATAACGCACGAGCCGCTCGAGCTGGCCGGGCGCGTCGAACTGCTGCCCCGCCTCGCGAATGCCGTCGAGCGTGCGATCCTCGACGAACGCCTGCGCGGCGACCGTCACGAGCGCGCGGCAACGCGCGGGATACGCGGCCGCGCAGCTGACCGCCATGCCGCCGCCGACGCTGTGCCCGAACGCCACGAACGCATCGATGCCGAACCGTTCGAGCAGCGCGCGAAAGCCCTGATCGGCCTCGTCGCGCACGAACGTCGTGCCGAGCTGTCCCGGATGGCGGTCGGACCGGCCGAAGCCGAGCCGGTCGTATGCGATCACGTCGCGTTGCGTGGCGCGCGCGAGTTGCGCGGGGAAGTCGCGCCAAAGTTCGACACAGCCGAGCGAATCGTGCAGCAGCACGATCGGCGCGGCCGGCATAGGTGCGGCCTGCACAGGCGCGGCTGGCCCGGTCGCGGCCGTCGCCCGCGCGGGCACACCGCGCCAGCGCTTCGCGAAGAGACGCCCTTGCGGCGTCTCGACCCAGGTCTCCTCGGTCACGATTTCAGTCATGTGCATGTCATCGTCTGCATGAAGGCTGCATGAAGGCGGCCGCACGCGGGCGGACCGCAGAATGCCGACGATGGTGGCCCGCCGACGCGCGCGGCGTCAAGCAAGCCCCCACCGCCCGCGCGCTCATTCGGGCTGCGGCGGCAGATACTCCATCTGCGACTCGTCGTACAGCCGGTAGATCAGCGCCTGCATCGCGCGGATGTCCTCCGATTCGTCGAGCATCCGCATGCTCATGATGATCGGCGACACGAGTTTCGGATCGTCGAGCGGCTTGTAGCTGATGTCGTCGCGCTTCAGCCCGTACACGCTGTGCGGCACGACCGACACGCCTTCGCCCATCGCGACGAGCCCGAGCGCGATCTGCAGTTCGCGCGTCTCGTAGATCTTGCGCGGCTGCAGCGCGCGATCGTGGAATGCCGCGAGCACCTGGTCCGCATAGCTCGGCCGCGGCGCCTTCGGGAAGATGATCAGCGTGTCGTTCACGAGATCGTGCAGCGACAGCACGGGTTTCGCGCCGTCGAGCACGTGACCGACCGGTAGCGCGACGATCATCCGCTCCTCGCGCAGCACGACGCGCCGCACGCTCGGATCCTCGTGACGGATGCGCCCGAAGCCCACGTCGATGCGCCCTTCCTTCAGCGCCTTGATCTGGTCCATCGTCGACATCTCGTGCAGGCTCAGCTCGACGGCCGGATACTCGCTGCGAAAGCGCCGGATGATCTTCGGCAGCATCCCGTACAGCGTCGAGCCGACGAAGCCGACCGACATGCTGCGCTCGATCTTGCCGACCCGCTTCGTCATCGATTCGAGCTCGGTGGTCTGCGCGAGCAGCTGCACCGCGTGCGAATAGAAGAACCGCCCCGCGTCGGTCAGCTTCAGCGGCCGCGCGTTGCGCTCGAACAGCGGCACGCCGAGCGCGTCCTCGAGCTGCTGGATCTGCCGGCTGAGCGGCGGCTGCGCGATGTGCAGGCGCTCGGCCGCGCGCGTGAAATTCCGCTCCTCGGCAACCGCGACGAAGTAGCGGAGGTGTCTCAACTCCATGTTTGAACCCTCCCGGACAGGCCACGGACGTTCATTCGGCCCCGCGCGCACACGTGCCGCGCCGGTCGTCCCGTGAGCGCCTGCTCCCGATGCCATGACGATACCTCAGCCCGCGCCGATACCGGCGCGAGCCGCGCCGCGCCCGCCCTCGCGGGCGGCGCACCGCGCAAAGCCGCAAAGCAAAACGGGAAGCCGCCAGGCTTCCCGTTGCTTCATCGACGCCGCGTCGCGGCAGCGTCCCGACCGCGCGTCATGCCTCGGTCGCGTACAGCGCATCGCGCTGCGCGTCGCTCAGCGAGTCGAGCGGCACGTCCGGCAGCCGATAGCAGATCATCGTGCCGTACAGCTCGGCCAGGCAGTTGCTGCCGGCGTCGAGCGCGTAGCCGTCCTCGCCGTCCGGCGCCGGCGGATACACTTCGCGCCACGCATTGATCGCGGCTTCGATTCGCACGATGGAAACGGGTCCGGCCTTCCGCTCGGCGGGTGATGCGCTCATGGATTCCTCTGGATTGCGCGCTCCGCGGGCCGGGCCGGCCGCGGCGGAACGATGGAAACGCCGGGCGCCGCCGGCCGCCGCAACAGGCGCGCGCCGGATGCCCGATCCGCGCCGCGCTCGTCGCGCCGGCCGGGCCGTGGCCCGGTAGGGTCGGGAAATATAACCGGCTTTGACCCCGTGCAGCGCAAAGCCGACAAAAAAAGCGGGTTCGGCGCCGGCTGGAACGGTATCGGGAACGACGCACGCGTCGGCTGCCGACGTCGGCGGCACACCGCGTCGCCCGGACGTCCCAACGAAAAACGGGAAGCCCGCGGGCTTCCCGTTTTCATCGCGCACCACGCGGCCGGTGGCCGCACCGGCATCAGCCGACGGTTTCGCGGTTCTCCACGCGCTGCAGCTGCGCGCTGCGGTTCGCGGCCGCCCACGGCGCGATCTCCATGTCCTCGTAGCGCACGAAGCGGCTCTTGTTCAGGAGCCGGTAGCCGAGCCACACGACGAGGAACAGCGGAATGCCGACGTAGGTCGCGGCCACGCCCGCCCAGTCGATCCGGTTCGCGAGAAACGCCTGGTAGTCCTGGCCGAGCGCGATCACGAGACACAGCACGAACGCGAACAGCGGGCCGAACGGAAACCACTTCGACTGGTACGGCAGCTGGTCGACCGCGTAACCCTGCTTCACGTAGCCCTTGCGGAACCGGTAGTGGCTGATCGCGATGCCGAGCCACGCGATGAAACCCGTCATCCCCGACGTGTTCAGCAGCCACAGGTACACCGTCTTGTCGCCGTACAGCGACGTGAAGAAGCACAGCGCGCCGACGGCGGTCGTCGCGTACAGCGCGTTGCGCGGCACGCCGCCCGGCGACAGCTTCGCGAACAGCCTCGGCGCACGGCCTTCCGTCGCGAGGTTGTAGAGCATCCGGGTCGACGCGTACATGCCCGAGTTGCCGGCCGACAGCACGGCCGTCAGGATCACCGCGTTCATCACGCCGGCCGCGAACGCGAGGCCCGCGTGGCGGAACACGAGCGTAAACGGGCTCACGCCGATGTCGGTCACGTCGCTCTTCAGCAGGTTCGGGTCGGTGTAGGGAATCAGCACGCCGATCACGAAGATCGCCAGCACGTAGAACAGCAGGATGCGCCAGAACACCTGACGCACCGCGCGCGGGATCGTCGTGCGCGGGTTCTCCGATTCGCCGGCCGCGACGCCGATCAGCTCGGTGCCCTGGAACGAGAAGCCCGCGATCATCGCGACGCCCATCAGCGCCGGCAGGCCGCCCGCGAACGGCGCATCGCCGATCGTCAGGTTGCCCCAGCCGTTGCCCGGCGCGCCCTTCAGAATGCCGAAGATCATCAGCAGGCCGACGCCGATGAACGCGACCACGGTGACGACCTTGATCAGCGCGAACCAGTATTCGGCTTCACCGAAGCCGCGCACGGTCAGCGCGTTGAGCAGGAACATCACGCCGAGGAACGCGGCGCTCCACCAGACGCCCGGCACGTCCGGGAACCAGTAGTGCATCACGAGCTGCGCGGCGACCAGTTCGACCGCGATCGTCACGGCCCAGTTGTACCAGTAGTTCCAGCCGAGCGCGAAGCCGAAGCCTTCGTCGACGTATTTCGCGCCGTAGGTCGCAAACGAGCCCGACACCGGCATGAACGCGGCCATTTCGCCGAGGCTCGTCATCAGGAAGTAGACCATCAGGCCGATCAGCATGTACGCGACCATCGCGCCGCCGGGGCCGGCCTGCGAGATCGACGCGCCGGACGCGACGAACAGGCCCGTGCCGATCGAGCCGCCGATGGCGATCATCGTCAGATGGCGCGCCTTCAGCGCGCGATGAAGCTTGGGTGGGTTCGCGGACGAACCGGGTTGGTCGGAATTCGGGATTGCGGACATAAACGAGACGAACGTTGAGCGGGCCGGCATCCGGGGCCGGCGCATGCGGGATCGGGGCGCGCCGCGCCGCCTGCTGCAATGCACTTCGATGCGGCCCCGATACGCGTTGCGCGCCGGGCGCCGGCGGCGAAGCGCGGATTCTACCTGATTCGCCGTCGGAACCGCTCGAGTCCGGACACCCCGGCGCCGCATGCCGGCGCGGGGTGAGCCGCGACGGTGCACCTCCCCGCCCGATACGCAATCGCGCCGGCGCAATAGCCCGATCCTGTATTAAAACGACAAAATCGATCGATATGCCCTAATAATCAGACAAAATACCGTCCACCCATAATCGCGATTCAAATCGAAACGAACGCCCGGCTCAAGGTAATGATGCGTAATCGTTCCGAATCGGATTGGCGCATGCATGTTTTGCATCGAGCGGCGAATTTCGGGAATTCGCGAGATAATGCCGACTAATGCGAATTAATCAGAGCGCGGAATCGTCGACGAAGCACATATCCGCCGCCTGCCCCGAGGATGATGCCACCCACGCCGCTCGCTACGCTGCGCCGTCATACCGCGACGGCCGTGGCACGCATACTGTCGCCCCGCGGCGTGCTCGTCGCCGGCGTCGCGCTGCTGCTGTTCAGCTGGGGACTCTCGACGTCGCTTTTAATCGAGGCACGCCACGACGCGTATGACCATGCGGTCGAAAATGCGCGCAACCTGATGCTGCTGATCGAGCGCGATATTTCCCGCAATATCGAACTGTATGATCTTTCGCTGCAAAACGTCGTCGACGGGCTCGCCGATCCGGAACTGACGGCATTGCCGCCGCGCCAGCGTCACCGGCTGCTGTTCGACCGCGCCGCGACCGGCGCGTATCTCGGCGCCATTTTCGTAATGGATCCGCACGGCAATATCGTGATCGATTCGGCCGCATCGCCGCCGCGACAAGGCAATTTCGCCGACCGCGAGTATTTCACCGTGCATCGCGACCGGCTCGTGCAGGGCCTCTACATCAGCCGGCCCTATGCGTCCCGGCTGCGCGGCGGCGCGCTGACGATCGCGCTCAGCCGCCGGATCACGCTGGCCGACGGCCGTTTCGGCGGAATCGTCGTCGGCACGCTCAACATCGGCTACTTCCGCGCGCTGCTCGACGGGCTCGCGGTCGGCAAGCACGGCAGCGCGGCGATCGTCGAGGACAACGGCGCGCTCGTCTCGCGCCTGCCGTACGATCCGCGCGTGGTCGGCCTCGACCTTCACCACTCCCCGCTCTTCATCAAGGCGCAGCGCAGCAGCGAAGGCGTGTTGACGGGCGTCGGCGCGATCGACGACGTGCGGCGCATCTACGTCTACAAGCATCTCGCGCATCTGCCGCTGATCGTCGACGTCGCGCCCGCCGAGATCGACATCTACGCGCCGTGGCGCCATCGCGCGATCTGGACCGCAGTGCTGATGGGCCTGTTTACCGTGTTCATCCTGGGAGGCTCGCTCGCGCTGTCACGCGAACTCGAGCGCCGGCAGGTCACCAAGTTGAATCTGTACCGGCTCGCGCATACCGATTCGCTGACCGGGCTCGACAACCGCGGCACGTTCGATGCCGTGCTCGCGAAGGAGGCGCAGCGCGCGTCGCGCAGCGGCCGGCCGCTGTCGGTGCTGTTCGTCGACGTCGATCATTTCAAGGCGTTCAACGACTACTACGGCCACCTCGCCGGCGACGACGTGCTGCGCCGCGTCGCGCAATCCGCGTCGCGCTGCCTGCGCCGCGACAGCGACCACGTCGCGCGCTACGGCGGCGAGGAATTCGTCGTCACGCTGCCCGACACCGACGCGCAGGGCGCGGCGACCGTCGCCGAAGCGATCCGCCGTGCGATCGCCGGGCTCGACATCGCGCACGTCCGCAGCCCGTACGGGCACGTGACGGCGAGCATCGGCGCGGCGACCACCGCCGGCGGGCGCGTCAACGCCGCGACGCTGCTGCGGCAGGCCGACGCGGCGCTGTACCACGCGAAGTCCGGCGGCCGCAATCGCGTGTCGAACGCCGAGGCGAATACGGCCGACGCGTGACGCGGCGGCCGGCGGCACCCGCGCCGCGCCGCGCCGTCGTGGACAGCCCGCGCGCGTTCGGCTAGCGTTACGTCAGCCGCGCGTGCGGCGCGGCGCCGGCCCGCCCGCGCCGCACGCGCATTCCGGCCATCCCGCCGGCCACCCCCGCTCCGTCATGACCGCACAGTTCCCTGCCCGATTCCCGCCGCTCCTGCGCCACGCGCTCCGTCCCCTGCTGGACCCGTACCGCCGCTACCGGCACGCGAAGCTGATCCATGCGGCGCGCGTCGCGCTCGCGATTCTCGTGTCGATCGCCTTGTCCACCGGCCTGCGCGTGCCGCACGGCGAATGGTCGACGATCACCGTGCTGATCGTCGTCGGCGGACTGCAGCACCACGGCAACATCCGCAAGAAGGCGGCCGAGCGCGCGCTCGGCACGTCGATCGGCGCGCTCGCGGGGCTGGGGCTGATCCTGCTCTACTCCGTCCTGCACGCGCCGCTCGCGATCTACCTGCTGATGGCGATCGCGTGCGGGCTCTGCGCGTATCACGCGATCGGCAAGGCCGGCTACATCGCGCTGCTGTCGGCGATCACGATGGTGATCGTCGCCGGGCACGGCGACAACGAGATCGTCGACGGCCTGTGGCGCGCGGTGAACGTGCTGACCGGCATCGCGATCGCGCTGGCGTTCTCGTTCGCGCTGCCGCTCTATGCGACCTACTCGTGGCGCTACAAGCTCGCCGACGCGCTGCGCGCGTGCGCGGCCGTGCATGCGCGGCTCGCGGGCGACCGCCACGTGAGCGACGACGCACACCTGAAGGAAATGGCCGCGCTGAGCGCGCTGCTGGTGCAGCTGCGCTCGCTGATGCCGTCGGTGTCGAAGGAATGCGACATCCCGGTCACGCAGCTCGAGGCGATCCAGCGCGGCCTGCGCCTGTGCATCGGCTATCTGGAGATCCTGTCGAGCACGGTGCCGGCCCGCGACGACCTCGCCGCGCGCGAATACATGCGCACCGAGATGAAGGCGATGAACCGGCGCATCCGCGACACGCTCGTCGGCGCGAGCCGCGCGCTCAAGTTCGGCACGCCGAGCCGGCTCGCACCGCGCCGCCGGCCGGCCGAGCCGCCGCACGACGCCCCGCCGGCGCAGTTGTCGGGCTACGTGTCGATCACGGCCAAGCTGGCCGGCGAAGTGGATCAGTTGCGCGAGAAACTGCTCGATACCGCGCAGGCGTGGAATATCTGAACCTGGAGCCTTGCCGATTCGAAGGCCGGCGGACGCCGGGCGCCCCAGGGCATCTTTCATTAGCCTTTCATAAAGGTGGCCCGGCATCCTGAGCGCGGATGCCGCACCGGCCGACCGATCTGGCCCCGGCAATCGGGCGTGCGCGCCGGCGCGCCTTCGCCAGTTTCGACCGCCGTCCGAGGCCGTTTCGCGCCGGATTCTCCGGCCGGTTAACCGCCCGTCAGGCCCGTCGCGACAGGCCCGAAGACGTATTGGCGCGAAAATCAGGTCTTGCCCCAACTTCCCGGACAGCCGATACTCGCATATTCCGCGAAATACGATCCCACCGGCTTCAATCCACGGTAATTCCTATGAGCACGATTCTCGAAAGCCTCCCGACCGGCCAGAAGGTCGGTATCGCCTTCTCCGGCGGCCTGGACACCAGCGCCGCGCTGCACTGGATGAAACTGAAGGGCGCCGTCCCGTACGCATACACGGCGAACCTCGGCCAGCCCGACGAAGACGATTACGACGCGATCCCGAAACGCGCGATCGAATACGGCGCAGCCGGCGCCCGCCTGATCGACTGCCGCGCGCAGCTCGTCGCCGAAGGCATCGCCGCGCTGCAAAGCGGCGCGTTCCACATCACGACCGCGGGCGTCACGTACTTCAACACGACGCCGATCGGCCGCGCCGTGACGGGCACGATGCTCGTCGCCGCGATGAAGGAAGACGGCGTCAACATCTGGGGCGACGGCAGCACGTACAAGGGCAACGACATCGAGCGTTTCTACCGCTACGGCCTGCTCGTGAACCCGGACCTGAAGATCTACAAGCCGTGGCTCGACCAGACGTTCATCGACGAACTCGGCGGCCGCGCCGAAATGTCCGAATTCATGAACCAGGCCGGCTTCGCCTACAAGATGTCGGCCGAGAAGGCGTATTCGACCGACTCGAACCTGCTCGGCGCGACGCACGAAGCGAAGGACCTCGAAAGCCTCGAAAGCGGCATCAAGATCGTGAACCCGATCATGGGCGTCGCGTTCTGGCGCGACGACGTGAAGATCGCCGCCGAGGAAGTGACGGTGCGCTTCGAAGCCGGCCAGCCGGTCGCGCTGAACGGCGTCGAGTTCAAGGATCAGGTCGAGCTGCTGCTGGAAGCGAACCGCATCGGCGGCCGCCACGGCCTCGGCATGAGCGACCAGATCGAGAACCGCATCATCGAGGCGAAGAGCCGCGGCATCTATGAAGCCCCGGGCCTCGCGCTGCTGTACATCGCATACGAGCGTCTCGTCACCGGCATCCATAACGAAGACACGATCGAGCAGTACCGCGAGAACGGCCGCCGTCTCGGCCGCCTGCTGTACCAGGGCCGCTGGTTCGACCCGCAGGCGATCATGCTGCGCGAAACGGCGCAGCGCTGGGTCGCGCGCGCGATCACCGGCGAAGTGAAGATCGAACTGCGCCGCGGCAACGACTACTCGATCCTGAGCACGAAGTCGCCGAACCTCACGTATCAGCCGGAACGCCTGTCGATGGAGAAGGTGGCGTCGACGTTCTCGCCGCGCGACCGGATCGGCCAGCTGACGATGCGCAACCTCGACATCACCGATACACGCGACAAGCTGCGCGTGTATTCGCAAGTCGGCCTGCTGACGCCGGGTGAAGCGTCGGCGCTGCCGCAGATCAAGGGCGACGACAAGTAAGTCGCTTCGTTCGACGCCGGGGCGCGTAGCCGATACGCGCTTCGGCCGGGCAGGCCGCATGTGCATCGGTGCGTGCGCGGCCTGCTGCTTCTTTCCCTTCCTGCTCTACTCGCGCCACCGCGTCACGCGCAAACGGCGCTGCAAGGCTACGGCAATCGTGGCAAGCTGCCAGTCGTCCGATTTCCGGCCCGGCTCATGACTTCCCTCACCGTCATCCACCTGAACGGCCCGATCAACAGCGGCAAGACGACGATCGATCGCGCACTCGCGCAGCGGCTGCCCGATGCGCGCTTCATCGACGGCGACGATCACGACGCGCCCGACGACGCCCCGTTCGACGTGCAGTGGGCGATCGCGCTGGCGCGCCTCGTCAAAGAGATCGCGCAGGCACGCGAACGTCATCTGGTGATCGCCTATCCGATCGGCGACGCGGAATTCGACCGGCTGCGCGCAGCCTGCGACGCACGCGACGCGCGCCTGTTCGTCGTGACGCTCGCGCCGCCGGTAGCGATCGCGGCGTCGGATCGCGGCACGCGCGCGCTGACGGACTGGGAGCGGAAACGTATCGCCGAGATGTATTGCGAAGGGTATGCGGCGCGCGCGTTCAGCGATTGCTTCGTCGACACGTCGAAAGCGTCTGCCGATGCGTGTGCGCGGGAGATCGCACGAAGCGTGCAGTCGCCGAACGTGTAGCGGGGAAACCGGCGCGCGCGACGGGCGGAAGTCGCGTCACACCGCGTAGTGGGCAAAGGCCTCGCGCACGCGAGCGCCGGCACCCTCCACACAGTCGCCACGTCCGGCAACACGCGCTGCCTGCAATTCAATGATGATGCCGCACCCCCGCCACGACCTGCTCGCGCGCCCCCTTGCGGCTCAGCATGAGCGTGACGACCGCCGACACCGCGAGCGTGCCCGCCACCACGTACAGCCCGGCCGCATAGCCGCCCGTCACGTTCTTCAGCCAGCCGATCGCGAACGGCCCGACGAAGCCGCCGAGGTTGCCGATCGAGTTGATCATCGCGATCCCCGCGGCCGCGCCGGCGCCGGACAGGAATGCGCTCGGCATCGCCCACAGCGGCGCCTTCGCGGCGCTGATCCCGATGTTGACGACGACCAGCGCGAGCACGGTCAAGAGCGCGGTGCTCGCCTGCCCCGCGAACACGAAGCCGATGCACGCGAGCACGCACGGAATCACGACATGCCACGTGCGTTCGCCGGTGCGATCCGAATGCCGCGCCCAGCCGATCATCGCGACGACCGCGGCGATGCTCGGGATGCCGGTCAGCAGGCCCGTCTGCCACGCGGTGAAGCCGAACTGCCTGACCATCAGAGGCGCCCACAGGCCGAGCGTATAGAGCCCCGCCGACGTGCCGAAGTAGATCAGCGCGAGCGCCAGCACGCGCGGGTCGCGCAGCGCCTGCCACGCGCCGGCCGTGTGCCCGGCATGCGCGTGCCGCGCGTCGGCCTCGGACTTCAGCTTCGCGACCAGCCAGTCGCGCTCGTCCGGCTGCAGCCACGCGGCCTTCGACGGCGCATCGGTCAGGCACGTCAGCACGACGAAGCCGAGCAGGACCGCGGGCAGCGCCTCGACGATGTACAGCATCTGCCAGTCGGCGAGCCCGAACAGCGGCGGCATCTGCATGATCGCGCCCGACAGCGGCGAGCCGATCGCGGTCGAGATCGGCGCGGCCGCCATGAACCACGCGGCCGCCACCGCGCGCTGCTTCGCGGGAAACCACAGGCTCAGGTACAGGATGATGCCGGGGAAGAAGCCGGCTTCCGCGATGCCGAGCAGGAAGCGCAACACGTAGAAGCTCGTCGGCCCGGCTGCGAACGCGGACACCGCCGACACGATGCCCCACGTGATCATCACGCGCGCGATCCAGATGCGTGCGCCGACGCGATGGAGAATCAGGTTGCTCGGCACTTCGAACAGAAAGTAGCCGATGAAGAACAGGCCGCCGCCGAGTCCGAACGCGGTCGGCGACAGGCCGATCGCCTTGTTCATCGTCATCGCCGCGAAGCCGACGTTGACGCGATCGAGAAAGCTGACGAAGTAAAGCAGCATCACGAACGGAATGATGCGCCACATCAGTTTCCGCGCGACGCGGGTTTCCAGATCCGCTTGCATGTGTCTCCTCCTTCGAGGTCGAGTCGCGCGCTGTCCGCGCGGGCTCGGTGGGTACCGCCGGCATCACGACGAAGCGTGCGCGCCGGCGCCCGGCTCGCGTCGAATGCGCGAGTCGCGGGCAAAAAATCCGGGAGGCGGCGAACGGAAGGCGACCGGCTGCGCGTGCGGCCGTCGCCGTCCTCGTCGCCGTTCTCGTTACTGTCAGGCGGCGACCGCCGCGTGCGCGACGCGCTCGCAGATGGCGGCCGTCACCTGCGCGGTCGTCGCGCTGCCGCCGAGGTCGCGCGTATGCAGCGACGGATCGGCCGTCACGGCCTCGATCGCCTGCATCACGCGCGCGGCCGCTGCCGTCTCGCCGAGATGCTCGAGCAGCATCACGACCGACCAGAACGTGCCGACCGGATTCGCGAGGCCTTGGCCCATGATGTCGAACGCGGAGCCGTGGATCGGCTCGAACATCGACGGATAGCGGCGCTCGGGATCGATGTTGCCGGTCGGCGCGATGCCGAGGCTGCCCGCGAGCGCGGCCGCGAGATCGCTGAGGATGTCCGCGTGCAGGTTGGTCGCGACGATCGTGTCGAGCGACGCCGGGCGGTTCACCATGCGCGCGGTCGCGGCGTCGACGAGTTCCCTGTCCCACGTGACGTCGGGGAATTCCTGCGCGACCTGCTTCGCGATCTCGTCCCACATCACCATCGCGTGACGCTGCGCGTTGCTCTTCGTGATGACGGTCAGCAGCTTGCGCGGACGCGACTGCGCGAGCCGGAATGCGAAGCGCATGATGCGTTCGACGCCGGCACGCGTGAGGATCGACACGTCGGTCGCCGCCTCGATCGGATGCCCCTGGTGCACGCGGCCGCCGACACCCGCGTATTCGCCCTCCGAGTTCTCGCGCACGATCACCCAGTTCAGGTCGGCCGGCCCGCAGCGCTTCAGCGGCGCGTCGATGCCGGGCAGGATGCGCGTCGGCCGCACGTTCGCGTACTGGTCGAAGCCCTGGCAGATCTTCAGGCGCAGGCCCCACAGCGTCACGTGGTCGGGCACGTCGGGGTCGCCCGCCGAGCCGAACAGGATCGCGTCCTTGCCGCGCAGCGCGTCGAGGCCGTCGGCCGGCATCATCGCGCCGTGCAGGCGGTAGTAATCGGCGCCCCAGTCGAAATCCTCGAACTCGAACGCAAAGCGGTCGCTGCCGCGGGCCAGCGCTTCCAGCACCTGCTTGGCCGCAGGCACCACTTCCTTGCCGATGCCGTCGCCGGGAATGGTCGCGATACGGTAGGTCTTCATGCTGACATCCTCGATTGATCGTGAGCGTGAACGCACTTTACCGAACTGGAAGTGTGGAAACCGGGGCTATACTCAAAGCATCTTTAACTTCAATTCATGAATCCCGTCATGGCGGATACCGTCCAGCCGGCCGATCTCGGCTTCTTCTCGACACTGGCCGCGGCGGGCAGCCTGAGCGCGGCCGCGCGCGAGCTCGGGCTGACCGCGGCGGCCGTCAGCAAGCGGCTCACGCAGATGGAGCGGCGCGCGGGCGTGACGCTCGTCAACCGCACGACGCGGCGCATGATGCTGACGCCCGAGGGCGACGTGTATCTCGACTACGCGCGCCGGATCCTCGATCAGATGGACGAACTGGGCGAACTGCTCGGCAGCGCGCGGCAGCGGCCGAAGGGGCTGCTGCGCGTGAACGCGACGCTCGGCTTCGGGCGCAGCCACGTCGGCCCGGCGATCTCGCGCTTCGTCGCGCGTTTTCCGGAGGTGTCGGTGCAGTTGCAACTGTCGGTGATGCCGCCGCCGCTCACCGACGACGCGTTCGACGTGTGCATCCGCTTCGGCGAGCCGCCCGATACGCGCGTCGTCGCGCGACGGCTCGCGCCGAACCGCCGGCTGCTGTGCGCGGCGCCCGCGTATCTCGCGCGGCACGGCACGCCGGGCACGCCGCACGAGCTGACGCGGCACAACTGCATCGGCATCCGGCAAGGCGACGAAGGCTACGGGATCTGGCGGCTGGCGAGCGGACGCGGCGCGGCGCGCAACACGGAAGCCGTGCGGATCAACGGCAACCTGACGACGAACGACGGCGAGATCGCGGTGAAGTGGGCGCTCGACGGGCACGGCATCCTGATGCGCGCCGAGTGGGATATCCGCGACTTTCTGGCCGACGGGCGCCTCGTCGTCGTGCTGCCCGACTACGAAACGCCGAGCGCGGATATCTACGCGGTGTATGCGCAGCGGCATCAGATGTCCGCGCGAATACGCGCGTTCGTGGATTTTCTGGCGGGGGACCTGGGTGGGTGACGGGAGGCGGGCGGAAGGCGCTGACGCACGCTGCAGGGCGAGGAGGCACCGGACGTCCCGCGCAAACCGCATGCGGCGTTGAACCGGCCGGTCGGCACAATGCCAATATTTCGGCTATTTTTCATAAAAAACGCCAAAATATTTACACTTTGATCCATGGGACACTACTGGGATGCCGCTTGCCTCAAGCCAAAGTGCTATTATTTTGGCGTTATTCCACAAAAAGCGCTGAAATATTAGCTCCGACCATGGCCAAGAAGACTGCCCCGCTCTTGCCGGCATCCAATCGGCTGCTCGTCGACTTCGGCGAGCGGCTGAAGTTGGCGCGCCTGCGCCGAAAGCTGACGGCCAAGCAGGTCGCGGAACGCGCGGGCATGTCGCCCATGACGCTTCGCTCACTCGAGGCGGGCAGTTCGGGGGTAACGATGGGGGCCTATCTTTCCGTCATGCAGACGCTCGGGCTCCAGGGTGATCTGGAAAAGCTGGCCGCCGCGGACCCGCTCGGCCGCCAGCTTCAAGACGCCCGACTCGCCACGCCGCGGCGCTCGAAGCAAGTGGCTTCGACACCGGTCGCGGCAGCGCCGCGCACGTCCGGCAAGCGCGCTAGCGCGAGCGTTTCTCCCACCGCCCAAGCCGACGGAACAGCGACGACGGCATTCGGTCGCGCAGTGCCTGACGAGAATCGCGGCACGACCGCCGCGGATCTGACCGCATTGCTGAAACCCGTGGGCAAGCGACACGGAGGGGCGACCAGGAAATGACGACCATCTCCGTCTATGCAGACTGGGACGGCCTGCCCGCTCCCCGAAAACTCGGTCTTCTGCACAGTCGACAGACACGTGCCAGCGAACGGTTCGAATTCCAGTACGACGCGGTTGCGCTGGATGCACCCGAGTTCGCCGGCGTGCAACTCGACCCCGAGATCGGCCTCTTCGAAGGACCGCAATATCCGGTGCCGCCGCGGCACGCGTTCGGCGCGTTCGCCGATTCGAGCCCCGATCGATGGGGCCGCATGCTGATGGATCGCCGGCTGGAGCGTGACGTTCGCGAGGTATGTGAATACTTCCGGCTGAGCCTGAAGGATGCCGACGAGATCATCGATGATTTCCGCGGCGTCGTCGGCCAATGGCGCACGCTCGCGACACGACTCGCGCTTTCTGCCCGGGAACAGGAGCGCATGGCCGACGCGTTTCGCCTCGCAAGCACCTGAGCCCCCGTTCATTCGTTCGACGCCCCGCCGTCACGCCGCTGCCGCCAGCCTCCCGTCGGGCTCGCACGCGGCGATCGCCGTCGCCGCCATCTGCCGCAGCGCTGCCCCAGGCACGCTCACACCGGCCCTCTCCTGCGCAGCATCCTCGAAGCGCTCCGCGATCCAGTCGACGAACGCGCGCACGCCCGGCGACACGTGCCGGCGCTTCGCATAGACGGCCGACACCGAAACCGCGCCCGGCCGCCACCGCGGCAGCACTTCCTGCAACTGTCCGGCGTCGATCAGCGGCTGCGCGACGACGCGCGGCGGCTGGATCAACCCGAGGCCATGCACGCCGCACGCCAGATACGCCTGCTCGTCGTCGACGCTGACGATGCCGTCGAGCCGGATCGTGCGCACCGCGCCGTCGATCGCGAATTCGAGTTCGGCGGTGCGCTGGGCCGACGCGAACGCGCCGCTGACCGCGCGATGCCCGGCAAGCGCATCGAGCGAACGCGGCACGCCGCAGCGCTCGAGATACGCGGGGCTCGCGCAGGTCACGCGCTCGAGTGCGCCGAGCGGGCGCGCAACCAGCGACGAATCGGGCAGCGAGCCAAGCCGGATGCTGCAATCGACCGCATCGCCGATCAGGTCGGCCGCGCGTCCGGACACGCCCAGCATCAGCACGAGTTCCGGATGACGCGCATGGAACGCGCCAAGCGCCGACAGCACGATCGCGTCCGCCACCGCTCCCGGCAACTCGACGCGCAGCGGCCCGCTCGGATGCCGCGCCGCATTGCGCAGGCTCGCTTCGAGCTCGTCGACGTCCGCGGTGATGCGCTGGCACCGCCGGTAATACGCGTCGCCTTCCGGCGTCGCCCGCAGCGCGCGCGTCGTGCGCACCAGCAACGGCATGCCGAGCGCCGCCTCGAGTTCCTGCACGGTGCGCGTCGCGGTCGCGCGCGAAATGCCGAGCGAGTGCGCCGCGCGCGTAAAGCTGTTCATCTCGACGATGCGCGTGAAGATGCGCATCGCGCGAATCGGATTGTCCACCGGAAACTCCCGCGGAATACGGCATCACGCATCGCGCGCGAACGCGACGCGGCGCATGCCTGTCAGTGAGCGAGCCGCGCCGCCGGCGCGGCGACCGGTTCAGTCGCGCGTGGCCGCGGCCGCGCGGGCCGGCGCGGCGAGCAGCTGCCGTGCCAGCGCGAGCGCCTCGTCACGATTGGCCGCCGCGTTCAACGGATAACCCCAGACCTTCTCGAACGCGGCCGAGAACGCATCGAGCGCAGCGCGCCGCTGCGCGTCGGGCTCGACCGCGATCATCGCGGGAATCCATTCGCGCGATTGCGCGCGATTCGCCTTGCTCCATTTCGCGAGCTGCTTGCGCATCTCGTGATCCTGCGCATCGCGATCGTCGCCGGACGGGGCATCGTCGGTCAGGAACACGAAACGTTCGCGGCGCGCGAGCAATGCGTCGAGCTCGGCCAGCAGGTGCGCGGGATCGCTCGACGGCGAACGCGCGTAACGCAACCACACCAACGGGAATTCAGTCGTGACGATCTGCATGTCGGCCTCCAGATGAGAATGATTCTCATGTTAGGGGGCGACGCCCGTCCCGTCATTTCTCGTGCCGGCCAACCGCTTGTTCGATCCGGCCAAGCACGCGCGCGTGCCGACCTGGCACGGCACGGCTCAGCACGGCACGGTCAGCGCTGCCGGTCGGTCAGGTATTGGGTCGGCGACTTGCCGGTCGCCTTGCGGAACATCGTCACGAAGCTGCTCGCGCTCTCGTAGCCGAGGTCGATCGCGATCTGGTGCACGCGGCGGCCCGCCGTCAGCATCCGCAGCGACAGCGCGACGTGCAGGCGCCGGCGCCAGTCGCCGAGGCTCATGCCGAGTTCCTTCGCGGCGAGCCGCGTGAGGCTGCGCTCGCTGACGCCGGCGCGGCGCGCGAGTTCGGGCAGCGGCGACTTGTCGGCCGGGTCGTCGAGCAGGTGATCGATCAGCCGGCGCAGCCGGCGGTCGGCCGGCATCGGCAGATACAGGTCCTCGACCGGCGCCGCGACGAGTTCGTCGAGCAACGTCGCCATCAGCCGCCCCTGCGGACCGTCGACGTCGTACAGGCTCGGGAAGCTCGCGGCCTTCAGCAGCAGTTCGCGCAACAGCGGCGACATGCCCAGCGTGCAGCAGCGCGCCGGCAGGCCGGGCGCCGCATCGGGCTCCACCAGCACCGCGTAGAACGTCGCGCCGGCCGAACCGCGCGCCGAATGCGTGACGCCGCCCGGAATCCACACCGTGCATTGCGGCGGTGCGCTCCACACGCCGCCGTCGATCTCGCAATAGATGACGCCGCTCAGCGTGTACAGCAGTTGCGCCTGCGGATGGCTGTGCCGTTCGAGCCGCCATTCGGGCTCGACGACCGAGCCGCCGAACACGACGAGCGGGCGCGGCACGTGATAGACGTCGGCGTCGGCAGCGGGATCGGTAACGGGTGGCAGGTCGCGCATGGAGCGATGGTGTCGAAAGCGGCCGGACGGCGTGCCCGCGCGGCCTTTCGTGCTTATACCAGAAAGGCGCCGGCGCGGCCGCGCGGTTCCCGGCCGGCATCGGCAGACGCGCGCCGATCCGAATACAATGCGGCGATCCCCCGCCGCCTCGCCAACCTTGCCGGAGCCGCCATGTTCGACCTGACCACGCTGGCCACCTTCACCGCCGTCGTCCTGGGCCTGTTCCTGATCCCGGGCCCCGCCGTGCTGCTCGTGCTGAGCCGCACCGTGCAGGGCGGCCGCAAGACCGGCATCCTGACCGGCCTCGGCGTCGCGAGCGGCGACTTCGTGCATACGCTGTTTGCCGCCGTCGGGCTGTCGGCGCTGCTGATGACGTCGGCGCTCGCGTTCAACGTCGTGAAGCTGGTCGGCGCGGCCTACCTCATCTACCTCGGCGTGCGTGCGCTGCTCGACGGGCCGTCCGATCCGTCGCTGCCGAAGGTGCCGCCCGTCACGCCGCTGACGGCGTACCTGCAGGCGATTCCCGCCGAAGTGCTGAATCCGAAGACCGCGCTGTTCTTCCTCGCGTTCATGCCGCAGTTCGTGCATCCGGAACGCGGCTCGACGTTCGTGCAGTTCGCGGTGCTCGGGCTGATCTTCGTCGTGCTCAGCTCGCTCTATACGACGCTGATCGCATGCTCGATCCGCCCGCTCGGCCGCGTCGTGAAGCGGCTCGCGTGGCTCACGCGCTGGCAGGGAAAGATCATCGGTTCGATCTTCATCGCGCTCGGGCTGCGCGTCGCGGTGCAACAGCGCTGACGCGGGTTTCGCGTGACGTCCGACGCGGCGGCCGCCGGCGAAATCCTCTATGCCGATCCGCGCCTCGTCGCGGTCTACGACCGGTTCAACGCCGGCGATCGTGACTTCGCGTTCTACGCATCGCGCCTCGGCACCGCGCGGCAACGGATTCTCGATCTCGGCTGCGGCACCGGCACGTTCGCGCGCCGGCTTGCGGCGGCCGGGCACGACGTCGTCGCGATCGACCCCGCACCCGCGATGATCGACCATGCGCGACGCCAGCCCGGCGCCGGCGCGGTGCGCTGGCTCGCGTGCGATCTCGGCGGCCTGCCGCCCGGCGCGCCGTTCGATGCCGTCGTGATGACCGGGCACGCGTTCCAGTGCCTGCTGACCGACGCGGAGATCGACGCGACGCTGTGCGGCGTGCGGCGCGTGCTGGCCGACGGCGGGCGCTTCCTGTTCGAGACCCGCAATCCGCGTGTCGAGCCGTGGCTCGGCTGGACTCCGGCGGCGTCGGCCACCCGCATCGATTCGCCCGAATTCGGCAGCGTCGAACTCCATCATGCGGTGACCGCGGTCGACGGTCCGATCGTGTCGTTCGACACGGTCTACCGCTTTCATCGCGACGATACGCAAGTGAAGAACGCGAGCCGGCTGCGCTTCATCTCGCAACCCGACCTGCAGGCGCGTGTCGCGGCCGCCGGCTTCTCGTCGGCGCACTGGTACGGCGACTGGCAAGGCGCGCCGTTCGACGACGCGGCCAGCGCGGAGATCATCGCGATCTGCCGCGCGTGAATGGTGGAACATCGTTCACGCGCGGCTACCGTGCAGCGAGCACTCCGCGAATCGAGTCGACCCGGTCGCGTCGTACCCCGATTCGGCCAACGCACGTCGGCCGGCAGCCAGTGAAGAAAAAGACAAGAATAGATGGAAGCATCATGCGTTCAAGAGCTTGCGCCGGACGACTGAAGGGGCGCTCGAAGGTGAAGCAAATGAGTCACGATGATTTTCAGGTGATGGAACTGGCGAACGGCAAGCCGGTGAAGATGTGGACGCAAGGCGTCGCGGTCGAGGACGACGCGCGCACGCAATTGCGCAACACCGCGCAGATGCCGTTCATCTTCAAGCACGTCGCGGTGATGCCCGACGTCCACCTCGGCAAGGGCTCGACGATCGGCAGCGTGATCCCGACGAAGGGCGCGATCATCCCGGCCGCGGTCGGCGTCGACATCGGCTGCGGGATGATGGCCGCGCGCACGACGCTCACGGCGGCGGACCTGCCGGACGCGCTCGGCGGGCTGCGCAGCGCGATCGAACGCGCGGTGCCGCACGGCCGCGCGCCGGGCCGCCGCGATCCGGGCGCATGGGGCGATCGCACGCCGGCCGCCGTGACGGAGTCGTGGAAGTCGCTGCTGCCGGGCTTCCAGCGGATCGTCGGCAAGTATCCGAAGCTGGAAAAGACGAACCACTACGCGCATCTGGGCACGCTCGGCACGGGCAACCACTTCATCGAGGTGTGCATCGACGAAGCGGATCGCGTGTGGTTCATGCTGCACAGCGGCTCGCGCGGCGTCGGCAATGCGATCGGCAGCCTGTTCATCGAACTCGCGCAGGCCGACATGCGGCAGCACATCGCGAACCTGCCGGATCGCAACCTCGCGTATTTCACCGAGGGCAGCCGGCACTTCGACGACTACGTCGAAGCGGTGGGCTGGGCGCAGGACTACGCGCGCCGCAACCGGCAGGCGATGATGGACGCGGTGATCGGCGCGGCGCGCGGCGTGATCGCGAAACCGTTCGCGGTCGACGAGCACGCGGTGAACTGCCACCACAACTACGTGCAGCGCGAACGCCACTTCGGCGAGGACGTGCTCGTCACGCGCAAGGGAGCCGTATCCGCGCAGAAGGGACAGCTCGGCATCATTCCGGGTTCGATGGGCGCGAAAAGCTTCATCGTGCGCGGGCTCGGCAATCCGGAGAGCTTCTGCTCGTGCAGCCACGGCGCCGGCCGCGCGATGAGCCGGACCGAAGCGAAGCGCCGCTTCACGGTCGACGACCAGGTCAAGGCGACGCGCGGCGTCGAATGCCGGAAGGACGCGGGTGTCGTCGACGAGATCCCGATGGCCTACAAGGACATCGATGCGGTGATGGCGGCGCAGCGCAGCCTCGTCGAAGTGGTGCACACGCTGCGTCAGGTGGTGTGCGTGAAAGGATAGCGCGGCGCGCGGCCGAAGGCCGGGCGGCCGCGCTCGATGAAAGATCCGTGGCCGCGACCGTATCGCACGTCCGGTGCGGCCGACGACCGCGGTGATGCGCCACCGTCACGTCACGCGCCGACGATCGAGATCGAAAACCCGTCCCAGCCCTTCAGCCCGACCGTCTGCAAGGCGGTCGTCGTGAGGTTCGGCTCGGCGACGATCCGCGCGAACCCGTCGCGCACGCCGACGACGTCCGGCTCACGGTTGTCCGGATCGGCCACGCGCCCGCCTCGTACGACGTTGTCGACGACGATCACCGTGCCGGGCCGCGACAGTTTCAGCGCGGCGTCCAGATAAGCGGCGTTGTTGTCCTTGTCCGCGTCGATGAAGATGAAGTCGAACGGCGCCTCGCCCGCATCGACGAGCCGCGCGAGGCTGTCCTTCGCGCTGCCGACCACCACCGACACGACATCCGCGAACCCGGCGCGCGCGATGTTCCGCGTCGCGACCTTCGCGTGATCGGGGTTCAGTTCGAGCGTCACGAGCCGGCCGTCCGGCGGCAACGCGCGCGCGAGCCAGATCGTGCTGTAGCCGCCGAGCGTGCCGACTTCGAGGATGCGCCGTGCGCCGCGAATCGTCGCGAGCAGCTGCAGCAGCTTGCCCTGGTTCGGCGCGACGTTGATCGCGGGCAGCCCGGCCGCGTCGCTCGCCGCGAGCGCGGCGTCGAGCGCGTCGTCGGTCGGCACGAGCGTCGCGGAGAAATACGCATCCACCTTGTTCCACTGATCCTGGTCCATCGCGCACCCTTCATCGGAAGAAAAACGCATTCTATGCGCGGCGGCCCCATAAGCAACAAACCATTCGTTCTAAGGACGGCAGCGCACCTGCTCCTATAATCGCTCGACCACGACAACAACAGATGGAGCACTCATGACCGATCAGGCCTCTTCGAACTGGCGCCTCGAAACCATCGCCGTGCACGGCGGCTATCGACCCGACCCGACCACGCGCGCGGTCGCGGTGCCGATCTACCAGACCGTTGCGTACGCATTCGACGACACGCAGCACGGCGCAGACCTGTTCGACCTGAAGGTCCAGGGCAACATCTACACGCGGATCATGAACCCGACGACCGACGTGCTCGAACAGCGGATCGCCGCGCTCGAGGGCGGCATCGGCGCGCTGGCGCTGGCGTCGGGCCAGGCGGCCGTCACGTACGCGATCCAGACGATCGCGGAAGCCGGCGACAACATCGTGTCCGCCAGTTCGCTGTACGGCGGCACCTACAACCTGTTCGCGCATACGCTGCCGCAATACGGCATCACGACGCGCTTCGCCGATCCGCGCGACCCCGCGTCGTTCGAGCCGCTGATCGACGCGCGCACGAAGGCGATCTTCGCGGAATCGGTCGGCAATCCGCTCGGCAACGTGACCGACATCGCCGCGCTCGCGGAAGTCGCGCATCGCCACGGTATCCCGCTGATCGTGGACAACACGGTGCCGTCGCCGTACCTGCTGCGTCCGTTCGAACACGGCGCGGACATCGTCGTGCACTCGCTGACGAAGTATCTCGGCGGCCACGGCACGAGCCTCGGCGGCGCGATCGTCGATTCGGGCAAGTTCCCGTGGGCGCAGCACGCGGACCGCTTCAAGCGGCTCAACGAGCCCGACGTCAGCTATCACGGTGTCGTCTACACCGAAGCGTTCGGGCCGGCCGCGTATATCGGCCGCGCGCGCGTCGTGCCGCTGCGCAACATGGGCGCGGCGATCTCGCCGTTCAACGCGTTCCAGATCCTGCAAGGCATCGAGACGCTCGCGCTGCGCATCGAGCGCATCAGCGACAACGCGCTGAAGATCGCGCAGCATCTCGCGCGCCATGAACACGTCGAATGGGTGAACTACGCGGGGCTGCCCGATCACCCGGATCATGTGCTCGTCGCGCGCTACCTGTCGGGCCGCGCGCCCGGCATCCTGACGTTCGGCGTGAAGGGCGGACGCGACGGCGGCGCGAAGTTCCAGGATGCGCTGAAGCTGTTCACGCGGCTCGTCAACATCGGCGACACGAAGTCGCTCGCGACGCATCCGGCCTCGACGACGCACCGCCAGCTGTCGCCGGCCGAGCTCGCGAAGGCCGGCGTGAAGGAGGAAACGGTACGGCTGTCGATCGGCATCGAGCACATCGACGACCTGCTCGCCGATCTCGACCAGGCGCTCGCGCAGCTGTGAGCCGATGCGGGCGTGCCGACACGCCCGCTTCAAGGTGTTCAATCCCCGGTTCGCGATGGATCGCGTCGCATACCATCGAATGCGTGACGGGTGATGCCCGTTGCGAACCACGCAAGCGTATCGCTGTCGCACGGCACGATCACGCGTTGGCCCGGACACTGCGAGTGCCGGGCCTTTTTTTGGTTCATCGAGGATTACCGGGGAACGCGGCGCGGATCTTGAGGAAGAAGTATTCGTCGTCGCGGTACCCGTAAGCCC